>CADEGR010000289.1 GCA_902826935.1 uncultured Alphaproteobacteria bacterium | reverse complement strand
ATCGGCCTGGGCGGCGCGTTCCTCGATCAGGATTTCGCCAAGGTGAAGCGCCTGGTCGAGACCAACGTCACCGGCACGCTCGATCTGATCCAGAAGATCGGCCGGGAGATGCAAGCACGCCAGCAGGGGCGGATCCTGATCACCGGCTCGATCGCCGGCTTCATGCCGGGCAGCTTCCAGGCCGCCTACAACGGCAGCAAGGCCTTCCTCGACAGCTTCGCCGCGGCGCTGCGCGAGGAGCTGAAGGACAGCGGCGTCACCGTCACCTGCCTGATGCCGGGCGCCACCGCGGCCGAGTTCTTCCGCCGGGCCGGCATGCTCGACACCAAGGTCGGCCAGGCCAAGCAGGACGATCCCGCGGAGGTCGCCCGGATCGGCTTCGAGGCGCTGATGAAAGGCGAGGCGGACGTCGTCAGCGGCTGGAAGAACAAGCTCACCACCCTATTCGCCAATGTCGCGCCGGCGGGGCTGCTGGCGCGCCAGCACCGCAAGATGGCCGCACCCGGCTCGGCCGACCGCTGAGCCGCCGCCCCCAAACCACCTCCCTCAAGAAGGATACGCCGATGACCACGCCCCGCGAAAATCTCGAAGCCTGGCTGCGCGACGCCTATGCCATGGAAGGCCAGGCGGTGACCTTGCTGGAGACCCAGATCGAGCGGCTCGACCACTATCCGCAGGCGATCCCGCGGCTCCGCCAGCATCTGGAGGAGACCCGCGCGCAGCAGGCGGCGGTCGAGGAGTGCCTGGGCCGGCTCGGCGCGTCGCCCTCGTCCTTCAAGGAAGGCGCGATGAAGTTCGGCGCCACCATGCAGGGCATGGTCCATGGCATGGCGTCCGACGAGGTGCTCAAGCACGCGCTCGGCAGCCACGCCTTCGAGCAGTTCGAGGCCGGCTGCTACGCCTCGCTGGCGACCGCCGCCCGGACCGCCGGCGAGCCCGAGATCGCGCGGACCTGCGAGCGGCTGATGCAGCAGGAGCAGGCCATGGCGGACTGGGTCTGGCAGCAGCTGCCGGTGCTGACCACGCAATATCTGGAGCGCTCGGCGGAAGGGGGGCCCGCGAAGCGCTAGGACCCGGCCAGTGGGCGTCGGTCAGCTTGCGCTGCAGCCGCCGCCCTGGCCAAATTGAGCCATGATCGCCCGGCTGACTTCGCTCTTGCGATACGGCTTGCGCAGCGGCGCCTCGTCGAAACCGAGGCGCCGCAGCTCATGCTCCTCGTAGCCCGACGCCAGCACGAAGGGAATGTCGGCATCGCGCAGAGCCGTGACTACTTGCGCCACGGGCTCGCCGCCCAGATTGGCATCGAGCAGCACCCCGTCGAGGCTCAGTCGATGCTCATCCAGCAGATGCAGCGCGCGCGCCACCGTCGCCGCCACGCCGACCACCTCATGCCCGAGATCCTCGAGCATGTCGGTCAGCATCATGGCGATCATGGCTTCATCCTCGACGACGAGCAGCCGAAGCTGCCGGCTGCCGTCCCAGGCGGAGTTTGCCATTGATCGGAAACTCCAT
>CADEGR010000288.1 GCA_902826935.1 uncultured Alphaproteobacteria bacterium | reverse complement strand
TCATGGCGTCAACTTCGTCATACATCGTCATTTTGACCGGTAAATGGACGCCCTCCGCCTCGCAGAAGGGTCTTGAGCTCATCGCCTGTGGGGCTGCGGGCGGCCAGCAGGGCCGAAGCCGGATGAAGGAGCCGTCGCTCAGCCGGAGCCGGCCGCCTGGGTCGACTTGGTGGCACCTTGAGGCCCTCCTGCTGCCAGGTCCACGTGGCCGCAGCTGTTCGCATTCTTCCGCGGCCTGTCGCCGGTCCGGGTCGGCATGGAGGCTTGTGCTAGCGGCCACCATATTTCTCGCACGCTGTCGGAGATGGGGTATGATGCCCGTCTCATGTCGGCGCAGCATGTCAAGCCCTACCAGTGCATCCAGAAGAATGACTTCCTCGATGCAGCGGCGATCGCCGAGGCAGCGTAGCGGCCGCGGATGCACTTCGTGCCGATCAAGACGCGCGAGCAGCTGGAGCTGCAGGCTCTGCAGCGCGGGCGCGATCGTCTGGTGGCACGCCAACTGCGGTGAGCAACCGGATCCGCGGCCTGCTGGTCGAGTATGGCGTCGTGATGCGCAAAGACCGCGGCGGGTTGCGCGGGTTCGTGCCGCAGCTGCTTGCCGAGCAGGGCGCTGTCTTGTCGCCAGCCATGCATCGGCTGATCGCAGGGCTCTAGCAGAAGTGGCAGGCAACGGATGCCGCCGTCCGCGATCTCAACCAGGAATTAGCGCGGCTGGCGCGAGCAGACGATGGCTATCGACGATCGAGGACAATCCCGGACGTCGGTCCTCTGGTCGCCTCCGCGATGATCGCGGCCATTGCCGATGGCTCGGCCTTCAAACGAGGGCGCGACTTCGCGGCTTGGCTCGGCTTGGTGCAGCGCCAGCTATCGACCGGCGGCCGCACCCTGCTGGGCAGCATGCCCAAGCGCGACAATAGTCATCTGCGCCGCCTGTTCATCCATGGCGCCTGCAGCTTCAGGCTGAGCGGCAACCACGAGCGTCATGCGATCGGTGGTTGGCTGGATGCTCTCGATCGCCGTGCACAAGAACGTGGCGACCTTTGCGCTGGGCGACAAGCTGGCGTGGATCGCCTGGTCTGTGCTGGCTGGCGGTACCGACTACCAAGGACGCCCAATCGCTGCCTGACGGGCCGCAGATCGGCAAAGAGACAGCATGCGTCGTCTCGAAGCCTTCGAGCGCGTCCTCCAGGCTCACCCTGCTCGAACACGGGTTCGGCCGGCACCTGGAGCCGCATCGCCACACGCGATGATCGGCTCGCCCGCAACCTGCTCGCCGCACTCACCATCGCCACAACCGTCTAGGGGTGGCTGATCGAGCTTCGAGCCTTGGCCCGCCGACGCCCATCTGGCGCTTCGAGCACCCTGAGCTCCGCTCGTCCGATCAGGCAGGGCATAGCGTCGCTGGGACGCCATGGCGGCCGACACGATCAGGCACGGCTGAGATCGCGATGCAGACGCGCTCGACGGGTGGTGCGGCCAGGCAGCGTCTCCAGATGGCGGGCATCGGCAGTTGCGCGGCCTTGCC
>CADEGR010000287.1 GCA_902826935.1 uncultured Alphaproteobacteria bacterium | reverse complement strand
GCCGTCTTGCCGTTCCTCAACCTCAGCGGCGATGCCGCCCAGGACTACTTCGTCGATGGGGTGGTTGAGGACATCATTTCGGCGCTGTCGCGCATGAGCTGGCTGTTCGTGATCGCGCGCAACTCGAGCTTCACCTACAAGGGCCGCGCGGCCGACGTGAAGCAGGTGGGCCGCGAGCTGGGGGTGCGCTATGTGCTGGAAGGCAGCCTGCGCAGGGCGGCGAAGCGCGTGCGGATCACCGGCCAGCTCATCGATGCGACCACGGGCGCCAATCTCTGGTCGGAGCGTTTCGAAGGCGATCTCGACGACATATTCGCGTTGCAGGACCAGCTGACCGCGAGCGTCGTCGGGGCGATCGCGTCGCAGCTGGAGCGCGTGGAGATCGAGCGCGCGCAGCGCAAGCCGACCGCAAGCCTTGATGCCTACGACTACTATCTGCGCGGCATGGCGAACCTGCATCGGGGCAGCAGGGAGGCCATCGACGAAGCACTGCCATTGTTCTTGAAGGCCTTGCACTTCGATCCGACCTTCGCCTCGGCCTTCGGCATGGCGGCGTGGTGTCATTTCTGGCGCAAGATCAATGGTTGGATGACCAATCCTGCGCTGGAGATCGCTGAGGGGATGCGCCTGGCGCGCCAGGCGGTCGAGCTGGGCAGGGACGATGCGGTGGCGCTCAGTCGAGCCGGTCACGCGCTCGCCCATCTGGCCGGCGACCTGGATAGCGGGATCGCCCTGATCGACCGGGCGCTGGTCCTCAATCCAAATCTGGCAGCGGCCTGGTTTCTCGGCGGCTTCGTGCGAGTCTGGCACGGCGACGCGGATGACGCCATCGAGCACTTTGCCCATGCCATGCGGCTCAGCCCCCTCGACCCGGAAATGTACCGGATGCAGGCCGGCATGGCGGTCTCGCATCTGTTCGCCGGGCGCTTCAACGCCGCCTCGTCTTGGGCGGCGAAATCATTCAGGGCTCTGCCGAGCTTCTTGATGGTGGTGGCCATCATCGCGGCAAGCCAGGCGCTCGCCGGTCGAGCCGACGAGGCGCGGCGCGCGATGGGCCATCTGCGCCAGCTGGATGGCACGTTGCGCATCGCCAACATCACCGATTGGCTGCCGATCCACCGACCGGAAGATCTCGCCATCCTCGCCCATGGCTTGCGCAAGGCGGGGCTGCCGGAGTGATGTCAGCAGCTGCGCGATCCTTGCCTGCTCGATCGGACCGGGTGCCTGCCAGATCTTGCTCCTTGCCCGCGCCGCTCTTGCCAATTCATAATAATAATAAAACAAAAGTCAGCTTGGAAATGAAATCGTTATAAAGAACGGCTGCGACGATTGACTGACGCAAAATCAGCTTGATTATCCAGTGATGCACTCTCATCCTGCTCGCCGCAGTTGCTAGTCAATCAGTCGCGAGAAGGGGCAAGATGAGATCGATCAGGATCAACCGTTGCTGGCTGGCCTTGGGACTAGGCCTGCTGGCCGTCGGCGCGGCCGCGGCCGAGCGCGAGGTCAACCTGTACAGCTCCAGGCACTACG
>CADEGR010000286.1 GCA_902826935.1 uncultured Alphaproteobacteria bacterium | reverse complement strand
TGGAACCAGGCGATACCCTGGGTCTCCGATCGTCTGCATCGGCAGCGGGAGGATCTGTTTATCGCCGCGCTCGCCGTGCATCGCGCATTCATTGATGTGGCGGCGCAAAAGGTCCTCCAGAATCTCAGCGTATTGATGGATGGTCTGCCGTCCTGCTCGTTCAAGGATCAGACAACCCGCCAGGTCCTGGGCGACCTTTGGTCCACGCTTTGCCTCGTCGTTCCGGTCATCTCGACGACCTTTGCCTCGATCGATCGAATGCTTGGCGATCTGCCTAAGAACAGCATCGGGTGGCTGTTGATCGACGAAGCGGGCCAAGCGGCGCCGCAGGCTGCAATCGGCGCCATCATGCGCGCCAAACGGTCCATCGTCGTTGGCGACCCATTGCAGATTCCGCCGGTTGTCACGTTGCCCGAACAGCTGATTGGCAGGATCTGCAGCTTCTTCAATGTCGACCAATCGGCATGGGCTGCACCCGCGGCTTCGGCGCAGGTCCTGGCCGATCGAGCTTCACGTTATCAGGCGTCGTTCCGATCCGACCAAGGGCCGCGGCAGATCGGCGTGCCGTTGCTCGTTCATCGTCGATGCCAGGAGCCGATGTTCAGCCTCTCGAATCGCATCGCCTATGATGGGCAAATGGTCCATGCGTCAGCCCGGTGCACGCCGAACCTGATCGGTAGTGTGCTTGGACCCTCGAAGTGGTTTGACGTTGACGGTGATGCCACATCGAAATGGTGTCCGGCGGAGGGGACTTGTGTCATCGGCTTGCTAAGAATGATGGCAGCGGCCGAGCTCACCGAGCCAGACCTGTTCATCATCACTCCTTTTCGAATTGTGGCTCAGGAAATGCGCCGTCAGCTCAAGGATGCCCGCGCATTGTTGGCGGCCTTGCAGGTCAACGCCGAACGGTGGGTGGGTAGCCGCGTCGGCACGATTCATACCGTCCAAGGGCGGGAGGCGAATTCGGTTATTCTGCTACTCGGCGCACCAAATGCTGCCCAAGGGGGCGCCAGATATTGGGCAGCAGGGACACCCAACATCCTGAATGTTGCAGTATCGCGCGCGAAGCAGCAGCTCTATGTGGTCGGATCGTATGGCGCTTGGTCGGGCGTCGGGCACGCCCGGGAACTTGCTTCGATGCTGCGCCGTGGCCTCGTTCCTGTACCATCGGCCTCGCTCACCAACTTGCTGAGATAGCACAGAATCAGGCCGGGCGAACGATAAGCTCCAACCATCGCTTCCCCAGCGGCCGCGCGGCCTATATAACGCTTCGGACCACAGGCAGCGGCAGGCAAAGCACATGGCAGAGCTCGGGGCGAACGGCACGCGCGGCGCGGATCGGCAGCGGGCGCTGGATGCGGCGATCGGGCAGATCGAGCGCGCCTTCGGCAAGGGCTCGGTCATGAAGCTCGGCCAGCGCGACAAGGCGGTCGAGATCGAGGCGGTGTCGACCGGCTCGCTCGGGCTCGACCTGGCGCTCGGCATCGGCGGCCTGCCGCGCGGCCGGGTGATCGAGATCTACGGGCCGGAAAGCTCGGGCAAGACCACGCTCACCTTGCATTGCATCGCC
>CADEGR010000285.1 GCA_902826935.1 uncultured Alphaproteobacteria bacterium | reverse complement strand
GGTTCAACACCGGCCTGCATTGGGCCTATGGCATCGACGGCCCGGCCCAGGGCCACTACTTCGCCGACAACCAGACCGGCGAGGTGCAGCGCTCGGATTCGGCCTACGAGCGGCCGCAGCCCCATGCCTGCTTCATCCAGAGCATCGAGGACGACCTGGTCAATCCGGGCGGCATCATGGATCTGTGGGTGCGCGAGGCCCGGCTGTTCAAATACGGCTCCGGCACCGGCACCAACTTCTCCAAGCTGCGCGGCGGCGACGAGCCGCTCTCGGGCGGCGGCAAGTCATCCGGCCTGATGAGCTTCCTCAAGATCGGCGATCGCGCCGCCGGCGCGATCAAGTCCGGCGGCACCACCCGGCGCGCTGCCAAGATGGTGGTGGTCGACGCCGACCATCCGGACATCGAGGAGTTCGTCGCCTGGAAGGTGGTCGAGGAGCAGAAGGTCGCGAGCCTGGTGGCCGGCTCCAAGCTGATGGCCCGCCACGTCAACGCGATCCTGGCGGCCTGCCATGGCGCCGGCCTGGACGGCGAGGCGCGCTTTGATCCCAAGCGCAACGCCGAGCTGCGCCTTGCGATCCGCGCCGCCCGGCAGGTGCTGCTGCCGGAGAACATCCTGCAGCAGGCGCTGCAATATGCCCGCCAGGGGTTCAGCCGGCTGGAGCTGCCGACCTACTCGACCGATTGGGATTCGGACGCGTATCTGACCGTGTCCGGCCAGAACTCCAACAACTCGATCCGGGTCAGCAACGACTTCCTGGAGCACGTCCAGCAGGATCGCGACTGGTCGCTGATCCGCCGCACCGACGGGGTCATCGCCAAGACCCTGCCGGCGCGCGCCTTATGGGACCAGATCGCCCGCGCCGCCTGGGCCAGCGCCGATCCCGGCATCCAGTACGACAGCACCATCAACGAATGGCACACCTGCCCGGGCTCGGGGCGGATCAACGCGTCCAATCCCTGCTCGGAGTACATGTTCCTCGACGACACCGCTTGCAATCTCGCCTCGCTCAACCTGGTGACCTTCCTCAAGGCGGATGGCAATTTCGCGGTCGCCGAGTTCAGCCATGCGGTGCGCTTGTGGACCATCGTCCTCGAGATCTCGGTGATGATGGCGCAGTACCCGTCGCAGAAGATCGCCGAGCTGTCCTACCGCTACCGCACCCTGGGCCTGGGCTACGCTAATCTCGGCGGCATGCTGATGGCCTGCGGCGTCGCCTATGACAGCCACGTCGCGCGCGGCCTGGCTGGGGCCATCACGGCGCTCCTGACCGGCGTCAGCTACGCGGTCTCGGCCGAGATGGCGAAGGAGCTGGGGCCGTTCTCGGGCTTCGGCCAGAATCGCGAGGCGATGCTCAGGGTGATGCGCAATCACCGCCGGGCGGCGCAGGGCGAGCGGCGCGACTATGAGGGTCTGGCGATCCGGCCGGTGGCGCTGGATGCGTCGACCGTGCCCTGGCCCGAGCTGGTCGAGGCGGCGCGCCAGGCCTGGGAGCGCACGGTCGAGCTGGGCGAGGCCTATGGCTTCCGCAACGCCCAGACCACGGTGATCGCGCCGACCGGCACGATCGGCCTGGTCATGGATTGCGACACCACCGGCA
>CADEGR010000284.1 GCA_902826935.1 uncultured Alphaproteobacteria bacterium | reverse complement strand
GGGCCGGCCGCGATGAACGCGATCAACGTCGCCATCCTGAACCCGTCCTTCGCGGCGGTGTTCTTCGGCACCGCGCTCCTGGCGCTCGGGCTCGCGGTGGTGGCGGTCAGCCAGTGGGGCGAGGCCGGTGCCGGCGCCATGCTGACCGGCGGCCTGCTCTATCTGGTGACCGTGATCGGGGTCACGATGGTCTGCAACGTGCCGCTCAACGACGCGCTCGCGGCCGCGCCGGTGGCGAGCGAGGCGGGCCAGCGCCTGTGGCAGCACTATCTGACGGTCTGGACCGGCTGGAACCACCTGCGCACGCTGGGCGCCGCGGCGGCGACCGTCGCCTTCATCCTGGCGCTGCGCTGACGAGCGCTCGCTATTGCGGGCGGCCAAGGGTGCGGGCGGCCAGATGGTGCGGGCGGAAGGTTTCGAACCTCCGACACCGGCGGTGTAAACGCCGTGCTCTACCGCTGAGCTACGCCCGCGCTCGGCCCCGGCACGATAGGCAAACCGGCCGGCTGGAGCAAGGCGGCCGCGGCGCGTGCCGGCCATGGGCGATCGACCCTTGACGGGGGCGGAGCGCTCCCTTATCTCCAGGCCTGCGTTGGTGCTTGCGGGTGTAGCTCAGTTGGTTAGAGCGCTGGCCTGTCACGCCAGAGGCCGCGGGTTCAAGTCCCGTCACTCGCGCCAGCCCATCCCCCTCTCGATGTCATGACGAACGGCCGGTCCGCATGGGCCGCGGCGCGCCGCCGCGCCCGGGTGCTGCGGGCTTGCTTCGCTTCCCGCGATGGTGCTACCTAAGCGCCGCGCAGGGCTACATTTGCGGCACTGCAGCGCTATGTGTTGAGAGGTGCTTGGGGCGGGCGCCAGAGGGTGCCGCCCGGACGCTGCAAGGTGCGAGGCGCGATGACTGCCCTGCTCGTCAACTACCTGCCGATCCTGATCTTTATCGGCCTGGCCGTGGCCCTGGCCGGGGTGATCATGCTGGCGACCTACGTGCTCGCCCGGCAGAGCCCGGACACCGAGAAGCTGTCGCCGTATGAATGCGGCTTCGCGCCGTTCGAGGACACCCGCGGCGTGTTCGACGTGCGCTTCTACCTGGTCGCGATCCTGTTCATCATCTTCGACCTCGAGGTGGCCTTCCTGTTCCCCTGGGCGGTGGCGCTCGGCAAGATCGGCCTGTTCGGCTTCTGGTCGATGATGCTGTTCCTGGCGGTCCTGACCGTCGGCTTCATCTACGAATGGAAGAAGGGGGCGCTGGAATGGGAATAGCGAGCGCCGAGCCCGCAGCGCCTTTGGTCCGCGCTGAGGAAGGGCAAGATCCCCGGCTGTTCGACCGGGTCGATCAGGGGCTGAAGGACAAGGGCTTCTTCGTCGCCCGGGCCGAGCAGCTGGTCAACTGGGCGCGCGCCGGCTCGATGTGGCCGATGACCTTCGGTCTGGCCTGCTGCGCGGTCGAGATGATGCACGCGGCCGCCAGCCGCTACGACCTTGATCGGCTGGGCCTGGTGTTCCGGCCGAGCCCGCGCCAGTCCGACGTGATGATCGTCGCCGGCACCTTGTGCAACAAGATGGCGCCCGCCCTGCGCAAGGTCTACGACCAGATGGCCGAGCCGCGCT
>CADEGR010000283.1 GCA_902826935.1 uncultured Alphaproteobacteria bacterium | reverse complement strand
CGATCGCGACCGGCTGGCCGTCGGCGCGGTCGTGGCGGCTGATGGTCACGACGCTCCTAGCACCAAATCGAGAAATCCCGCGGGGCTTGAGACCCTCAAGCCTCGGAATGGATCGCGGACCAAAAGGTGCTGGTCGCCGCTGACCATCCAGCTCGCATGGCCGGCAAGCGCTGTTTCCAGCAGCTTGTCGTCGTCGGGATCGGCAGCCGCCTTCAGGCTGCCCGCGATCGCGGTCCATTCGGCGACGCTCTCCAGCTCGGCCAATAGCGCGATGCGGCGAGCTTGGCTCAGATAGCGGTCGAACTTCGGCCGGAGCAGCCGCGTGCTCAGCTCCTCGAAGGTGGCATCGGAGAAGATCAGCGCGCCGTCTGCCAGCACCCGCTGCAGCACGCGAAAGCAGGTGCCTGGCACGAGGGTGGCGCTGATCAGGACGTTGGTGTCGAGGACGACCCGCTCAGCCGCCATCGGCGAGCAGCTGGTCCAGCTTCTCCTCGGTCAGCCCGGCCGCGGCGGCGTCGCGATGGGCTTGCTCGAGGGTCGCCGTCAGCTTGCGCCGGGCGGCCCCGCGCAGGCGGTCGTAGTCGGCGATCGAGAGCATGACGGCGGCCGGCTGGCCGTCCTGGGTGACGGTCACGGGCTCGCGCTGGGCCGCGTCCAGGAGCTCCCCGAAGCGGTCCTTGGCGTCGATGGCGGTCACGGTGCGCATGGAGCTAATGTAGCGAGCCTACGCGCAAGGTGCCACTTTTGAGCGTCATCGGCTGCCGATGGATTCGGCTGACAGGTCGGTCTTGCCGAAGTCATTGCCGATAAAGAGCAACGCTGCACCCTGCACCTTCGCCAGCGCATAGACGAACGCATCGCCGTAGTTGAGCCCGGCGGGGCTGCCGAAGCCGCGGCCGTAGCGGATGCGGGCGGCGAGGGCGAGGCGGGCTTGGGGCTCGTCCACGGACGCCAGGCGGATGCCGGCCTCGCCCAGGAAGGCGTCGAGATCGGCGATCGCCTGGAGCGGGTCGGCCTTGCGGCGGCCGGCGAGGACGGTGCCGGTCTCGACATAGGAGGCGACGGACATGAGCTTGTCCGGCTCGGCGGCGAGGTGCGCGGCAAGCGCGGGCGCCTCGGGCTCGCCGAACAGGATCGCGACGACGGCGGAGGGATCGACCACCAGCATGCTTGGCGGCGCCTAACGCTCGCCGCCGGCGGCTTCCCACTCCGCCTCGGTGACCGGCCGGGTGTCGTAGTTGGCGCGCAGCTTGGCGGCGAGCTGGTCGAGGCGCGCCGGTAGGTCGGCGTCGGCCCGGCGGCGGGCCTGCTCGCGGTCAAGGCGCTCGCGCAGGGCGTTGGTGACCGCGTCGGTCAGGCTCTCGCCTGTGATCTGGGCGAGCTGGCGGGCAAGGCGGTCGGCTTCGTCGGTCTTGATGCTAAGGGCCATGACGCAGCTTTCTAGACATATCTTCTAGATAGCATCCCATGACATCGATTGCGAGGGCGTTAACGCCGCCACACCAGCGCGAAGCTGACCGGGTGGTGCCGATACTTTGCCCATTTCGGCTTCTTCGCCAACCAGTCCTCGTCCACCACCCCCTCCTCCAGCTCGGAGAAATGCCAGCCGGCGGCCTTGGCGGCCTTGGCGTGGTCGGAGAACAAATGGATGTGGCTTTCGATC
>CADEGR010000282.1 GCA_902826935.1 uncultured Alphaproteobacteria bacterium | reverse complement strand
GGCTGGCCGCCACCGCTCAGCCCGGCAGCTGGGCCTGCAGCCGCTGCAGCAAGGCCCGCCGCTTGGCCGGGCTGGGCAGGGCGCGCAACGTCCGATCGAGCTCCAGGACCAGGGCGGCATGCTCGTTTTGCCAGTCGGTCTCGATCTGAGCCGGATCGACCCGTGGCCGGGCGGGCGCCAGGGCTGGCTGGCCAGCAGCGACCAGCTCGACGCTCTGGTCAAGGCTAGGCAGCAGGATCTGCTCGGCCGCAAGCCCCAATCCGGTCAGCTGGCGTCGCAGCTCCTGGCGGGCCGGCTCCTCGCCGTGGGTCAGGAAGATGCTGTGCCGGACCGGGAGGCGCTCCTTGATCCAGTGCACCAGCTCTTGCTGGTCGGCATGGGCGGAGTAGTTGCCGATGCTGCGAATGCGTGCCCTGACCGCCACGGTCGTGCTATGGATCACCACCTCCTCGGCGCCCTCCAAGATGATCTGGCCGAGCGTGCCGGGCGCCTGGTAGCCGACGAACAGAACCGTGGTGTCGGGCCGCCATAAGGTGTTGCGCAGATGATGGCGGATCCGGCCGGCCTCGCACATGCCGCTGGCCGCCATGATGATCGCCGGCCCCTCCACCTCGTTGATCGCCTTGCTGTCCTCGACCCTCTCGGTGAAGTGGAAATTCGGGTGCCGGAACAGCGCCTGCTCATCGAGCGCCACGTCGCCCAGGCTCGCCGCATGGCGGATGAACACCTCGGTCGCGCGCTTGGCGAGCGGCGAATCGAGGAAGACCGGGACCGAGGGGATCGCCTGCTGGGCGAGGAGCACGCCGATGTCGTGCAACAGCTCCTGGAAGCGCTCGACCGCGAAGGCCGGGATGACCAGCTTGCCGCCCAGGCGGAGGGCCTGGTCGATCTCCTTGGCCAGGGCGGCGCGCCGCTCGACCACGGTGGCATCGGCGCGATCGCGATCGCCATAGGTGCTCTCGCACAGCAGGTAGTCGACCCCGGCCGGCGCGTCCGGCTCGGGGTGAAACACCTTCTCGTCCGGGCCGAGATCGCCGGAGAACAGCATCTGCAGCGGCGGGCCGCCGGCCGCTTCGGCCAGCTTCAGCTCGATCGAGGCGGAGCCCAGGATATGGCCGGCATTCCACAGCCGTGCCTCGATGCCAGGGGTCGGGCTGACCCAGCGGCCAAACTCGACCGGCCGCATCTGGCCGATGCAAGCCTTGGCGTCCTGCTCGGTATAGATCGGCTGGATCTCCGGCCGACCGGCGCGGCGGTTGCGCCGGTTGAGGCGCTCGACCTCGCTCTCCTGGATCTGGCCGCTGTCCGGCAGCATGAAGCTCGCGAGATCGATGGTGGGCGCGCTGGCCAGGATCGGCCTAGCAAAGCCCAGCTTGACCAGGCGCGGCACCAGGCCAGTGTGGTCGATATGGGCGTGGGTCAGGAGCAGGCAGTCGATCTCGGCCGGGCGAAAGGGCAGCGGGCGGTAGTTCAGCTCGCGCAGGGTCTTGTTGCCCTGGTACATGCCGCAGTCGATGAGCAACCGCTGGCCGCCGTGCTCGAGCAGGTAGCACGAGCCGGTGACCGTGCCAGCGCCGCCATGGAAGGTGAGCTTGGTCGCCATGGTCGTTTCCCCGCTTCGTCCCCGAACGATCGGATGGTGGCATGGCGGCCTCGAGGTGACCAGCGGTCGCCGGCGGCTTGACCC
>CADEGR010000281.1 GCA_902826935.1 uncultured Alphaproteobacteria bacterium | reverse complement strand
CGAGCGCTTTCGCGAGCTGGCGCTGCTGACCGCCGCCGAGCAGCCCGCCGATCCGGCCACGCGCGCCGCCCTGGCGACCGCGCTGGCCCGGGCCGCCGCCTGGCAGCCGGTCAGCCTGCCGGTCACCGGCCAGGACCTGCTCGATCAGGGCCTCGCCCCCGGCCCCCGGATCGGCCAGCTGCTGCGCGCGCTCGAGGCCTGGTGGCTGGCCCGGGACATGCAGCCCGACCGCGCCGCCTGCCTCGCCCAGCTGGCGGTGCTCCTGGCCGCGGATCCGCCGCCGCCCGCCACTGGCCGCCCTTGACAGCCACCAGCCGGCTGCCTATCCCTCAACCTGGATTCGTGGGGGATAGTTTAACGGTAGAACTCTCGGCTCTGGACCGAGCAGTCTTGGTTCGAATCCAAGTCCCCCAGCCAAATCCCAGCCATGACCAGCCGGTCCGATCAGCCGCAGCAGGTGGCAGCGCAGCAAGCGCTCGCCGGCTTCTCGCCCAGCACCGTGACGCTCAAGAGCTGCGTGCCTGAAGCGCGGAACGCGGCCAGCTGCGCCGCGTCAAGATGCGGCGCCAGCAGGCTGTCCGGCAGCGCGATCGCCCGTTGCTCGGCGATCCGGACATTCGTGAAGCCAAGGGCGCGGATCACCTCGAGATAGGGCTCCTTGGCCATGGCGCCCGCGATGCAGCCGACCTGCAGCTCGGCGACGGCGCGGATCGCGTCCGGCAGCGTCTGGCTGGCGACGATGTCCGAAATGCAAAAATGCGCGCCCGGCCGCAGCACGCGGAAGATCTCGGCGTAGGCGGTCGCCTTGTCGGGCACCAGGTTGAGCACGCAGTTGCTGATCACGACGTCGACCGAGCCGTCGGCGACCGGCAGCGACTCCAGCTCGCCCAGGCGGAACTCGACATTGGCGAAGCCCACCTTCGCGGCATTGGCGCGCGCCCGATCGACCATGGCCGGCGTCATGTCGACGCCGATCACGCGGCCGGCGGCGCCGACCAGGGTGCGCGCGACGAAGGCGTCGTTGCCGGCGCCGGCGCCCAGATCGAGCACGACGTCGCCGGCCTCGATCCCGGCATGGCGGGTCGGCAGGCCGCAGCCCAGACCGAGATCCGCCGCGGCGACATGGCCCTCGACCCCGTCATAGAGGCCGTTCGTCAAGCAGGCGCCGACCTCGCCGCTGCAGCCGCAGCCATCCGCGTCGGCGATCGCGCCATAGCGCGCCCGCACCTGCGCCTTGATCTCGGTGTCGGTCAGCATCGCACTGTCCTTTCTCATCATCAGAGGTTGCTTGCGCGATCCTCCTAGGAGGATCGAAACAATTGCCACAACAAAGCTCGGCTCCTGGTCACGCCGCCTCCGGTCCGCGCGCATCGGCGCAGCATTCGGCCGTGAGAAAGCCCAGCGTCGCGCTCATCACCTGATAATTGGCCCGGCAGAGCAGGGTGGTGGCCTGCCGCTCCTGGGTCACCAGGCCGACCCCGATCAGCCGGTGCAGATGGTGCGACAGGGTCGAGAGCGGCACCGCCGTCCGACGCTGCAGCTCGCCGACCGCCAGCCCCGCCTCGCCCGCCCGCACCAGAAGACGGTAGATCCTCAGGCGGGTGACATTGCCGAGCGCTTCCAGCCGATGCGCGGTCTGTTCCAGATCCATGGCCGCCAGCCTAAGCCCGCCGCCCCTGGCCAGTCAAATGATATTTCCAGAAATATAAAA
>CADEGR010000280.1 GCA_902826935.1 uncultured Alphaproteobacteria bacterium | reverse complement strand
TTCAATCGAATCAGAAAGATTACCCTAAAGCAAACCCTATCCGCGCACAGGTCTCCTAGGGTCGGTGTTGCTATGAGCCGTCGGGAGAAGACTTCAGCCCGGAGTCCTGCAGGTGTGATCTGGTTGACCACCCGGAGGCTGCCGCAATAGCCAAGCGCCTGCGGCGATCCCGGTGAGCGCGCGCTAGGCTCGGGACCTATGGAAAATACGATTGACGTACATCGTCAAAAATCCTACTCTGGCTGATCGATGCCAATATTCGATCAGGATCAATATGCAGCGGCGCATTTGTTTTGCGTGGCCGGATAGTCAGTCCGGGCCAAGCAACGTTGAAATTTGCGACTACCATTGACGAAAGGAGCACACGGCCATGTTCATGAGAGCAGCTCACCCCGGCGGGGTCCTCAAGGATGAGCTGGACGAGCTAGGCATCACGCCGACCGAGCTGGCCCGTCAGATCGATGTGCCGCCGAACCGGATTAGCCAGATTATCGCAGGCAAGCGGTCGATCACAGGCGATACCGCCCTGCGTCTCGGCCACTGGTGCGCGATGGACCCGCACTTCTGGCTCAATCTGCAAGCACAGTTCGATCTTGCGACCGCCGCACGGCAGACCGGCGACGCGATCCGGCATCTGCCGACCAAAGCCGGTCGTGCTGCGCGGCCGGAGCCATCCCGGCCCCTGTGACGATCGGCAAAGACCCACAGGTTCTGTATTCTCTGCATTGCGGGCATCGTGACCGTCCGGGAATACCGGCGCCGCGGCGCCGGTATGAAGCAAGAGCCAAGGGAGGCAAGGACCATGCTGAGCGAGGCGCAGGCCAAGGAAGCCGCGGCCCTGATCTGGCAGTATTGGCACGAGGAGGGCATGCTGGTCACCTTGCCGGAGGAGCTGCGGCCGGCCTCGCGCGCCGATGGCTATGCCATCCAGGCCGGCCTCGAGCGCGGCAGCCGGCATCCGGTCTTTGGCTGGAAGATCGCCGCCACCAGCCGGAGCGGTCAGCAGCATATCGGGGTCGATGGCCCGCTCGCCGGCCGGCTGTTCACCGAGCGCGCGGTCCAGAGCGGCGCCACCGTGTCGCTCTCCGGCAACCGCATGCGGGTCGCCGAGCCGGAATTCGCCTTTCGCATGGCCGCCAGCCTGCCGCCGCGCCCGACGCCCTATGGCGTGGCCGAGGTCCTGGCCGCGGTCGGGACACTGCATCCGGCGATCGAGATCCCGGATTCGCGCTTCGCCGAGTTCGCCTCGGTGGGTGCCGCCCAGCTGATCGCCGACGACGCCTGCGCCCGCGACTTCGTGCTCGGCCCGGCCTGCCGGGCCGACTGGCGGGCGGTCGATCTGGCGGCCCATCCGGTGGTCTGCCGGATCGACGGCCAGGAGGAGCGGGCCGGCAGCGGCGCCAACGTCCTGGGCGATCCGCGCCTGGCCCTGACCTGGCTTGCCAACGAGCTGTCGGGCCTCGGCGTCACGCTGGCAGCCGGCCAGGTCGTGACCACCGGCACCTGCATGCCGCCCTTGCCGATCGCGCCCGGCGACCGGGTCACCGCCGATTTCGGCCCGCTCGGCCAGGTCGAGGTCACGCTCAGCTGAGCCAAGCGGCGCTGGGCCGATCTGGTGCTCCGCCTCTGGTCACTGTTACGTGGGCGGACCATAGGGAGGCGGATCATGGCGGATCTCCATGGTGTGGAGCAGCGGGCGCTGCAGGCCGACTTCGACACGGTGCGCCTGGCGGACCTGCTGAACGATCTGCACGTGCTCACCGAGATCCCGTCCGAGC
>CADEGR010000279.1 GCA_902826935.1 uncultured Alphaproteobacteria bacterium | reverse complement strand
CTAGACCAATGCGGCGATTGTTGCGCCGCAGCAATTACTTTGGCCGATTGTCCTGCCGATTGGCGTGAGGCCGCGACAAAAAGTCTCGACTCTGCGCAATACTTGAGCAGTTCAGATCTGGCAAATGTTCGCGCAGGACCATGCCGTTGACAGGCTTTCTCTACTGTGAAAATAATTTCAGCAATTGGTTTGCCTGGCGATGGCGGATCAAAGACTTCGGCCGGTCGCTGGGAACCGGTCGAGCGCGCCGTCGACGAAGGCGAATTGCTGCCGGACGGGCTGCCTCGGCATCAGGCGAGGCAGCCCGTCTCGGCCTGAGCCAGGGAGTACGAAGCGATGAGTGTCGCATCGCCAACCGCCAACAATGTGGGCGCCCGCCGTGTGGTCACGCGCGAGGAGGAACGCAAGGTCATCTTCGCCTCCTCGCTCGGCACGGTGTTCGAGTGGTACGACTTCTACCTTTACGCGACACTGGCGCCGTTCTTCGCCGCCCTGTTCTTCCCCAAGGGCAACGATACCGCCGCCCTGCTCTCGGCCTTCGCGACCTATGCTGCGGGCTTCCTGGTCCGGCCGTTCGGCGCCATCGTGTTCGGCCGGATCGGCGATCTGGTCGGCCGCAAGTACACCTTCCTCGTGACCATCACGGTCATGGGCGCCTCGACCTTCCTGGTCGGGCTGCTGCCGACCTATGAGCAGATCGGCATCATGGCGGCGGTCCTCCTGGTCGGCCTGCGCCTGCTGCAGGGCCTGGCGCTTGGCGGCGAATATGGCGGGGCTGCGACCTATGTCGCCGAGCACGCGCCCAACCACCGGCGCGGCTACGCCACCAGCTGGATCCAGACCACCGCGACCTTGGGCTTCTTCATGGCGCTCCTGGTGATCGGCCTCTGCCGGATCGGCATCGACAAGGAGGCCTTCGCCAGCTGGGGCTGGCGGCTGCCCTTCCTGGTCTCGGTGGTCCTCCTGCTTTTCTCGATCTACATCCGGATGAAGCTTGAGGAATCGCCGGTCTTCCAGCAGATGAAGGCCGAGGGCCGCGGCTCCGAGCGGCCGCTGACCGAGAGCTTCTTGCACTATCCCAACAACAAATACGTCCTGCTGGCGCTGCTCGGTGCCACCGCCGGCCAGGGCGTGGTCTGGTATACTGGCCAGTTCTACGCTTTGTTCTTCCTGCAGATCACGCTCAAGCTCGACTACACCATCGCCTATGTCCTGATCGGCCTGTCGCTCCTGATCGGCACGCCATTCTTCATCTTCTTCGGCTGGCTGTCCGACCGGATCGGGCGGCTCAAGATCATCCTGCTGGGCTGCCTGATCGCAGCGCTGACCTACTTCCCGATCTACCAGGCGCTGACCAAGGCGGTGAATCCGGCGCTCGATCAGTTCGCCGCCGCGACCCCGATCTCGGTCGCCGCGGACGACTGCAACTTCCACATCTTCGTGACCGCGGGCACCGAGTTCACCGATTGTGACAAGGCCAAGGACTTCCTGACCAAATCCGGCTTGTCCTTCGAATCGCTGCCAGGGGTGCCGGGCCAGAGCGTGGTCACCAAGATCGGCACCACCGAGCTCCAGGGCTGGGACGAGGCCAAGTACAAGGAGGCCCTGGCCGCAGCCAACTACCCGACGACCGCGGATGCCAATGCGATCAACTACCCGCTCACGATTGCGCTGCTGAGCCTGATGATGATCTACGTGACCATGGTGTACGGACCGATCGCGGCGTTCCTGGTCGAACTGTTCCCGACCAAGATCCGCTACACCTCGATGTCGCTGCCCTATC
>CADEGR010000278.1 GCA_902826935.1 uncultured Alphaproteobacteria bacterium | reverse complement strand
TGATCAGCCGCTGCTGGCGATAGAACTTCTCGGTGTGATCGGCGATCGCGGCCTTGGCGTAGGCGTCCTCGCTCTCGGTGTGGGCGAACAGCTTGACCGTCTGGATGTTGGTGTAGCTGTCCACGATCCGGCCGGTCAGGACCGAGCGGGCTTCCGACATGATCGCGGCCTGGGCCTTGGCGCGCGGCACGAAATAGGCCATGACCGCGATCACCAGCACCAGCCAGAGCAGCATCGGCAGGGTCAGCCGCGGATCGTTCTGCCAGAACAGCACGAGCGCGCTGACGGTGTAGATGATCACGAACCAGAGGTTGTTCGTGATCTGGACCACCGAATCCCGCAAGGCCGGGCCGGTCTGCAGCACCTTGGTCGCGATCCGGCCGGCGAAGTCGTTCTGGAAGAAGCCCAGGCTCTGGCGCAGCACGTAGCGATGGTTCTGCCAGCGGATCAGGTTGGTGAAGTTCGGCACGACCGCCTGGTTGATCAGGCCGGTGTGCAGGGTGAACACCGCGGCGCGCGCGACCAGCACCACGAAGGTCATCCAGAGCAGCATCGTCTGGTTCTGCTCGAAGAAGCGCGCCGGCTCCCTGGCGGCCTCCAGCCGGTCGACCAGATCGGCCATGAACGCGAACAGCGAGACCTCGATCAGGGCGCTGATCAGGCCGGTCACCAGCATGATCGCGAACAGCGGCCAGATCTGCCGGAGGTAATGCCAGTAGAATGCGATCAGCCCGGTCGGCGGCTGGGCAATCGGCTGCGCCTGGAACACGTCGACCAGGCGCTCGAAACGGCGATACATCGGGTGCTGCTCCATGCGAGCTGCGAATTGCAAGGTGACCAGGCCGGCCGCGCTGGGGCGCGCGGACGCGCCAATCGCGCCCGTCCGGCTGGTCATGAAGACGGCGTAATGGGCCAGATATAGCGCCGGCCGCGCTAAATGTAAGGTCGGAGTGAGCCCGCGCTGCCGCTACCGGCGCGTGCAATCAGCTGGAGCGGCGGCGCCGGCGCTCGCGCGTTGCCGGAGCCGGTCCGCCGTCGGGGGCCGCGGTCGCGACCTTGATCGGGCCGAGCCTGGCCTCGATCAGGGCGTGGTCGGGGCGCATGCCCCGTGGCCGGCTGGCCAGCGCCTCGGCCATCGCGGCGACATGGCCGGCGGTGGTGCCGCAGCAGCCGCCGATGATGCGGGCGCCGGCATCGCGGGCGAGGCAGGCATAGTCGGCCATGATCGCAGGCGTGCCGTCATAGACCGGCTGCAGGTCGGCGCCCAGGCGGGGCATGCCGCAATTGCCCTTGGCGACGATCACGGCGCCGGGCTCAGCCGCCCCGGTCAGGCCCAGGATCGAATCCAGGAGCTGGGCCGGGCCGATGCCGCAATTGGCGCCGAACGCGACTGGCCGCCAGCCGTGCCGTTTGACGATGCCGATCGCGGCCTCGGGCGTGATGCCCATCATGGTCCGGCCGGAGCTGTCGAAGGTCATGGTCATGACATAAGGCAAGCCCGCCGCCTCGGCGCCGCCGACCGCCGCCGCCAGCTCGTCCTCCGAAAACATGGTCTCGATCCAGGCGACATCGACGCCGCCCGCCTTGAGCGCTGCCGCCTGTTCCGCGAATGCCGCCTGGGCGTCGGCGGGCTGGCAGGCGCCGAGCGGCGCCAGGACCTCGCCGGTCGGCCCCATCGAGCCCGCGACGATCACCGGCCGGCCGGCCGCGGCGGCGACCGCGCGGGCGACCTTGGCGGCGGCGCCATTGATCTCGGCGACCCGGTCGCCGGAATCGTGGAAGTTGAGG
>CADEGR010000277.1 GCA_902826935.1 uncultured Alphaproteobacteria bacterium | reverse complement strand
CGCCATGGCCGGCGCCGCCGCCCTGCTGCTCGCCTGCGCCGCCGCCGGCGCGGCCACGATCGGGTTCTTGCTGCTGGGCGCGTTCGACCTCGCCATGCTCGGCGGCTTCGGCGCGCTGGCGAGCTTGCTGATCGGCGGCCTGTCCGCCGGCGCCCTGGCCATGGCCGGTGCCGGCGCTGCGACCTTGGCGCTCTCTCTGGTGGGTGCTGGCGCCGGCATCGCCACGGTCACCGGCATGGCATCGCTCGCCCGCGCTGGCGCCGCTACCGCGATCCTGGCATTGACCGGCGCTTACCTCGCAAGCCTGCTGTGGCAGGACGCGATCGTGGCCGCGGCTGCGGCCGGCTGGGTCACGGGCTTGGCAATCGCCGCCGCCGTCGGCGGCCGCGGCCATGCCGCGCAGGCAGCCTATGGCGGCGCGTTGGGCGCTGGCCTGGTGCCGGCGGCCGCGGCGATCTGGCTCGGCTATGGCCAGCAGCCGCTGATCGTCTTTGGCAGCGTCTTCTGGCTGCTGCTGCCCAGCTGCGCCGGCCTGCTCGGCTGGCTGGCCTTCGGATTGGCCGATCGGCTGCGACGCGCAGTCGCCCTCCGCACCGCCCGCAGGCGGGTCTGGCCGGGCGCCCTCATTGGGCTGGCCAGCACCCTGCTCGTCGGGTTGGCTTTGGGGGCCATCGCCGTGACGGTCCTAGCCGGCAGCCTCGCCAGCTACAACCTGCTGGTCCTGCGGCAGAGCGGCCAGCCCGCCTTCCAGCTCGCGCCGACGCTGACGGCGCTGCTTGGCAACAACTGGCGTGAGGTCCTCTGGCTCAGCGGCACCTGGCTGCTGCCGCTCGCGCCGGTGCTGCTCGAAGCCAGCTTGCTGGCGGGCTGGCCGCTGGCCAACTGGCTGGCCATCGGCCAGCGCAGCGCTGGCCGAACGTCGGCCTGGTGCCGGTTCGCCGGCAGCGCCGTCTGTCTCCCGATCGCTTGGCTGATCGGCTGGTTGCTCGCGCCCGGGCCGCTGCTCGCGACGGCGGCGCGCCTGGGCATAGCGTGGGCGGAAGCGCTTTGGCGTTGAGGTTAAGCCTGCGAGGAACAGGGTGTCCCGGCACGAGGGCTGCAACCGATCAAGTCGGCCAAAGGCCATGAGGGGCACAAAACGTCGGCCGGCGCCAGCTGCCGGGCAACCTGACCGGCACGCCGATTGCCGTGGACCGGATTATCAGAACCCTAGGGTCTAGGCTCAATCAGCCCACCAGATGATAGTCGCGGCGATTGTGACGGCAGCGAGGAAGTTTCTGGCGAGCTGGTCTTAGCGGGTTGCGATGCGACGGAAGTCCTTGAGGCGGCCGAACCTACGCTCGATCAGGTTGCGTTCGCGATCGGCGACACGGTCGAACGGGATCGGTGTCTTGCGGGACGCAGTGCCGGGGATGACGGCCTCGGTGCCGCGCATCGCCAGAAGGCAGCGGCAGTGATTGGCATCGTCGCCCTGGTCGGCGATTGCCCATGCGCTGGGCGGCAAGGCTTCGATCAGCGGGGCTGCGACCCTGATGTCGGCGATGTTGCCGGGCGTCAGGGCCAGGGCCACAGGCCGGCCGCAATCGTCCGTCAACGCATGGATCTCGGTCGTTCTGCCGCGATGCTCCCGCCCGATGGCCCGAGCTTGCGGCCTCCTTTCAAGCCGCTCGCCGAGCGGTGCGCCTTGATCGCCGTGCGTCGATCGACAGGTCGTCTGGCAGATTTGCGCCGGCCACCAGCGGCGCGAAGATCTCTTGCCAAAGGCGCTTTCGGCTCCAGTGATTGAAGCGGTTG
>CADEGR010000276.1 GCA_902826935.1 uncultured Alphaproteobacteria bacterium | reverse complement strand
GCCGGCGGCCGGCGCGCCCCAAGCGAGCACGCCGGCCTGCTCGCAGGTCGAGCTAGCGGGTGACGGTCAGACCTTCGTCTTCGGTCAGGGCCGCGAGCGCCCGCGGCAGGGTGAACTCGGCAGCGCTCGGCTTATGGTCGAAGCGGACCGACGAGGTCCGGAACACCGAGCGATCCGCCTGGCCCAGCATTAGCGGCCAGCCGGCCGCGGCCAAAGCGGCAAAGGGCACGTGATCGCAAGACGCCGGCTGACGCCGCCCGTCCACATGCTCAAGCAGTGCCAGCGCGCGCGAAGCAGGTGCGGTCAGCTCGCTCATCCACGGGCTGATCAGCGCCTCCATGCAGATCTTGCCGTCCATGGTGATGACATAGTAGTCAGAGCCATGGCCCGCGATCATCGGGCCTGGCCCCCAGGCGGTGACCTCGAACGGGCCACTGTCGCCAGTCGTTTGCGGTCGCTCGCCCGCTGGCGCCAAGGTGGTGGCCGCCATGCCGCCGACGCTGCGCAAGACCTGGCCGGTGCGCAGGTCGACCACGCTCTTGTTGCGGCCCGCCGTGATCGCGACCTGCCTGCCATCGGCGGAGACCGCGAGCCGGAACGGCTTGCCTTCGAATTGCCCCTCCATCAGCATCGCTGCCGATGCCGCCCCCATTTCGCCCCAGAACAGCCCCAAAACCATGAGTGCCCCGAACCATTTCTGCATCGGTAAAATCCACTTATGGTTGAACTCAAGTCTTACTATGTACCAGAAAATTGCTGCGCTGTGTGCGAAAAAACACGATCGAAAATAAAATTAACACTACGTGTGTGAAATTTGAGGTCGAATAGAGCCGCTAAAGCAGGCGGCTTCAGATGCACAGTGACCGCTGCATCGGCGGCCAGCAGCTCCTGCAGGGCGCGGCCTTCGCGCCAGGCTTGCATGGCATGGCGCTGGACCAGCTCATAGGCGGTCTGGCGCGGCAGCCCGGCCTCGACCAGGGCCAGCAGGACCCGCTGTGAATGGATCAGGCCATGGGTCAGATCGACATTGGCCTGCATGCGTTCGGCATCGACGGTCAGACGCTCGACCACGCCTGCCAGCCGGGCCAGCGCGAAGTCCAGCGCGATCGTCGCATCCGGGGCCATGACCCGCTCGACCGAGGAGTGGGAGATGTCTCGTTCGTGCCATAGCGCCACGTTCTCCAGCGCCGGCACGACGCTTGCGCGCACCAGGCGGGCGAGGCCGGTCAGATTTTCGGTCAGGATCGGGTTGCGCTTATGCGGCATCGCCGAGCTGCCCTTCTGGCCCGCCGCAAAGGCCTCGGCGACCTCGCCGACCTCGGTCCGCTGCAGATGCCGGATCTCGGTCGACAGGCGCTCGATCGAGCTGGCGACCACCGCCAGAGCGGCGAAGAAGGCCGCGTGCCGGTCGCGCGGGATGACCTGGGTCGAGACCGGCTCCGGCCGCAGCCCCAGCCGATGCGCGACCAGCGTTTCAACGCGCGGATCGATGTTGGCGAAGGTGCCGACCGCGCCCGAGATGGCGCAGGTCGCGATCTCGGCCCGCGCGGTTTGCAGGCGCCTTCGGCCACGCTCGAACTCGGCATAGAAGCCGGCCAGCTTCAGGCCGAAGGTCGTGGGCTCGGCATGGATGCCGTGGGAGCGGCCGATGCAGATCGTGTCGCGATGCTCGTGCGCACGCCGGCGCAGCGCCTGCAGCAGCTGGTCCAGATCCTGCAGCAGGAGGTCAGCGGCTTCGCTTAGCTGGAGCGCCAGGCAGGTGTCGACCAGATCCGACGAGGTCATGCCGAGATGCAGATAGCGCGCCTCCTCGCCGATGATCTCCT
>CADEGR010000275.1 GCA_902826935.1 uncultured Alphaproteobacteria bacterium | reverse complement strand
TCCTGCCCGCCAGGCCGGGTCGGCCGCGCGACAAAGCCAAGGCGGAAGCTGGCGTCCAAGTCGTGATCCGGCTCCTGGCCCGGCTGCGCCATCGCCGCTTCACCTCGCTGGCTGCGCTGAACCAGGCGATCCTCGTCCTGGTCGAAGAGCTCAACCACCGACGCTCGCGCCATCTCGGCGCCAGTCGGCTGGAGCTGTTCCAGCAGCTCGACCAGCCGGCCCTACAGCCGCTGCCAGCGGCACCCTACGAGTACGCCGAGTGGAAGCAATGCCGGGTCGGCATCGACTACCATGTCGAGATCGACCGGCATTACTACTCGGTGCCGCACGGCCTGATCCGCCAGCCGCTGACCGCGCGGATCACCGCGACCACCATCGAGCTGTTCCACCGCGGCCGCGGGGTTGCGAGCCATCTCCGTTCCCGGCAGCCGCGGCGGCACACCACCGTGCCGGCGCACATGCCGAGCGCGCATCGCCGCTATGCCGGCTGGACCCACGAGCGCCTGCAGCATGAGGCCAACACGATCGGGCCCCAGACCGCCTGCCTGGTCGAGACCATCCTCCAGAAGAAGCCGCATCCCGAGCAGGGCTTTCGTGCCTGCCTCGGCATCCTGCGCCTGCGCAAGGCTTACGGCCCCGACCGGCTCGAGGCCGCCTGCGGCCGCGCCCTGCAGATCGCTTGCGGGGCTGTGGGGACCCCGCATCCCCACAAGATGGCCTGTCCTACAGCTCGGTCGCCTCGATCCTCAAGAACCGCCTCGAGCACCAGCCACCCGATCCGGCCGCCGCCGACGGACCGGGCCTCGACCATCCCAATCTGCGCGGCGCCGCCTACTTCCATTGACCCTCAGCCAAGGAGATGCCGATGCTGCTTAATCCGACCCTCGATCAGCTCCATCAGCTCGGCCTGGCCGGCATGGCCAAGGCCTTCAACGAGCTCGCCGACCATCCGGACGCCCAGACCCTCGACCATGCCGCCTGGCTCGGCCTGCTGCTCGACCGTGAGCTCACCGCGCGCCAGGATCGCCGTCTGCAAACCCGGCTGCGCGCCGCCAAGCTGCGCTACCCCCAGGCCTGCATCGAGGACATCGACTTCGCCGCCAGGCGCGGTCTTGATCGCCGCGTCATCACCGAGCTCGCCGCTGGCCACTGGCTGCGCGATCATCACCATCTGGTCCTGTGCGGCGCCTGCGGCTGCGGCAAGACGTGGCTGGCCTGCGCGCTCGGCCATCAGGCGATCAGGCTTGATCGCTCGGTGCTCTACTATCGCCTGCCCAGATTGTTCGCCGAACTCGCGCTCGCCCATGGCGACGGCCGCTATCCACGCTTGTTCCGCGCGCTCTGCCGCGCCGATCTCCTGATCCTCGACGACTTCGGCCCGGAGACCATGACCGCACCACAGCGGCGCGATCTCCTCGAGGTCTTCGAGGAGCGCTATGGCCGCGCCTCGACCTTGGTCACCAGCCAGCTGCCCGTCGAGCGCTGGTACGACGTCATCGCCGAGCCCACCATGGCCGACGCCATCCTCGATCGCCTCGTCCACAACGCCCACGAGCTCAACCTGAAGGGCGACTCCCTGCGCAAACGCGCCGCTGCCAAGCTTGACGACCAGCCCAACTCCTGAACCTATTCAACCATCGGCAGCGCGCTGCTCGAACTGGCCGCCTTCATCAGACTCGCCGGCCGGCTTCAATTAGACCAAGTGGCCGCCTTCGATTAGATCAGCTGACCGCCTTCGTCGGAATGCGCACCCAGCGCATGGCGAACAGCGCCTCGCGGCATTGCTCCTCGCTGCCGTAGCGCTGCCGAAACCCCGCCTCGCTCAGCCCCTTCGCCAGGCGCTTCAGATCACCGGAACCTGCCATTTCGTGCCCCATCCTCA
>CADEGR010000274.1 GCA_902826935.1 uncultured Alphaproteobacteria bacterium | reverse complement strand
TCAACCGATCGGCGCCCGGACTCCCAGGATCGCATGGACCATAGGCAGGATCGACGAAACAGCTGAAGGTTGGGTTAATCAGGCGGTGCGCCAAGCGCCTGATCGGGTTTTGGCCCTAGAGATAGAGCTGTCTCGCATAGCCTTCGGCGAGGATTGGCCCCCCAAACTTGCAACAGATGCTGCTGTGGGGCTTCGATCAATCCGCCGGCCGGCGACCTTGCGAAAAGGGACGAGTGTGGGCGATCACCGGTCGCAAACCTCCCGGCAACCCACGCGCTTCGGTCTCCCTATGCGATTGCAAGCTGGCTCCGGCGTGCCAGGCCAAGCGCCACCAATGCGCATCTCCCGCAAGCGGTCTCGCTTAGCGTCCCGAAATCCTGCGCCACGGTGGCCGCCGGCACCATCATTGGATGTGGCGACCGACGGGCCATGACCAGCGCGATCGGCCCGTTCTCGGGCCATCAGCGGCAGGATCGACGGCCCCGTCCGATCAGATCGCCAAAGCCCGTTCGCTAGGATCCGTCGTCTCATCGGACTGGGTGCGTGGCACCGTCAGCCGATATCTTGATGCGGCGGCGAGCATGGCACCCGAACGTGCTGCAGCATCGACCGACGCCGCTCGGGCACCGCCATCGCGGTCATCGCTCATGCGGCTGTGGCGGCTCATTGCTCCAGCAGGCGGCGGGCGATGATCTGGGCCTGGATCTCGGCGGCGCCCTCGAAGATGTTCAGGATGCGGGCGTCGCAGAAGACTCGGCTGATCGGATATTCGATCGCATAGCCATTGCCGCCGTGGATCTGCAAGGCATTGTCGGCAGCGCTCCAGGCGACCTGGGCAGCCAGCAGCTTGGCCATGCCGGCCTCGAGATCGCAGCGCCGGTCGGCATCCTTCTCGCGCGCGGCAAACAGCGTAAGCTGACGGGCGAGCATGGTCTCGACCGCCATCCAGACCAGCTTGTCGGCAACCCGCGGGAAGCTGTAGAGCGGCTTGCCGAACTGGATCCGCTCGCGGGCATAGGTCAGGCCCAGCTCGAGCGCATTCTGGGCAACCCCGACGGCGCGGGCCGCGGTCTGGATGCGGGCGGACTCGAAGGTCGCCATCAGCTGCTTGAAGCCCTGGCCCTCCACGCCGCCCAGCAAGCCATCCGCCGGCACGGCGAAGCCGTCGAAGGACAAGGTGTATTCCTTCATGCCGCGGTAGCCGAGCACCGGGATCTCGCCGCCGGACAGCCCCTCGATCGGGAAGGCCGCCTCGGCGGTGCCGCGCGGCTTCTCCGCCAGCAGCATCGACAGGCCGCGATAGCCGGGCTGGTCGGGCCGGGTCCGACACAGGATGGTCATCAGGTCGGCGCGCGCCGCATGGGTGATCCAGGTCTTCGCGCCGGTCACGCGATAGACACCATCGGCCAGGACGGCGCGGGTCTGCAGCGAGGCCAGATCCGAGCCGGTATTGGGCTCGGTGAAGACCGCCGTCGGCAGGATCTCGCCGCTGGCGATGCGCGGCAGGTAGCGCGCCTTTTGCGCCTCGGTGCCGGCCATCCGGATCAGCTCGGCGGCGATCTCGGACCGGGTCCCGAGCGAGCCGACGCCGATATAGCCGCGGGACAGCTCCTCGGTGACCACGCACATCGCGGTCTTGCCAAGGCCCAGGCCGCCATGCGCCTCGGGCACGGTCAGGCCGAACACGCCCAGCTCCGCCACGGCTGCCACGACTGCGTCCGGGATCAGCTGGTCCTGCTGATGCCAGGCCTGGGCAAAGGGCACCACCTGCTCGTCCGCGAACCGCCGGAACTGGTCCTGGACCATCGTCAGGCTGTCGTCATCAAGCCCGGCCTGGCCGAAGCTGCCGTGCTCGGTCAGGGCGGCGAGGCGGGCCCGCAGCGCGGCGGTGGCGCGGGCCGGCAGCAAAGCCCGCACCGCTTGGCCAT
>CADEGR010000273.1 GCA_902826935.1 uncultured Alphaproteobacteria bacterium | reverse complement strand
TAGCCGGTCGGATCGGCCGGCTTGCCGGCTTCCTGGACCTCGACCAAATAGCGCCAGCAATCGGGGCGCGAGCCGTCGAGATCGGTGAAGCCATAGGCCTGGGCGAGGCCGCCGCTCGAGAGCGACTGGCCCGACCAGCGCAGCCGGGCCGGATCGGCGGCCAGCGCCAGCACCGCCCGGCCGATGAAGCGCGGCGATTCCGAGATCGCGAAATGCGGCGACTTGGCCGTGGCCGCCCGCCAGGTCGCCTCGGTCACGCCGTAGTTGTCGAGCATCTGCTCCGAGCGCAACCAGCCCGGCGTCAGCGCCACGGCCGTGGCGCCATGAACCGCCAGATCCTTGGCATGGGCCCAGGCCATGCGAATCGGCGCCAGCTTGGCGAGATCGTAGAACGGCGAGAGGCGATAATGCTCGGCATTGTAGGCGGCCGTGCCATCGGTCACCTCGACCAGGAGCCCGCCTGGCGCCTGGATCATCAGCGGCAAAGCGTGATGCGCGGTGATCAGATGGCTGTCGATGGCGAGCCGCAGGAGCCGCAGGCCGTTGTCCAGGTTGTGCGCCCAGACCGGCTGGTTCCACTCGAACAGATGCTCGCCGCCCCAGATGTCGTTGACCAGGATGTCAAGACGGCCCTGCTCCTTGCGGATCCGATCGACCAGGGCCGCGACCTCGGCCGGGACCAGATGATCGACCCGGATCGCGACCGCCCGGCCGCCTTCAGCCGCGATCAGGGCGGCCGTCTCCTCGATCGTCTCAGGCCGGCCGATCTCGGACCGCTGGCCCTCGCCGCTGCGGCCGGTGACGTAGACGGTGGCACCGGCGGCGCCGAGCTCGAGCGCGATCCCGCGGCCTGCACCGCGCGTGCCGCCTGCGACCAATGCGACCTTGCCGGTCAATGCCGCCATCGCGCCTCTCCTTCAGCTGGTGGCGATCACGGCTCGGTACGCGGCCTGGCGCGCCGCTGCTCCGCCTCCAGCCGCTGCCCTGGGGCAGACGCGCGCTAGGAGCGCTTCTCGATCACCGGAATGCCCGGCCGGCGCTGATGGCCGCCGGTGGTCGGGCGCCGTTTCAGGGCAAAGGTGAATTCGATCTCGACCGGCGTGTTCATCGGCAGCTCGGCCACGCCGATCGCGGAGCGGGCATGGTGGCCGGCCTGGCCGAAGATCCGGACCAGGATCTCGGAGGCGGCATCGATCACCTGCGGCTGCTGGTGAAACCCCGGCGACGAAGCGACAAAGCCGGTGACCTTGAGCGCCCGCTCGACATCGTCGAGACCGCCCGGCAGGCTCTGGTTCAGCCAAGCCAGCGCATGCAGGGTGCACAGCCGGGCCGCTTCGCGCGCCTGCTCGATGCTGACCTCCGCCTCGACCTTGCCGACCTGCTTGAGCGCGCCGTCGACCCACGGCAGCTGGCCGCTGACATAGGCGATGCCGTTGTAGCTGACCACCGGAACATATTGGAATGCCGGTGTCTTGACCTCCGGCAGGCGCAGGCCGAGCAAGGCCAGCCGCCGCCGCATCATCGGCTGCTCGGCCGGCGGCAAGGTCGGGGTTGGCGCGTTGTGGCGCGGCGGCCGCCGCTTGACAGCCGGCTTCTTGCCTTCTGCCACCATCATTCTCCAGGAGACATGCGCATTGACCAGGAGCCAGCCAGACGCAACCGGCTCGCTTGGGATGTACACCCTGCGTTACGCCCTGTCCACCAAGCCGAGGACCGGCCCTCACTCACCAGCCGGGTGGTCCGGCGGTCGCAAACGCCGCGCTCAGTTGCGCGAGGTGTCGACCAGGCGCTTGGCCGTGATCCAGGGCATCATGCCGCGCAGCTTCTTGCCGACCTCCTCGGACAGATGCTCGGCATGGCGCCGCCTCGTCGCCTTGAAGCCGACCTGGCTGGCCTTGTTCTCGAGCACCCATTCGCGCGCGAAGGCGCCGCTCTGGATGTCGGCCAG
>CADEGR010000272.1 GCA_902826935.1 uncultured Alphaproteobacteria bacterium | reverse complement strand
GATCGAGGGCGCCGGCGCGTCGGTCCTCTGTTGCCGCCCTCCAGCCTGGACCTCGATTCCATCGAGCCGGTCTTCGCCAAGCTGAAAGCGATCCTTCGCAAGGCCGCGGCACAAACTAAAGACGCCCTTTGGCGCGCTCTCCGAGTAGGCATCGAACACTGTAATCAAGACGAATTCTGCGGCAATCTCGACAATATGGATAGGCATCTTCGTAAATAAACATGCTCAAGCCCGCCAATCATATCATACGGCTATTGTCGATTTGCTTGCTGTGGCGCTCGTGGGATCGATTGGCATGCATGGTGCCCATGTATTGAGCCAATCGTCGGCAGCAGCGCCCTGCTAAGCGATGCCGCGCGATCGATATGGAGCCGATAGCGATACGCCATGTGCCGAATGACTGGCCTTGGCAACGTCATATTAAGAATCAACCTGGATTATGATCATGGTCCATGCGACCGTGGGAATCCGCGCCTGAGATGACCCTCGCGACCTACGGCGCTACCACCAGCACAAGGTGGCGGCAGCAGCCGAGTCGCCGCCCTTTGGGGCGGTGCTGGTGCGCCGGTTCGCTCGACGTTGAGGCGGCGGCCGGGACCATGAGGAATCTGAGGCGTCGGGGACCGATGACGCCATCAGTAGCGGTCGGGGCTTTCGCGTCAGGGAGGGGTCGCAAACGCCGTGCTCGGCTGACCGCAGGGACCCGGGAACCATCGGGACGACCTGTGAAGGCGCCTCTGGCTCGCTATCGCCGCCTGCGGACTAACTGGCCGAGCGATGCGGCGCATGCAACGCATTGCCGCTGGGCTGGCACGGGCCAAACGCATCCGGCGCGGCGCACGGTCAGCGCAGGAGGGCGCGTCTGATGATCTGGGCCAGACGCTGCGCGCGCTCAGGCTCGGGCAAGGCGACCAGGTCCTTGAGGCGGCCCGCGTTCAGCAGGTCCGCCAGTCCATGGACCAGGGCCCAGGCCATGGCCGCATCGTCGCCGGCAGCATCGGGCATGGCGGCGACGCCTTGCTGGAGATGCGCGTAGGCGGCATCGGCGGCGGCGCGCAAGGCGGGATCGTCGAATTGGGGGCGATCGGAGGCGAACATAAGCCGGAATAGCGCGGGCTCGGCGGTCGCGAACTCGACATAGGCGAGGCCGGCGGCGATCAGCTGGGCTTCGGGATCCGCCGCGGTGCCGGCTTGGCGGGCATGTTGCCGGGCGAGGAAGCGGCGAAAGCCAGCGGCGGCCACGGCCGTCAGCAGGCCATTCACATCGCGAAAATGGTGCGCCGGTGCCGCATGGCTGACCCCGGCGCGCTTGGCGACGCCGCGCAGCGAGAAGCCCTCGATGCCATGCGCGGCCAGCTCGGCCGTTGCCGCCTGCTCGAGCGCGGCCCGCAGATCACCGTGGTGATAGGGTGCCGTGGCTGAGCGTCGGACCCGCTCGCTCATCGGCACCCTCGGCCCGGCCGGCGTGTGCCGGTCCGCGTAGTCTGACGCCAAATGTGGATCGGCAAAAAATCCTCCAAGACTTGCCGCCAGACCAGAGCCTTATCTTGACACTGACAAGATGGGGCTCTAGCCTGCGATCCTTACAGTGTCAAGATAAGGCTCCGCGCCATGGCCGTCGACAGCATGTTCCAAGCCGCCTCCATGCTGGCACTGGCCGGCTGGGTGAGCTTGCTGGCCGCACCTTGGTGGCCGCTGCTGGCCGAGCGCGTGGCCGGGCTGATCGTGCCGCTGCTCCTGGCGGTCGGCTATTGCGGCCTGATCCTGGCCTTTTGGACCCAAGCGGAGGGCGGCTTCGGCAGCCTTGCCGCGGTCATGCAGCTGTTCACCCAGCCCCAGATGGTACTGGCCGGCTGGCTGCATTATCTGGCCTTCGACCTGTTCGTCGGCGCCTGGGAGGTCCGCATCGCGCGCGCCGAGCGCGTCGCCTTCCTCCTGGTGGTGCCTTGCCTGCTTCTCACCTTCCTATTCGGGCCGATCGGCC
>CADEGR010000271.1 GCA_902826935.1 uncultured Alphaproteobacteria bacterium | reverse complement strand
CGATCGAGCAGAAGACGACCTCGCGCAACCCCCGCTCGACCGTCGGCACGGTGACCGAGATCTACGACTATCTGCGGCTGCTGTTCGCCCGGATCGGCGTGCCCTATTCGCCGGCGACCGGCCTGCCGATCGAGAGCCAGACGGTCTCCCAGATGGTCGATCGGATCATGGCCCTGCCGATGGGCAGCCGGCTCTATCTGCTGGCGCCGATCATCCGCGGCCGCAAGGGCGAGTACAGGAAGGAGTTCGCCGAGCTGCAGCGCCAGGGCTTCCAGCGGGTCAAGGTCGACGGCAAGCTGCACGAGATCGACGCGGTGCCGGCGCTCAACAAGAAGCTGAAGCACGACATCGAGGTGGTGGTCGACCGGCTGGTGCTGGCCGACGGCATCGAGAGCCGCCTGGCCGAGAGCATCGAGACCGCGCTCGGCCTGGCGGACGGCCTGCTGATCGTCGAGCATGCCGATGGCGGCGAGCCGATGCTGCTCTCGGCCAAGTTCGCCTGTCCGGTCTCGGGCTTCACGATCGACGAAATCGAGCCCAGGCTGTTCTCGTTCAACAACCCGTTCGGCGCCTGCCCGGCCTGCGACGGCCTGGGCCGCAAGCTCTACATGGACCCGGAGCTGGTCGTGCCGGATCCGGAGAAAAGCCTGTATGACGGGGCGATCGAGCCTTGGGCCAATTCCAGCTCGAGCTATTACCTGCAGACCCTGGCCGGCATCGCCAAGCGCTTCAAGGCCAAGCTGCAGACGCCTTGGGAGGATCTGCCGGAGGCGATGCGCACGCTGATCCTGGAGGGCTCGGGCAAGGAGAAGGTGGCGCTCGAATACGACGACGGCCTGCGCAAATACACCACGGAGCGGCCGTTCGAGGGGGTGCTGCCCAATCTGGAGCGGCGCTGGCGCGAGACCGAGAGTGCTTGGGTCAAGGAGGAGCTGGGCAAGTATCAAAGCTCGGCGGTCTGCGAGGCCTGCAACGGCCATCGCCTGAAGCCGGCGGCGCTCGCGGTCAAGATCGACGGCCGCCATGTCGGCGAGGTGACCGAGCAGTCGATCGTGGCGGCGGCCGCGTGGTTCAGCCAGCTGCCGCAGCATCTGAACGCCAAGCAGAACGAGATCGCGGCCCGGATCCTGAAGGAGATCAACGAGCGGCTGGGCTTTCTGGTCAATGTCGGCCTGGGCTACTTGACCATGGCGCGCGACAGCGGCTCGTTGTCCGGCGGCGAGAGCCAGCGGATCCGCCTGGCCTCGCAGATCGGGTCGGGCCTGACCGGCGTGCTCTATGTCCTGGACGAGCCCTCGATCGGGCTGCACCAGAAGGACAATGACCGCCTGCTCATGACCCTCAAGAACCTGCGCGACCTCGGCAACACGGTGATCGTGGTCGAGCATGACGAGGACGCGATCCGGGCGGCCGACTATGTGGTCGACATGGGGCCGGGCGCTGGCGTCCATGGCGGGCTGGTGGTGGCCGAAGGCACGCCCGCGGACATCATGGCGGCGCCGGCCAGCCTGACCGGCCAGTATCTGACCGGGCGCCGCCAGGTGCCGATGCCGGCGGTCCGGCGCAAGGCCAAGCAGAAGCGCTGGCTCAGCCTGATCGGCGCGCGCGAGAACAATCTGCAGAATGTCGAGGCGCGGTTCCCGCTTGGCACCTTCACCTGCGTGACCGGGGTGTCCGGCAGCGGCAAGTCGACCCTGGTGCTCGACACGCTCTGGCCGGTCCTGGCCAAGCGGCTGCACAAGTCGCGCCAGCAGCCGGGCGCCCATGACCGGGTCGAGGGGCTGGAGTTCCTGGACAAGGTGGTCGACATCGACCAGTCGCCGATCGGCCGCACGCCGCGGTCGAACCCGGCGACCTATACCGGCGCCTTCACGCCGATCCGGGACTGGTTCGCCGGCCTGCCGGAGGCGCTGGCGCGGGGCTACAAGGCCGGGCGCTTCTCGTTCAACGTCAAGGGCGGGCGCTGCGAGGCCTGCCAGGGCGACGGGCTGATCAAGATCGAGATGCACTTCCTGC
>CADEGR010000270.1 GCA_902826935.1 uncultured Alphaproteobacteria bacterium | reverse complement strand
ATGAAGGCACCGCGACGATGGACTGGATGGAGCAGGAGCAGGAGCGCGGCATCACCATCACCTCGGCCGCGACGACCTGCTTCTGGAAGGACCACCGGGTCAACATCATCGACACGCCCGGCCATGTCGACTTCACGATTGAGGTCGAGCGCAGCCTGCGGGTCCTGGACGGCGCGGTCGCGGTGTTCGATTCTGTCGCCGGCGTCGAGCCGCAGTCCGAGACCGTCTGGCGCCAGGCCGACAAGTACCGGGTGCCGCGGATCTGCTTCGTCAACAAGATGGACCGGATCGGCGCCGACTTCCTGCGCTGCGTCAGCATGATGCGCGACCGGCTGGGCGCCAATCCGCTGGTCCTGACCCTGCCGATCGGGGTCGAGTCCGACTACATCGGCAATGTCGATCTGGTGAAGAACCAGGCGATCACCTGGCAGGACGACGCGCTCGGCGCCGAGTTCGAATATGGCGAGATCCCGGAGGAGCTGCAGGCGCAGGCGGCGGAGTTCCGCAGCGTCCTGATCGAGACCGCGGTCGAGCTCGACGATGCCGCGCTCGAGGCCTATCTGGGTGGCGAGGAGCCGGACGAGGCGACCTTGAAGCGCTGCATCCGCAAGGGTGCGCTCGCGGGCAAGCTGGTCCCGGTGATCTGCGGCTCGGCCTTCAAGAACAAGGGCGTGCAGTCGCTTCTGGATGCCGTGGTGGACTTCCTGCCGTCGCCGATCGACGTGCCGCCGACCACCGGCGTCAAGCCGAACTCGGACGAGATGGTCGAGCGCCGCTCGGACGACAAGGAGCCGTTCTCGGCGCTTGCCTTCAAGATCATGACCGACCCGTTCGTCGGCAGCCTGACCTTCATCCGGATCTATTCCGGCGAGCTGACCAGCGGCTCCTACGTGATGAACACGGTCAAGGGCCAGCGCGAGCGGATCGGCCGCATCCTCGAGATGCACGCCAATTCGCGCGAAGAGATCAAGGACGCCCAGGCGGGCGACATCGTGGCCCTGGTCGGCATGAAGTCGACCACCACCGGCGACACCCTGTCCGATCCCGACAAGCAGGTGATCCTGGAGCGGATGGAGTTCCCGGAGCCGGTCATCGAGGTCGCGGTCGAGCCCAAGACCAAGGCCGACCAGGAAAAGCTCTCGGTGGCCTTGGGCAAGCTCGCGGCCGAGGATCCGTCCTTCCGGGTCGGCACCGATGCCGAGACCGCCCAGACCGTGATCAAGGGCATGGGCGAGCTGCATCTCGAGATCATCGTCGACCGCCTGAAGCGCGAGTTCAAGGTCGACGCCAATGTCGGCGCGCCCCAGGTCGCCTATCGCGAGACGATCACCCGGGCGAGCCAGGTCGACTACACCCACAAGAAGCAGACCGGCGGTTCCGGTCAGTTCGCGCGCATCAAGCTGGAGTTCCAGCCGGGCGAGCGTGGTGCTGGCTTCGTGTTCGAGAACAAGGTCGTCGGCGGCTCAGTGCCCAAGGAATATGTGCCGGGCGTCGAGAAGGGCCTGAAGTCGGCGATCCAGACCGGCGTGCTCGCGGGCTTTCCGATGGTCGACATGACCATCCGCCTGGTCGATGGCGCCTATCATGACGTCGACAGCTCGGTGATGGCGTTCGAGATCGCGTCCCGCGCGGCCTTCCGCGAGGGGGCGGCCAAGGCCGGCCCGGCGCTGCTCGAGCCGGTCATGGCGGTCGAGGTGGTGACGCCGGAAGAATATATGGGCGACATCATCGGCGATCTGAACAGCCGGCGCGGCCAGATCGCGGGCATGGAGCCGCGCGCCAACGCCCAGGTGATCAACGCCATGGTGCCGCTGGCCACGATGTTCGGTTACGTGAACACGCTGCGCTCCCTCTCCCAGGGCCGCGCGACGTTCACGATGACCTTCGACCACTACGAGCCTGTGCCGCAGATGGTCGCCCAGGAAATCAAGGAAAAGTACGCCTGAGTTCGCCCCCGGGCCGAAACGTGAATGGAGTAGTTGGGTCATGTCGAAGGCGAAGTTTGAGCGGAACAAGCCGCATGCGAATGTTGGGACGATT
>CADEGR010000269.1 GCA_902826935.1 uncultured Alphaproteobacteria bacterium | reverse complement strand
CCCGCAGCCGATAGGAAGTTCATCGAAGGCGAGCCAATGAAGCCTGCAACGAATTTGGTGGCGGGCCGGCGATAGACCTCCATTGGGCTGCCGATCTGCAGGACCTCGGCGTGGTTCATGACGCAAATGCGGTCGGCCATGGACATGGCTTCGACCTGGTCATGGGTGACGTAGACGGTGGTGGCGCCAATCCGGTTGTGGAGAAGACGCAGCTCCTCGCACATGTGCTCCCGGAACTCGGCGTCGAGCGCGCCCAGGGGCTCGTCCATGAGGAATGCCTTGGCGCGCCGGATGATCGCGCGGCCCAGTGCCACCCGCTGGCGGTCGCCGGCCGACAGCTGGCCGACGCCGCGCTCCAGCAGATGTTCGATCTGCAGCAAGGCGGCAACCTCATGGACTCGCTGGCGCACCTCAGCGCGCGGCGAGCCAGCCACCTTGAGCGGAAAGGCGATGTTCTGGCGCACGTTCATATGCGGGTAGAGCGCGAACAGCTGGAAGACGAAGGCAATGTCGCGCTCGCCCCCGCGCTTCCAGGTAACGTCATCGCCATCCAGCAGGATCTGGCCGTCGCTTGGCAGCTCGAGCCCTGCGATCATGCGCAAGGTGGTGGTCTTGCCGCAGCCGGATGGGCCGAGCATGACGAAGAACTCGCCGTCCTGGATCGTGAACGACGATTCTCTGACCGCGACGAAGGCGCCGAAGCGCTTGGCGACCTGCTTGAGCTGGATCTTGGCCATGGTCGCTCACTCCGGCAGATGGCTGGCGATCATGAATCCGATCGTCCCAGCTAGGATCACCGCAAAGGACCAGCTGAACAGCCAAAGTGCGAAGGGCTGCATCAGCATGACCACGCCGAGCGCGATGGTGATGGTGGCGCCATTCTCCCAAGGACCCCGTCGGAACCAGCGAGCGGCGCTGCGAGCAAGGGTCATCGGCGGATCGCTCCGAAGGTGATGCCGCGCAGGAGCTGATTGCGCAGCAGGACAGTGAAGATCACGACCGGCAGGACGAACAGTGTGGTGCCCGCCGCGACCGCTGGCCAGTCAAGGCCGCCCTCGCCGATGATGGTCGGGATGAAGGGAGGTGCGGTTTGCGCCTCGCCGGAGGTCAGGAGCAGCGCGAAGGCATATTCGTTCCAGGCGAAGATCAGGCAGAAGATCGCCGTCGCGGCAATGCCAGCGCGCATCTGGGGCAGGACCACCCGGACGAAGGCCTGGAGGCGCGTATAGCCGTCGACCAGCGCCGCTTCCTCATATTCGCGTGGGATCTCGTCGATGAAGCCCTTCAGCAGCCAGACCGCAAGCGACAGGTTCACGGCCGTGTAGAGCAGGATCATGCCGGCCGCAGTATCGGACAGGCCAAGCGTGCGATACATCAAGAAGATCGGGATCGCGACCGCAACCGGCGGCATCATCCGGGTCGACAGGATGAAGAACAGCAGGTCGTCCTTCAACGGGATCTTGAAGCGCGAGAAAGCGTAAGCGGCGAGGGTGCCCAGGCAGACCGCGAGGAAGGTCGAGCCGAAGCCGATCACCATCGAGTTCCAGTAGCGATCGATGAACCGGCTGGGTCCGGAGATCACCATGTCGCGCTGGCGCACGATGGCCTCATACCAGGTCTGGGGCTCGCCGAGGCTTGCCATGTCTTCAGGGGCTTGGCGCGAGCGGGTCGTGAACAGATTGACGTAGCCCTCGAGCGTTGGCTGGAAGACCACCTTGGGCGGGTAGGCGATCGAGTCCGGCGGCGACTTGAAGCTGGTGGCGACGATCCAGAGCAGCGGGATCATCGAGATCAGGGCGTAGGCGACCACCAGGCTGCCGGCGACGAGCTTCGCCCTGGACGAGGATGCGGTCGCCTGGCGAGAGCGCGCGCTCATGACTTCACCCGATTGAGGATCTTGACGTAGATGCTGCCGAGGCCGAACACGGTGACGAACAGGATGATGGCAAAGGCCGAGGAATAGCCAGTGCGCCATTTCTCGAAGGCTTCACGCTTCAGGTTGATCGAGGCGAGCTCAGTGGTGGAGCCAGGGCCGCCGGAGGTGAGTTCGACCACCATGTCGAACATCTTGAAGTTCTCGATCGCGCGAAACAGGACGGCGAGCATCAGGAAGGGCAGGATACGCGGCAGGG
>CADEGR010000268.1 GCA_902826935.1 uncultured Alphaproteobacteria bacterium | reverse complement strand
GTGCCGCGGCTCTCGCCAGTCAGGCGCTCGATCTCGCCGGTGGTCATGCGGCCATGCGCGCGGACCAGCTCGAGGATCTGCACCGCCAGGAGCGGGAGGGCATCGTGCAGGACGTGCTCGCGCGCCATCTTCTGTTCCAGCCGGCGCTTTTGCTGCTGCATGGCGCGCAGGAAGAAGCGCAGCCAGGGCTGCCAGTCGGGCGCCTCATGCCTGAGCGTGCCCTGGGTGCGGCGGAGCGCCAGATAGTAGCCCTCCTTGCTCTGCTCGATGACGTTCTCCAGCGAGCTGTAGGGGACATAGCCGTAGCCGGCGCGCAGCAGGAGCAAGGTCGTGAGGATCCGCGACAGGCGGCCATTGCCGTCCTGGAAGGGATGAATCGCGAGGAAGCGGACCACGAAGATACCGATGATCAGGAGCGGATGAAGCTCGCCGTCCTCCAGGGCCTGGCGGGTCCAGTCGACCAGCTCCCGCATGCGGATCGGGGTCTCGGCGGGCGAGGTGGTCTCGAACACCACGCCCAGGCTGGCACCATCGGGGCCGAAGGCCTCGACCTGGTTGGGCACGGTCTTGTACTGGCCGCGATGATGCTGGTCCTTGGCGGAATGGCGCAGCAGCATGCCATGGAGCTGCTTGACGTAGTTCTCGCTGAGCGGGATGGTCTCGAAGCTCGCGAACAGCTCGGCCATGACCTCGGCATAGCCGGCGACCTCCTGCTCGTCGCGCGAGGCAAACGAAACGGCGTCGATCCTGGACAGCAGGGCCTCGACCTCGCGATCGGTGAGCCTGGCGCCTTCGATCCTGGTGGAGGAGCCGATGCTCTCGATGGTCGCTACCTTGCGCAGGGCGGCGAGCCGCTCGGGCGCGAGATTGCGCAGGGCGCGCCAGGCACCCTTGAACTCGTCGATCTCGGCGATCAGCCGGAGCATCTCCGGGGTGATCTGCAGGCGGGACAGGTTCATAGAAAGAGCACCATAGCCGCAATCATGTCCAATTATAGCCAATTAGCTCCACTCATGTCCATATTTGACCGTATCGCTCTTGTTGGCGCTGCCAGACCCAAATTCCAGGCGCCGATCATGCCGGCCCGGTTGCCCGAGGCCGGTCGGCTGCCCGCCTCAGCCGGGCGGCTCGGCCTCGGCGAGCGCGGCATCGAGCTCGCGGTCAAGCCTCGCCTGCTCGGCAATGAGGCGGTTCAGCTCGGCCTTGGCGCTAGCGCGCTCGTGGCGGCTCATGATGCAGCTCGCCAGCTCGGCGCGCAGTTCCTGGATCTGGTCGTAGACAGCCATTGGCTTTTCCTCCGTTGAAGATGGAGGTCAGCGACGATGCCGGCGTGGGCCGGGTCGGGGATCGCCGGAGGCGACCGGCTTGCCGGCGGGTGTTTGTGCGGAAGGCGTCAGCCTTGCGCGGAAACTGCGCGTCCTCGAGGCGGGCCGCGCCGGCATGGTACGATGGCAAGAGTGAGAGGAGGCCCTTGTTCCCGGAGGATGCACGAATGCGCCCGCCGCCCTCGGACCGACGGCAGTGATTCGGCCGCTCGCGACGATGACCTACCACCCCAGGCAGGCGCCCCGCCGCGTTGGCTTGCGGCGGGGCTGGCCAAGCAGCTAAGCGGGACCAGAACAGGGCGTAGCTGCCGTCGACCTCGACCAGGCTGGCGTAGATCGGGGCCGGGAAGCTCGGATCGTCGAGCTTGACCGAGTGGTAGTCGCGGCCGGTCTCCTTGGCGGTCCGCCGCCAGCCGGCGCCGATCGCGATCGCCCCGGCGAAGGCGCGCAGGTCCGGGGAGCGCTCGCTGTCCTTCACCGCCGGCACAAAGCGGGCCTTGATGTTGAGGGACAGGGTCTTGATGGTGCCGCTGAAGGAGCCATCGTCGTCATTGCGGGTGAAGGTGCCGATCTGCGCCATTGCTCGTCTCCATTGCTGTCCCGGTCGCGCCCATCGCGGCCTTGATGGCGATCGGAAGACGCCGGGCGACCGGCCCGCACGCGAAGGGCCGAAGCTGCGCGGAGGGCGGCCAGGAGCCGAGCTTGTTGATCCGCGAGGAAGCCGCGCGCAGGCAAAGCCGAGCACGGCGGGGAAGAAGGTCGGCTCATGGCCGTTGCGGGCATGAGGTCGGGCTGCGCAGCAGCCGCAC
>CADEGR010000267.1 GCA_902826935.1 uncultured Alphaproteobacteria bacterium | reverse complement strand
TGGACCGCCGGCGTGCGGTCCAGCGGCGTCGCCGGCGGGACCAGCCAGGCTCTGGCGCGCCGGCGGCGCGAGCGGTGCGAGCCGCCGTCGTCAGGCCGCCCGCCAAGGATGAGGTGGCGCTGCCGCCCGGCTCGGGCACCGGGTTAGGCACCACCGGCGTCGGCGGCCAGATTTGTCCAGCCTGTGATCGAGGATTGATGCGCAGGCTGCAACGCCTCATATGTCAGCCTGATGTCGCCCGAGCGAAAGGCCGCGCTTCCCGCCATGTCCAAGAGTGAGGAGGCGCCGCTGTCCGGTGCCCGCAGCCTGCAGCTGGCGAGCCTGCCCGAGGTCCATCGCAGCGTCGCGGTGCCGCGGCACGCCCATCCGCTGCGCACCTTCCTGGCCTTCCTCGGTCCAGGCTATCTGATCGCCGTCGGCTACATGGACCCGGGCAACTGGGCCACCAACGTCGCCGGCGGCTCGGCCTATGGCTATCAGCTGCTGTCGGTCATCCTGCTGGCGAACATCATGGCGATGCTGCTGCAGGCGCTGTGCGTCCGGCTGGGTGTCGCGACCGGGCGCGACCTGGCCCAGCACTGCGCCGAGAGCGTGCCTCGGCCCGTGGCCTGGCTGCTCTGGCTGCTGGCCGAGACGGCGATCTGCGCCACCGATCTAGCCGAGCTGATCGGCACCGCGATCGCGCTGAAGCTGCTGTTCGGCATCCCCTTGATGCTGGGCTTGTGCCTGACCGCGGCGGACGCGCTGCTGATCCTCTACTTGCAGCGCAAGCGCTTTCGCTATCTCGAGGCGCTGATCATCGGGCTGATCGTGCTGATCCTGATCTGCTTCGTGATCGAGCTGGTGCTGGCGCCGCCGGACTGGGCGGGCGTCGCCGCCGGCTACCTGCCCTCGACGGCGCTCCTGACCGATTCCGCCCAGCTCTATCTCGCGATCGGCATTCTCGGCGCCACGGTCATGCCCCACAATCTGTACCTGCACTCCTCGATCGTGCAGACCCGGCGCTTCGAGCTCGATCAGATCGGCCGGCGCGAGGCGATCTGGTACGGCACGGCGGATTCGACCCTGGCGCTGCTGCTGGCGCTCCTGGTCAACAGCGCGATGCTGATCCTGGCCGCGAGCGCGTTCCATGCCACCGGTCGCACCGAGGTCGCGTCGATCGAGGACGCCTATCAGCTGCTGGCGCCGCTGCTGGGCGTGCCGGCCGCCGCGACGTTGTTCGGCGTCGCCCTGCTGGCCGCCGGCCAGAATGCGACGATCACCGGCACCCTGGCCGGCCAGGTGGTCATGGAGGGCTTCCTGCGCTGGCGTCTGCCACCCTGGCTGCGTCGGCTGGTGACCCGCCTGGTGGCCATCATCCCCGCGATCATCGTGACCTGGTTCTATGGCGAGCGCGGCACCACCGAGCTCTTGATCCTGAGCCAGGTCATCTTGAGCATGCAGCTGCCATTTGCCGTGGTGCCGCTGCTGCTGTTCACCTCCAGCCGCCGGCGCATGGGTCCCTTCGTCAACCCACTCTGGCTGACCCTCGTGACCTGGGTGATTGCCGGCGTGATCATCGCCATGAACGTCAAGCTGCTGAGCGATTTCCTGCTGCCAAGCTGAACTTCAGGCGCGCCGATGCGGATCAGCGCTCTTGACCCCGTGACGCCGGGCACACCCGCCAGCAAGCCATCCCAATGGCCCACCACCGTGAAACTTGCGCCACGAGCAATTGCTAGACCGCCCAAAACAAGAATGGTCTGGGCGAGCCTCTGCCCAGGCAGCGGCCCCCTACAGCTACTGATCGCTAAGGCGGCCTGCCCCCGATGATAGGTGCCACCCGCAATTCTAGTGCAGGGACACCCCTGCTGCCTCGGGCGAGCTGGCGGATGGCCGTGCAATTACGGCCCCACTGCTCGATCAAAACCTCGGCCTCCTGCAATCTGTAGAAGATCTTGAGGTTCAGGAGCTCGTCCCGCAGCTTGCTGGTGAAGCTCTCGCGGTAGCCGTTCTAACCAGGGGCTGCCGGGCTCGATGAACCGCGTGCCGACCTTCTGCCTGGCCAGCCAGGCCCGCACCGCCTTTGCGCAGAGCTCCGGGGCCATCCGGTGGGCTGCGGGGATCCCCAATACTGTTCATTTAAGTTGCCAGATGCTGCGGACCTG
>CADEGR010000266.1 GCA_902826935.1 uncultured Alphaproteobacteria bacterium | reverse complement strand
CCGAGCCCATCTTGTCCAGCTCGTCGAGCATGAACAAGGGGTTGGAGGTCTTGGCCTTCTTCATCGACTGGATGACCTTGCCGGGCATCGAGCCGATATAGGTCCGGCGATGGCCGCGGATCTCGGCCTCGTCGCGAATGCCGCCCAGGCTGACCCGGACGAAGTTGCGCCCGGTGGCCTTGGCCAGCGACTTGCCGAGCGAGGTCTTGCCGACGCCGGGCGGCCCGATCAGGCACAAGATCGGCCCGCGCATCTTGTCGACCCGCTGCTGCACCGCGAGATATTCGAGGATCCGCTCCTTGACCTTGTCCAGGCCGAAATGGTCCTGGTCCAAGACCCCTTGGGCGAACTTGATGTCCTTGCTGATCTTGGAGCGCTTCTTCCAGGGGATCGACAGGATCCAGTCGAGATAGTTGCGGACCACCGTCGCCTCGGCCGACATCGGGCTCATGCTGCGCAGCTTCTTCAGCTCCGCCATCGCCTTGTCGCGCGCCTCCTTGGTGAGCTTGGTGCGCTTGATGCGCTCCTCCAGCTCGGAGGCCTCGTCCCGGCCATCCTCGAGCTCGCCCAGCTCCTTCTGGATCGCCTTCATCTGCTCGTTGAGGTAGTACTCGCGCTGGGTCTTCTCCATCTGGCGCTTGACCCGCGAGCGGATCCGCTTTTCCACCTGGAGCACGCTGATCTCGCTCTCCATGAAGCCATAGAGGCGCTCCAGCCGGTCGGCCAGCGACGAGGTCTCGAGCAGCTCCTGCTTGTCCGAGATCTTGAGCGACAGATGGGCGGCCACGGTGTCGGCGAGCTTGCTCGGGTCCTCGATCTGGCTGAGCGAAACCAGGACCTCGGGCGGGACCTTCTTGTTGAGCTTCACATATTGCTCGAACTGGGTGACCACGGTGCGGGCCAGCGCCTCCAGCTCGCGCGGGTCGGAATCAACCTCCGGCAGGAGCTTGGCATCGGCCTGGAAGAACTTGGGATTGTCAATGAACCGGAAAATCTCGGCCCGGGCATTGCCCTCGACCAGGACCTTGACCGTGCCATCGGGCAGCTTCAAGAGCTGCAGGACGCTGGAGACCGTGCCGATCCGGTAGATGTCGTCCGGCCCGGGATCATCCTGGCCGGCGTTCTTCTGGGCGACCAGCAGGATCTGCTTGTCGTCGCGCATGACCTCCTCAAGCGCCCGGATCGACTTCTCCCGACCGACGAACAGCGGCACGATCATATGCGGGAACACGACAATGTCGCGCAGCGGCAGGACCGGGAACAGCGAGGGCTTGGGAGTATCGGTCATCGCATCTCACCAAAGTGGCAACTCGAGCCGACGCACAGGTTGTCCGTCGGCCCCCTGGAGATGGCGCCTGGGCCGCCACCATTCAAGCGCCGGCCAAGCACCGGCGCGGGCCACTGTGGCGCGCGGCCACGGCGGCCGGGCTCAGGACGCGACATCGCCCGAGCGGTCGGCATAGATCATCAAGGGCTTGGCGGCCTGGCCGACCACCTCCTTGTTGATCACGATCTCCTCGACGCCGTGCAGGGAGGGCAGCTCGAACATGGTGTCGAGCAGGATCGTCTCCATGATCGAGCGCAGGCCGCGCGCGCCGGTCTTGCGGGCGATCGCCTTCTCCGCGATCGTGCGCAGGGCGTCGTCGGTGAAGCCCAGGCGGACGTCCTCCATCTCGAACAGCTTCTGGTACTGCTTGACCAGGGCGTTCTTGGGCTCGACCAGGATCTTGACCAAGGCCGGCTCGTCCAGATCGGACAGCGTCGCCACCACCGGCAGCCGGCCGACGAATTCCGGGATCAGCCCGAACTTCAACAGATCGTCCGGCTCGACCTCGCCCAGCAGCTCGCCGATCTGGCGCTCGTCGGGCCCATGGACCTCGGCGCCGAAGCCCATCGAGCGCTGCCGGCCGCGCGCCGCGATGATCCGGTCCAGGCCGGCAAAGGCGCCGCCGCAGATGAACAGGATGTTGGTGGTGTCGACCTGCAGGAACTCCTGCTGCGGATGCTTGCGGCCGCCCTGGGGCGGCACGCTGGCGACCGTGCCCTCGATGATCTTCAAGAGCGCCTGCTGCACGCCCTCGCCCGAGACGTCCCGGGTGATCGACGGGTTCTCGGACTTGCGGCTGATCTTGTCGACCTCGTCGATATAGACGATGCCGCGCTGCGCCCGCTCGACATTGTAGTCGGCCGCCTGGAGCAGCT
>CADEGR010000265.1 GCA_902826935.1 uncultured Alphaproteobacteria bacterium | reverse complement strand
ACCGGCAGCATCAACCGCTCCAAATGCATGGTCGTGTTCACCAACCAGATCCGCCTCAAGATCGGCGTGATGTTCGGCAATCCCGAGACCACCACCGGCGGCAACGCGCTCAAGTTCTACGCCTCGGTCCGCCTCGACATCCGCCGGATCGGCCAGATCAAGGACAAGGACGAGGTGGTCGGCAACCAGACCCGGGTCAAGGTGGTCAAGAACAAGGTGGCGCCGCCGTTCCGCGTGGTCGAGTTCGACATCATGTATGGCGAGGGCATCTCCAAGACCGGCGAGCTGCTGGACCTGGGCGTGCGCGCCAACGTGGTCGAGAAGTCCGGCTCCTGGTTCTCGTACAACAGCCAGCGGATCGGCCAGGGCCGCGAGAACGCCAAGCAGTTCCTGCGCGACAACCCGGCGATCGCCGACGACATCGAGACCAAGATCCGCGAGCTGGCCGGCCTCGGCGCCAGCTCCGGCGCAGGCGCCGGCATCGACCTGCTCGACGAGGGCGGGCCGGACGATCTGGAGTAGGAGCGGCGGAAAGCCGTCGGCCCATGCGATAACTTATGGACAAGCTATAGCCGCCACGGTTGCGCCAATCGGCGAGTAATTGGTCGCCGGCGCGACCTTCAGCAGGCGAAACCATCGTGGTCTGCTGATGACGTTGTCTCGCCCGCTCGCGGATCCGGTCGATTCGATCGACGCCTTCATCGAGCGGTGGGCGGCATCCGAAGCAGCGGAGCGCGCCAGTTTTCCCCTGTTCGCGGCGGAGCTATGCGATCTGCTGGGCGTGGCCCGCCCGCAAGGTGCTACGGCCGACCCGGAGCGCGATCGCTACTGCTTCGAATATGCGGTCAAGCAGGCCAACGGCGACGGCACGTATAGCACGCGGCGGATCGACCTCTATCGCAAGGGTTGCTTCGTCATGGAGGCGAAGCAAGGCTCCAACCAGCGCGACGCTCAGCTGCCGTTGTTCGGCGAGACAGCACCGGCCGGCCGCAAAGGCACGGCGGTGCGCGGCACCAATGCCTGGACGGCGGCCATGCAGCGCGCCCGGCATCAGGCCGAAGACTACGCCAAAGCTGTGCCCGTCGGCCATGGCTGGCCGCCCTTCATCATCGTGGTCGATGTCGGCCACTGCTTCGAGCTCTATGCGGATTTCAGCCTGAGCGGCAAGAACTACGCCCAGTTCCCCGACGCCCAAAGCTTTCGCGTGCCGCTGGCCGGGCTGCGCGATCCGGCGATCCGGGCACGCCTCGCCGCGATCTGGACTGCCCCGCAGTCGCTCGATCCGGCCGCCCATGCAGCCGAGGTCACCCGTCAGGTCTCCCAACGCCTGGCGGTGATCGCGCGGGCGCTTGAAGCCGACGGCCACCTACCCGAGCTGGTCGCGGCCTTCCTGATGCGCTGCCTGTTCTCGATGTTCGCCGAGGATGTCGGCCTGTTGCCGGCAGGCTGCTTCACCAAGCTCCTGGGGCAGATGCGCGGGCGCGAGCCGAAGCAGTTCGTCCACGCGCTGGAAACTCTTTGGGGCGAGATGGACCGGGGCGTGCCGTTCTCCAGCACGGCCAACAACCCGATCCTCCGCTTCAATGGCGGCCTGTTCAAGGAACGGACCGCGCTGCCCCTCAAGCCGGAGCATCTGGGCCTCCTGATCGAGGCCGCCAAGGCCGATTGGCGCCAGGTCGAGCCCGCCATCTTCGGCACCTTCCTGGAGCAGGCCCTCGACGCCCGGGAGCGCCAGAAGCTGGGCGCCGAGTTCACGCCGCGCCGCTGGGTCGAGCGCCTGGTGATGCCGACCATCATCGAGCCCTTGCGTGAGCGCTGGCGCATGGTTCAGGCGATCGCCCTGGCCGAGGCGATCCGCGGCCAGCACGCCGCCGTCCAGGCGGTCAAGGACTTCCACCGCGAGCTGTGCGGCCTGCGGATCCTCGATCCGGCCTGCGGCACCGGCAACTTCCTCTATGTCACCATGGAGCATCTGAAGCGCCTGGAAGGCGAGATCCTGGACCTGCTTTACAACGAGCTGCAGGAGCCCGCCGCCAGCCTGGAGCTGGAGCGCTTCACGGTCGATCCGCACCAGTTCCTGGGCCTCGAGATCAACCCGCGCGCCGCCCGTTGATTGACTTTCGGTTTGCCAGTATCGTATTAGGCGGAGATAATTTCTCTTTGGACCTAAAATGCCAAACATGCCTTCTATTGAGGAGTTACTTTCAGACTCTCCGCTTTATGTCAACTAT
>CADEGR010000264.1 GCA_902826935.1 uncultured Alphaproteobacteria bacterium | reverse complement strand
ACCATCTCGCCATGGGCCATGTTGATCACGCCCATGACGCCGAAGGTGATCGCGAGGCCGACCGCGGCCAGCAGCAAGACCGAGCCGAGCGAGAGGCCGTAGAAGACGTTCTGCAGCGCGTTCCACAAGGCCATGCGCTGCGCGACTTCGGCGACCGCGCCGGTCGCGGCGGCGGCAACGGCGGCGTCCGGATCGCCCTGCACCTGACGCAGCAGGGTCATGGCGTCGGCATCGGCGCGGCCGGCCACGATCTCGAGCGCTGCCAGCCGGTCAGCGCTGGCCGCGTTGCCGGTCAGCTGGATCGCTGCCTTGGCCTCGGCCATTGCCTGACGGACAGCGGGATCGGCCTCGGCGGGCAGCGCCTGCTCCAGCACGGCCAGCGCATCCGGCTCGCGGCTCTTGAACAGGGCCGCGGCGGCGGCGAGGCGGACAGTGGGATCGGGGCTGCGCAAGGTGAGGCTGCCGCCGGCGGCGGCCAGCGCCCGGCGCAGGCTGTTGTTGACCTTGATCTTGACCACGTCGCGCCGGCCGACGCTGCCCAGGGCGGCGCCGGTGATCGGATCGATCAGCGCGAAGCCATCGCCTTCCTTCTCGGCGAACACGACCAGATCGTCGGACTTGCGCTGATAGAGCCGGCCGTCGGCCATTGCTGCCAGGATGGGGGCGGCGGCCGGATCGCCGGACGCCGCCACCTGGCCGATCGCCATTTCCTTTTGCGCGAAGTCGTCGGCGGCCAGACCCTGGACCAAAGACCGCAGATCATCGGCCGCCGCAGCCGGCCGCTGGCCCAGCATCACCAGGACGGCGAGCAAGGCCAGGAGCAGGGAGCGAAGGCCCGCGCATGGCGGGCCCAGCCTCCTTGGTGGCCGCGGGACGGTCGGCAGAGCTGCCGACCGTCCGCTCGCAGGGCGCGTCATCGGGCGGCTGCTCAGCTGCCCTTGCCGCCGCAGCTGCCGGTCGCGACGTTGAAGTTGCCGCAGCGCAGCGGTGCCCGCCAATCCGAGATCAGGTCCTTGGAGTCCGGCAGGTAGTCGGACCACTCGTCGCCCATGACCAGGCCCGGCGTTTCCCAGACCACCTCGAACTGGCCGTCGTCCTGGATCTCGCCCAGCAGGACCGGCTTGGTGATGTGATGGTTCGGCATCATGGCGGAATAGCCGCCGGTCAGGTTCGGCACCGACACGCCGACGATGGCGTCGATCACCGCGTCGGGGTCGGTGGTGCCGGCCTTCTCGACCGCCTTCACCCACATGTTGAAGCCGATATAGTGCGCCTCCATCGGATCGTTGGTGACGCGCTTCTCGCTCTTGATGAACTTGTGCCAGGCGGCGATGAACTCGTCATTCGCCTCGGCATCGACGCTCATGAAGTAGTTCCAGGCGGCCAGATGCCCGACCAGGGGTGCTGTGTCGATGCCGGCCAGCTCCTCCTCGCCGACCGAGAAGGCGACCACGGGAATGTCCTCGGCCTTGAGGCCCTGGTTGCCCAGCTCCTTGTAGAACGGGACATTGGCATCGCCGTTGATGGTCGAGACCACCGCGGTCTTCTTGCCGGCGCTGCCGAACTTCTTGATGTCGGCGACGATGGTCTGCCAGTCGGAATGGCCGAACGGCGTGTAGTTGATCATCAGATCCTCGGCGGCCACGCCCTTCGCCTTGAGATAGGCCTCGAGGATCTTGTTGGTGGTGCGCGGATAGACGTAGTCGGTGCCGGCCAGGACCCAGCGCTCGACGCCTTCCTGGCTCATCAGGTAGTCGACCGCCGGGATCGCCTGCTGGTTCGGCGCGGCGCCGGTATAGAAGACGTTCTTGGAGCTTTCCTCGCCCTCATACTGGACCGGGTAGAACAGGAGGCTGTTCAGCTCCTCGAACACCGGCAGCACCGACTTGCGTGAGACAGAGGTCCAGCAGCCGAAGGTCGCGGCGACCTTCTGCACCTCGATCAGCTCGCGCGCCTTCTCGGCGAACAGCGGCCAGTCGGAGGCCGGATCGACCACCACCGCCTCCAGCTTCTTGCCGAGCAGGCCGCCCTTGGCGTTCTGCTGCTCGATCAGCATCAGCATGACGTCCTTCAAGGTCGTCTCGCTGATCGCCATGGTGCCGGACAGCGAATGCAGCACGCCGACCTTGATGGTGTCGTCCGCGGCCTGGGCGGCAGCCGCGCCCATGAGCAGAGCGGCGGCGGCCGAAGCCAGTGCCGTGGTCCGTAGTCTCTTGGTGATCCCCATAGTCCCCTCGC
>CADEGR010000263.1 GCA_902826935.1 uncultured Alphaproteobacteria bacterium | reverse complement strand
GGCTATGTCACCCCCGCAGCCGCAACCCGCGACTACGGCTGGCGTGGCTAAGGGGCCTGCCCCCTTCAAGCCGGTCCGGCTGCTATGGAAGCGGCTGGCGACATAGACCCGCTTCCCATTGTTGGACCACCTGACTGGGCGTCATCCAGCGCCTTGCCGTTCAGCGTGGGACCGTGCCTCTGACGGTTCATGAGCGATATCGGCGGCTGGTCGCCGATATCGGATCGAGCCACCGAGCGCGCGCAGGGCGTTCAGCATGACGGCAATGTCGATCGCCACTTGAAGGATGGCTCCTTGGACTGGCGTGATCAGGCCAAACCCCGCTGCGATCATCCCTATGAGCGACAGCCCGATGCCAACAACGACGCTCTGCAGCGCGATCCTGCGAGCACGACGCGCGATCAGGATGGCCGCGACCACGCGGTCAATCTCATCGACCAGCAGCACGACGTCTGCGGTTTCGGCCGAAGCCGCTGAACCCCGCGCGCCCATCGCCATGCCTACATCCGCGGCAGCCAACGCCGGGGCGTCGTTGACGCCGTCGCCCACCATCATGACCGGACCGAACTTCCGCTCGGACAGGACGACCATGATCTTCTGATCCGGGGTCAGCTCGGCGCGGATGGCGTCCAGGCCAAGGCCTGCGGCGACCGAGTGTGCGATGTCGTGTCGGTCACCGGTAGCGAGCACGATGCGCTCGATCCCAGCATGGCGCAGCGCTGCCAGCAGGGGCGCCACGCCCTTGCGGAGCGCGTCGGCCAGGATCAGCTCGCCGACCGGCTGCCCGTCGACGGCCACGGCCACGGCCACCTCGCCTGGCTCGCGCGCGATCTTGGCGCCAGACGAGGAGCTGAGGCTGGCGCGGACGAACGCCCGACCGCCGACGACCAGACGTCGCCGTCCACGATGCCCTCGACCCCTTCGCCAGGCGTCTCGACCACCGCGGACGGGATCGACAGCCTCACCCCACGGGCTTCGGCTGCCGCCACCAGCGCCTCGGCAACGACGTGCTTCGACGCCTGATCCAGGGAGGCGGCGAGCCGGAGAAGCTCGCTTGCTGACACTGCCGAGGTCGCACGGATTTCGACGAGCCTGGCGCGGCCGCTCGTCAACGTCCCGGTCTTGTCGAGCACGAGGACGCGGATGCGGGCGAGCGTTTCCAGCGCCTTGCCACCCTTCACCAGGATACCGCGCCCGGCGGCGCGCGACATGCCGGCGACCAGGGCCACTGGGACCGCCAGGATCAAGGGGGTGGCCACCGCCAGGACCGCCACCGCGCGGGTCGGATCGCTGGTCAGCACCCAGGTCGCGCTCGCGAGCGCCACCGTGACGCCGAGGAACAGCAAGGCAAAGCGGTCGGCCAGCCGGGCCATCGGTGCGCGCGCACGCCGCGCACCTTCGACCATCCGAACGATGGCGGCGAGCGCGCTGTCGACGGCGCGCCGCTCGGCGGTGAGGTCGAAGGCGTCGCCGACATTGACCGAGCCGCTCAAGACCGTCGTACCCACCCCGCGCTTGACCGGCAATGGCTCACCCGTAAGGGTCGATTGGTCGAGCAGCGCCACGCCTGAGGCCACCACGCCGTCCACGGGTGCCACGTCGCCGCGCCGGATCATCAGCAGGTCGCCCGGTAAGATGACATCGAGCGCCACCTGCTCGAGGCCGCCATTTCGATGGCGCAAGGCGCTCTGCAGAGCACGCGCCAGGAGGGCGGTCATCTAGCGCTGCGCACGCGCTTCAGCGAAGCTCTCGAAATACTGGCCGCTCGCATACATGAGGGCCACCACCGCTGCGGCAAGATGCTCGCCGAAGGCGAGCGCTGCGGTCATCGACAAGGCTGCGACGATATCGAGGCCGATCTCGCCGCGGCGCAGGCTGGTGACGATTTCCCACAAGAGACCCATCAGCACCGGCAGCGTGCCTGCAATCCAGAGCCGCGCCGGCCAGACCGTGGCGCCCAGCGCCATAACGACGAGACCGCTGCCGAGGCCGATGATGGCCAGGGCCAGCTGCAGGTCGCGCGCCGAGATGCGCGGGAACGCCCGAACCATCAACGCTCCCGTGATGATGAACCAGCAATTCGGCAGCTGTCGGACGCCGCCCGAGGCAAGCGACCCATCCTTTCTTGCAAGCTGACGGGCGCCAGGTTGGCGCCTGCCGGTGTCAGGCGACCGTTCCGAAGATGGCGCCGATCCCGGCGGTGAGCCCGAGTGCTACTGCACCCCAGAACACGACCCGCATGACCG
>CADEGR010000262.1 GCA_902826935.1 uncultured Alphaproteobacteria bacterium | reverse complement strand
TCTTCAACGCCCAGGACGGACGTCGCTCGCACTGGCTGTTCCTCCTGGTCGAGACCATGAACCGGCAGCTGGTGATGCAAAAGCTCCGGCTCCTGTTCCGGACCGCCAACGCCCTGCTCCTGGGCGGGCTTGCGATCCTGGTGATCTGGATCGGCGCCGAGCGGGTGCTGGCGAACAGCATGTCGGTGGGCATGCTGCTCGCCTTCCTCGCCTACAAGGACCAGTTCCTCAGCCGGGTCAGCGCCCTGATTGACCGCCTGGTCGAGCTCCAGATGCTGAAGCTGCACGCCGAGCGCCTGGCGGACATCGCGCTTACCCCGTCGGAGCCGAGAGACACCTGGCAGGATGGGCGGCGCAGCCAGCGGCCGGCCGCGATCGAGGTGCGCGACCTGCGCTTTCGCTACGGCCAGACCGATCCTTGGGTTCTGGACGGCGTCAGCTTTCGCATCGACGCGGGCGAGTCGGTTGCCATCGCCGGCGCCTCCGGCTGCGGCAAGACCACCCTGCTGAAGCTGCTCTCCGGCCTGCTGCCGCCGACCTCGGGCGAGATCCTGATCGACGGCGAGCCGCTGGCGCTCATCGGCATCGAGCGCTACCGCGCCATGATCGGCGTGGTCATGCAGGACGATCAGCTGTTCGCAGGCTCGATCGCGGACAACATCTGCTTCTTCGCGGAAAAGGTGGATCGCAAGCGAATCGAGGACTGCGCTCGGCTGGCAGCCGTGCATGACGACATCCAGGCCATGCCCATGGGCTACCACACCCTGATCGGCGACATGGGCACCGTACTCTCGGGCGGCCAGAAGCAGCGGGTGCTGATCGCCCGGGCCCTCTATCACCGGCCCAGCATCCTGCTGCTGGACGAGGCGACCAGCCATCTGGACGTCCGGCGCGAACAGGCGGTCAGTGCTGCGATCAAGGCCACCTCCATGACCCGGATCATCGTCGCCCATCGGCCCGAGACGATCCGCTCCGCCGATCGGGTGATTGCCCTCGACCGCGGCAAGGTGGTGAAGGTCCTGCAGGTGCTGGGGGAGGAGCGGCCCCTGCCGCCGGCGGTCATCGCCCTTCTAGAGGATTGACCCCGCGCACCGGGCTCGCGACCGAAGGCCTCGCGGCTCGGGCGAGCCGTCGGCGTCGATTGTCGTCATCCGGCGGTCATGCAGCCTCACCAAGAGTGGTGGCATCGCTGCAACTTTCGGATGATCAGGCCATGCCCCAACGTTTCGTCCAACCTGCGATTCGCGAGCTGATTGCCGAACGCGTCGCTCGCCGCGGCTTCCTGCTTGGCTCCACCGCCACGCTCGGCGCCGTCGCCGCCAACGGCTTTGTCGGCTCCCCAGGAAGCCAAGTCCAGCCTCGGCTTCAGCGAGCTGAAGCGCGTCTACGAAGATCAGCACCGGGTCGCCGACGCTATCAGGCCTGCGTGGTCGCTGCCTGGAGCGATCCGATCATGCCTGGCCTCGGTGGGTTCGATCCGGCGACGCTCGATGCCGCCGGCCAGACCGAGCGCTTCGGCTACAATTGCGACTACCTCGCCTACATGCCGCTGCCCAAGGGCTCGGACAATTCCGAGAGGGCCTGCTTTGCGTCAACAACGAGTATGTCTCGCCGAACGTGATGCTTCCCGGCATCACCGAGGATGCCGCCGCCAGGGCCATGACCGCCGAGCAGGTGGCGCTGTGCAACATGGCGATCGGGCCACACCATCGTCGAGGTGAAGAAGGCCGACGGCGCCTGGACGGTGGTCGACAACAGCCCCTACAACCGGCGCATCACCCTCGAGACTGAGATGGCGATCGGCGGCCCCTGCGCCAGCCACGACGGGATGAAGACGTCCTACGATCCGGACGGCCTGAAGGCGCGCGGCACCAACTACAATTGCGGCGGCGGCATCACCCATTGGGGCACGGTCTTGACCTGCTAGGGCATCCGACACCTTTGGCGGCGACATCACCAAGACCACCTTTGCCGACGTGCTCGAGCGCTACGGCTATGACGGGTCGGACTATTGCGGCCGCGCCCGCTTCGACGACCGCTTCAACGTCGAAAAGTAGCCCAACGAGCCGAACCGCTTCGAGTGGGTGGTCGAGATCGACCCCTACGATCCGCAATCGATGCCGATCAAGCGCACCGCACTCGGCCGCATGGCCCACGAGGCGGCGACCACGGTCTTGAACGAGGACGGCAAGGTGGTCGTCTACATGGGCGACGACGACTATTTCGAGTGCACCTACCGCTTCGTCTCGGCCAAGGCCTACGATCCGGCCGACCCGGCCTCCGGCAAGGATCTTCTGGACGAGGGCGTGCTCTCGGTGTCCGTCGTTAGGGTTTATGGGACAGCTGGCAGTGTGAATTAAGAGAGGCTCTGGCGCATCGGGCTGGTGGGA
>CADEGR010000261.1 GCA_902826935.1 uncultured Alphaproteobacteria bacterium | reverse complement strand
GCGCGTTCCGCTCGATCGTCGATCTCCAGGCCGCCATCAATCGTTAGCCCACCGAGCACAACGCCGATCGCAAGCCCTTCACCTGAACCTAGCCGACCGGCAAAATCATCGAACAACTGAATCCTGTGATTGCTTCGTTGCACTGGGTATTCGTCGCCCTGACCAAATCGCGGCGGCATTGACACAGGTGCAGCGCACGCGGAATTGCGGTGACTGGCTTGCGGGCCTATAGCACTGGCACGGCACTAAGCGAGGGCACTCAGATCTTCGCCTAACCAGTCCCTGAAAAGCAAAAGAGGCCCCTTGGCGGAATCGGTAGACGCTGCAGACTTAAAATCTGCTCTCCAACCGGAGGTCCGGGTTCGAGTCCCGGAGGGGCCACCAGGCTTCTGACGCGATCGGATCCCTCGCTCGGCACTTGACGCATGCGCATCGCTTGTGCTGCTGGCCCTAGCTCGGCCGCTCAAGGCACGAACTGCTCCTTCAGAATGCGCTCTTCGAAATTGTGCTCGGGATCGAACAGCAAGGTCAGGTCGATGCTGCGGTCTTCCCAGACCTCGACGTGGACGACGTCCCGGATGTCGGTATGGTCGGCGACCGCGCTGACCGGCCGCTTGCCGGCATCGATGACGTTGAAGGCAAAGCGTGTCCGGCTCGGCAGCAGGGCGCCGCGCCAGCGCCGTGGGCGAAAGGCGCTGATCGGGGTTAGCGCGAGCAGATTGGCGCTGATCGGCAGAATCGGGCCGTGGGCCGAGAGGTTGTAGGCGGTGCTGCCGGCCGGCGTCGCGACCAGCACGCCGTCGCAGATCAGCCGCTCCAGGCGCATCACCCCGTCGATCTCGATCATCAGATGCGCTGCCTGCCGCGTTTCCCGGAACAGCGACACCTCGTTGATCGCCAGGCCATGCTCGGTGCGCCCGTCACGGCAGCGTACCTGCATGCGCAGCGGGTGGAGCTTGACGCTGACGGCGCGCGCGATGCGCTCGGGCAGCTGCTCGATATGATATTCGTTGAGGAGGAACCCGACGGTGCCGAGGTTCATGCCATAGATCGGCTGGCGCCGTTCGATCGAGCCGCGCAGGGTCTCGAGCATGAAGCCGTCGCCGCCTAGGGCCACGATCACGTCCGAGTTCGACGCCGAGCCATAGCGGCCCTGCAGCTCGCGCAGTGCTGCTTGGGCGTCGGGCGTGTCCGCGGCGCTGAACGCAAGGGCTGGGCTGGCTGGCAAGGCGGACGCACCATGGGTTGCTGGCACCGGACGGCGTGAGGCAGTCTGCGGCGCGGCCGGAGCCCGCGTCAAGCATGCCGATCTGAGTGCTGATGTTCACAAGCGGCGTCCGGCCTCCTACATTGGGATATCGGGCGCTCGGTTGCCCGGCGAGATGCTTTGCGGGTTCGGAGCCAGCTGACGATGATGATCGACCCCTTTGATCGGACGATCGACTATCTGCGGGTCTCGGTGACCGACCGCTGCGATTTTCGCTGCGTGTACTGCATGGCCGAGAACATGACCTTCCTGCCGAAGAAGGATCTGCTGACGCTGGAGGAGCTGGATCGGCTATGCAGCTGCTTCATCGATCTGGGTATCAAGAAGCTGCGCCTGACCGGCGGCGAGCCTTTGGTCAGGCGGGATATCATGACCCTGATCCGCTCGCTTGGCCGACATCTGGCCAGCGGCGCGCTCAGCGAGCTGACCCTGACCACCAATGGCAGCCAGCTGACCCGCTACGCCATGGAACTGCGAGACTGCGGCGTCGGGCGCATCAACGTGTCCCTCGACACGCTGGATCAGACCCGCTTTCAAGCGATCACCCGTTGGGGTCGGTTCGATCAGGTCATGGCCGGTATCGCCGCGGCCAAGTCCGCGGGCTTGCACATCAAGATCAATGCCGTGGCCCTGAAGGGTGTGAACGAGGATGAGCTCAGCCGCATGCTGGCCTGGTGCGGCGCGGAAGGTTTTGATCTGACGTTGATCGAAACCATGCCCATGGGCGAGATCGACGGCGATCGAACCGGCCAATATCTGCCCTTGTCGCTGGTGCGCGCCCGGTTGGCGAACAGCTGGACCTTGACCGATCTGCCGGATTGCACCGGCGGTCCGGCACGTTATGTGCGGGTCGAGGAAACCGGCGGACGCTTGGGCTTCATCACGCCGCTCAGCCATAATTTCTGCGAGTCCTGCAACCGTGTCCGGGTAACCTGCACCGGCCAGATGTTCATGTGCCTGGGCCAGGAAGACGCCGCCGATCTGCGCTCCGCCCTGCGGATCAGCGACAGCGATCTGCCACTGCAGGCAGCCATCCTCGAAGGCATTGGCCGCAAGCCCAAGGGCCACGATTTCGTGATCGACCGGCGGACCCGCCGGCCCGCGGTGCAACGCCATATGAGCGTCACTGGCGGCTGAATGGAAGTTTGGTCGA
>CADEGR010000260.1 GCA_902826935.1 uncultured Alphaproteobacteria bacterium | reverse complement strand
GTCGTAACAAGGTAGCCGTAGGGGAACCTGCGGCTGGATCACCTCCTTTCTAAGGCTCTTGCTTCGCTTCGATCTGGGGATCTACCGGCCTTCGGCCTGCTTGAGATCCAGATCGGCGTTCCTTCGGGGACGTTCCGGCTGGCAAGACCAATCAGCCGGCGGCATGGCCGTCGGCACCGGTCCCAAGCGGGCCGCCGTCCACTCATCCCTTCCATAGCCAAGCTGCCATTCAGAACCGATCGCCCGAGCTCGGGCGCGTGCCGTGGCCGGCGCCGCCGATCTTCGGGAATCCCGTTCTGGATGGGCCTGTAGCTCAGTTGGTTAGAGCGCACGCCTGATAAGCGTGAGGTCGGCCGTTCAAGTCGGCCCAGGCCCACCATCAGCCGTGGCCCCATGACCTCGGGGCCGCCGCAGCTTTTGGCGCAGACCCTTCCCGTTCCGGTCGAGAGCCGGCGGTCCGCTTGCCGTGCAGTCCGCTGCAGGGCAGGCATCAGGCCGCCAGGATTGACCTTTTGACATCGTGAAGCGAGTCGTGACCGTGAAGTGGCCATGACGAGAGGATTGCCAAAGCGGGCGCTTGCCCGGGGCGGCGGCCCGCTCGGCATGGCAAAGCATGGGTATGCTGTAAGGGCGAAGCTCCAGGCTTCGGTCCTGATCGTGGCGTTGGTCGACCGCAAGGTTGGCCAAGGGCGCGCTTGGGGCTGGGCGTGGGCGAGCTTATGAGAAGGGCATTTGGTGGATGCCTTGGCATCGAGAGGCGATGAAGGACGTGGCACGCTGCGATAAGCTCAGGGAAGGGGCGAGCACCCGTTGATCCTGAGATCTCCGAATGGGGCAACCCACCGCGCAAGCGGTATCCTGTCGTGAATCCATAGCGGCAGGAGGCGAACCCGGCGAACTGAAATATCTCAGTAGCCGGAGGAAAGGACATCAACCGAGACTCCGCTAGTAGTGACGAGCGAACGCGGACCAGGCCAGTGGCCAGGAAGCATGAACCGGAAGCGTCTGGAAAGGCGCGCCATAGCGGGTGACAGCCCCGTACGGGTAAGGATGCTTCTTGGTCCTCGAGTAGGGCGGGGCACGTGAAACCCTGTCCGAACATGGGGGGACCACCCTCCAAGCCTAAGTACTCCTCGATGACCGATAGCGAACCAGTACCGTGAGGGAAAGGTGAAAAGCACCCCAATGCGGGGAGTGAAACAGACCCTGAAACCGAATGCCTACACAACAGTCGGAGCCTGACCTGGTCCTCGGACCAGGGGCGGGTGACGGCGTACCTTTTGTATAATGGGTCAGCGAGTTCGTCTGTGCTGCAAGCTTAAGCCGTGAGGTGAAGGCGCAGCGAAAGCGAGTCTGAACAGGGCGTTCAGTAGCACGGATGAGACCCGAAACCGGGTGAGCTAGCCATGGGCAGGCTGAAGGTGCGGTGACACGCACTGGAGGGCCGCACCCACGTCTGTTGAAAAAGACGGGGATGACCTGTGGCTAGGGGTGAAAGGCCAAGCAAACCCGGAGATAGCTGGTTCTCCGCGAAAGCTATTTAGGTAGCGCGTCCGGTCAAGACCCTCGGGGGTAGAGCACTGGCTGGGCTAGGGGGGCGCGAGCCTTACCAAACCTAACCAAACTCCGAATACCGAGGTGTTCATGCCGGGCAGACAGACGGCGGGTGCGAAGATCCGTCGTCAAGAGGGAAACAGCCCAGACCGCCAGCTAAGGTCCCCAAGTCATGGCTAAGTGGGAAAGGATGTGGGACGGCCAAAACAACCAGGAGGTTGGCTTAGAAGCAGCCATCCTTGAAAGAAAGCGTAACAGCTCACTGGTCTAATAGCTGTCCTGCGCCGAAAATGTAACGGGGCTCAAGCCATGCACCGAAGCTGCGGGGTCGACCTGGCTTGCCAGGCGACCGGTAGCGGAGCGTTCCGTAGGCCTGTGAAGGTGGGTCGTGAGGCCTGCTGGAGGTATCGGAAGTGCGAATGCTGACATGAGTAGCGATCAACAGAGTGAGAGTCTCTGTCGCCGAAAGTCCAAGGGTTCCTGCGCAAGGTTCGTCCGCGCAGGGTGAGCCGGCCCCTAAGGCGAGGGCGAAAGCCGTAGCCGATGGGAATGAGGTTAATAGTCCTCAGCCAGCTGGTGGTGACGGCAGGCAACCGTTGTCCGGCCTTATCGGATTGGTCGGGCAGCCAAGTCTGTCCAGGAAATAGCCCCAGCATCAGACCGTACCCCAAACCGACACAGGTGGACTGGTTGAGCATACCTAGGTGCGTGAGAGAACGGTGTTGAAGGAACTCGGCAAATTGCCCCCGTAACTTCGGGAGAAGGGGGACCCCGCTTTGGGCAACCAGGGCGGGGTGGCACAGACCAGAGGGTGGCGACTGTTTACTAAAAACACAGGGCTCTGCGAAGTCGCAAGACGACGTATAGGGTCTGACGCCTGCCCGGTGCCGGAAGGTTAAG
>CADEGR010000259.1 GCA_902826935.1 uncultured Alphaproteobacteria bacterium | reverse complement strand
TGGGCAAGCCAGGGCGTGTTCGAGCGGCTGTTCGCAGCGATGGCCAGGCAGCCCGTCTTCGAATACGCCATGATCGACGGCACGATCATGCGCGTGCATCAGCCCGAGCACGGCGCAAACGTATGGCCTGCCCCGTCGGCAAGCGGTTTATGTCGATGGTCCGAGCAGTCTGCACAAAACGTATCCGGCCTTTTGGCGATGCCGTTGGCCAAGATGGAGATCCGCGCATCCTGGTCCTGATAAAGTGGCCGGCGTCGACGCGCCATAGGTTTCCGGGACACCGACCGACTGTCAGGCCATCTTCCTCGCACCACCCGCAGACATCGTTTGACCTAGACCAAAGGTGTCGGCCAAACCGATTCACGCAGCGCCCTTCGCGGCTGCTTGATAGGTTCGTTCCTGGCGCAGCAAAGCCCACACGATCCGCGCCATCTTGGCAGCGAGCGCCACGACCGCTGTGTTCGCGTGCGCGCGCGTCAGGAGCCCGCGCAGCCAAGCGCCGATGCGCCTGTCGCTCTTGCTGAGCGTCGGCATGGCCGCACGCGCACCCAGGATCAGCAGCTTGCGCAAGTAGCGGCTGCCGCGTTTGGTGATGCCGAGCAGTCGTGGCTTGCCGCCGGTGGTCGCCTGTCGCGGGACGAGGCCGAGCCATGCCGCCAGATCGCGGCCGCGGGCGAAGGTGCGGGCATCGCCGATCGCAGCGACGAGCGCGGTTGCGTTCAGCGCGCCGATGCCGGGGATGGTGATGAGCCGACGCGCCTGCGCATCGCCAGCGGCCAGGTCGGCAAACTCGCGGTCGAACGCCGCAATCCGTTCGTCGAGGGCTTGCCAGCGCGGGCGCATGTCCTCGATCGGCATGCAGATCCGAGGACTTAGCAACGGCTCGGTCGCGTCGAGCAGATCAGCGAGTCGTGTCGCCAGCTTGGTGCGGCCTTGCGGGACAACGTGGCCACGCGCGAGCAGCAAGCTCCTGATCTGGTTCATGATCGAGGTTCGCTCGGCGACCAGCCGATCGCGCACCCGATGTCGCGTCTGATGTCGAGCTGCTGCTCGCTTGTGAGCGTCACGAACCGCATCGTCGGCCGGGTCGCGGCCTCCGCAATCGCTTCGGCGTCACGATCATCATTCTTCTGGGCCTTGACGCAAGGCCGCACATGCTCGGGTGACATCAGGCGCACCTCATGACCTTGCACGGCGAGCAGCCGGCCCAAGTGATGCGCACCGCAGCAGGCCTCGAACGCGACCACGCAGCCCGGCCACTTGGCTGCAACCGTGATCACCGTCTCGCGCCTCATCCGACGCCGCACCACCACCTTGCCAGCCTCGTCAAGGCCGACCACGCTGCAGATGCTCTTGCCAAGATCGACCCCGGTCTCGGCAACCTGCATAGCCCGTCCCCTCCTGTCTGAGCCATCTCGCTCAATACCAGGGCATCAGCCGGCTGCCGGAGATCGATGGCGACAAGCCTGCGAAGCAACGCTTCAAGGTCATCGGCTACTTCCACCTCGACCTCGCCGAGCTGCGAATTGAGGCAAGCTCTACCTTCTCGTCGCGATCGATCGCACCTCGAAATTCGCCTTCGCCCAACTCGCGGACCAGGCCAACCGGCAAGCCGCCCCGCTGTGGGGTGCGGGGGCCCGCCGCCCCGCAAGGCGCCTTCCTGGAAGCCCTGATCGCCGTTGTGCCCGACAATATCCACACCGTCTTGACCGACAATGGCGTCCAGTTTTGCTACCAGCCCGGCCAACGCAACGGCCCGACGGCGCGCTGCATGACCCACATGTTCGACCTGCGCTGCCAAGAGCACGGCATCGAGCATCGCCTGACCAAGCCCAACCATCCCTGGACCAATGGCCAGGTCGAGCGCATGAACCAGGCGCCTCAAGACCCTGAACGGCCTCACGTCCTACGAATTCATCTGCAAAACATGGGCCGAGCAGCCAGAACGCTTCCTCGTCGATCCAGCTCACGACACGCTGGGACTGAACACCTAGCCGGTCGGCTGCAGGCATTGACGGGGTTTCGGCCTCAAGAGACCTGCGCGGATAGGGCATGCGTTGGCGTCAATATTTCGATTCGCATCATGGCATGGAAAGGAAACGGGTCATGCCGCGTGGCCGGGTCGGTCAGAAGACAATGTTGGCAGCGGCTGTGCAGTGGTCCTCGCTGGACGAGATCATCTCGCTGATCGCTGGGCGCCGACGAACCGGCTCGTGATGATCCACGCAGCGGCGCGGGCGCGAAGCGACCTCGCCGCCGCTCGCCATGTTTGACGCAATGCTGCCGGCGATCTGGCATGACCTTGCGGAGGTGAAGCTCGCCGATGCGCGCGACGGCCGTACATCGTTTCGCCGGTTCGGCGGCTTTGCCTGCAGCGAGCCGACGCCGGCACGCCTGCGCGGTCGCCGGAAGCTGCTGCGCCATCAGCTCGACGAAGCCCGGTCCGACGAGATCAC
>CADEGR010000258.1 GCA_902826935.1 uncultured Alphaproteobacteria bacterium | reverse complement strand
GTCGCACTGGCAAACCGTGTTAGTATGGACATAGAACCAAATTTGCGCAGACGGCTTGGTAGCTTGGTCCGGGCTTAATAATGATGTAATTGTTGGAAGGCGCTGCTGGACTTTGATCCGACTGATGTTTCGCGCCATCCACTACAATCAGCGACCGCGGTAACGGCGCTCTAGTCGGCTCTCATCTCACTGGCATAGAGGCGGTGAGGCCGAGCAACGCCTGCGCATGCCGTCGCACCACAAGCCACGCCCTGTCGCCTCAGCTGCGCCGCTTGGGCGAGGGGTGACGCAGCCGATGCGGCGAGGCGGCGCAGCCCGTGCGGCGGTTTCGGGTAGCGCGCTTGCCCGCGGCGCCTTGGCCTGGTGGCGCGGATCGAACGCCTGGTGCCCGCGCTCGCCGGCGGCGACGATGCGGCCTGGGTCGGCGGGCCAGACCATGGTCTTGGGTGCCTGATCGCAAGTCGTGGCCCCGGTCCTGCATCGAACAGGCTGGCAGTTGACACCACTCAAGCTCGTTCCGCGTCGGCCGGCGCAGCATCGTTGCTTGCACAGTCGCGCTTTGCTAAAGCAACGCCACGAGGGAACGCGGGCGCGCAAGACAAAGGTGGGCCCGATGCGCCGATCACTGCGGCGGCCGGTCAGCCGGCGATTTCGGCCGATCCTTTGCAGCAACCTGGGATACTTAAAGATGGTCGGATTGATTAAATATATAGTTGCAGCCGCCTTGCTCCTCTCCAGCCTCGCCTCTGGCCATGCCGAGACCGCGGGCGAGGCGCGGGACAAGGTCAACGCCAATGCGGTCGGGATCATGGCGGGCTCGCTGTCGGGCAGCGACATGACGCTCGCCAACGACCTGGGCCTGGCGTTCTCCGATGGCTACGACCTGCGCGTGGTCGCGATGGTCGGGCTGGGCTCGGTGCGCGATGTCGAGGACCTGCTGTATTTCCGCGGCGTCGACCTGGCGATCGTGCAGGAGGACGTGATCGACTTCATGCTCGCCCAGGACATCTATCCGGACCTGCAGGACAAGATCCGCCTGATCTCGGCGCTGAGCTTCGACCAGTTTCACGTGCTGGCGCGCAAGGACATCGGCCGGCTCGAGGACCTGGCCGGGAAGAAGGTCAATTTCGGGCCGACCGACGGCGGCACCTTCATGACCTCGAGCGTGATCTTCGGCCAGCTGGGCATTCCGGTCGAGGTCACCGACCATCCCCACGACATCGCCCTCGACATGCTGCGCAAGGGTGAGCTCGCGGCCATGACCCGGGCATCCGGCAAGCCGGTCTCGGTGATCGAGAAGGTCCAGCCGGGCGAGCCGTTCCATCTGCTGAGCGTGCCGACCGCACCGCTCGCCGGCACCTATGCCGCGACCACGCTGGGCGCCGAGGACTACCCGGCGCTGATTCCGCCCGGCCAGGAGGTCCAGACCGTGGCGGTCGCCAATGCGCTGATCGGCTACAACTGGCCGCGCGACAGCCAGCGCGGCCAGGCCATGGCGCGCTTCGTGCAGCGCTACTACCGCGACTTCGACAAGCTGAAGGCCGACCCCTATCACAAGAGCTGGCGCGCGATCGAGCCGGGTGCTGCGGTGCCTGGCCTGGCGCCCCATTGGTCGGTCGAGGACGTGCAGCGGCAGGCCGGGGGATGACCGGCATCGGCCGGCGCGGGATGCTGCCGCGCGCCTTGGGCATGAGCCTGGCGCTGGTGCTGCTCGCGCCGTTGCCGGCCGATGCCGAGACCTTCATCCTCGCCAGCGGCGAGCGGATCGAGGGCGAATGCGTCATGGCGATCGGCAGCCTGGTGGCGCTCAAGCTGCCCGGCCGCGGCATGCGCCAGCTGGCAGCGGCCAGCATCCAACAGGTCGAGATCACGCTCGCAGATGGCCGGCAAGTGGTCGGCGCCTGGCGCGGCTGGTCCAAGGCCGGCTACGAGCTGGCGGCGGGCGATCAGCTGCTCACCGTCCTGGCCGGCCGGATCGTCGACGAGGCGCCCTTGGCAGCGCCGGCCGGCACCGCCAGCGGGGCGCCAGCACCCGACGCCGATGCCAAGCCCGACGCCGAACCGGCGGCGTCGGCGGCCGATGCGGCCAGCGCCGGCGCGCCGACGCTGGCGCTGGCCGACCCGGGCGCAGCGCCCAGCCCGGCGCCGGCGGCGGCGCTCACGGTGCTGACCGGCCAGCCGGTCACGGTCCGCGAGAATGCGGGCGAGGTGGTGTTCCCGCTCAGCCTCAGCCCGCCACCCAGCAAGATGGTGGTCCTGATCTACGCCACGGTCGATCAGACCGCGCTCGACACCCGCGACTACCTGCGCACCGCCGGCAGCCTGCGGATCCCGGCCGGCAGCGGCAGCGCCGAGCTGCGCGTCCCGCTGCTCGACGACGATGTGGCGGAGGCGCCGGAACGGTTCGAGATCTTCCTCTCGGCCGATCCCGCGGCGATCAGGACCGAGCGCTGGCTGGCCGCGACCATCGAGGACGACGACTAG
>CADEGR010000257.1 GCA_902826935.1 uncultured Alphaproteobacteria bacterium | reverse complement strand
CCACATCATGGATGAGCGTTGGCTTCGGAGCTGGGGAGCTGGTGGAGGAGGCTGGCGGCGAGGGCGGGGAGGTTGGGCTTGGTGGGGCTGAGCACGTAGAGGTAGAAGAGCGCGCCGAAGGCGGCGACCAGGGCGACGCTGCCGGCGGCCAGGGCGGGACGGTCCCAGCGGGCGGTGCCGCGCAGGCGGGCCTGGCCGACGCTGCCCAGGATCGGCAGCTGCAGGGCGTGGCGCGCCTGGTCGACGGTGAGCAGGGTGCGCGACAGCAGCAGCCGTGCGATCGCGGCCGCGCCGCCGCCGCCCAGGCCGAGCAGCAGGACGCCGATCAGGAGCAGGCCGTGGGGCGGGCCGCTCGGCGCCTTCGGCCGGACCGGCGGATCGACCACCCGGAACTCGACCCGCTTGCGGCCGGCATCCATGTCGGCGGCCAGCTGGGCCGAGGCGCGCCGCTTGGTCAGCTGCTCATATTGCGCCAGGAGCACGTCGTAGTCGCGGCTCAGCCGCTTCAGGTCGGCCTCGACCTGGGGCGCCTGCTTGACCTTCTTGCCGAGCTCGGCGACCTCGCCTTGCGCCACCTGCAGGCGCCGGCTGAGATCGTCGACCGAGACCTCGCTGATCTGCAGCTGGCTCTCCAGCTGCTCGTAGAGCGGGTTGCGCAGGCCCGCGGCCGGGCTCGGCCCGCCGCCCTGCTGCGCCTGCTTGAGCTGCACCTCCGCCTGCGCCAGCAGCTGGCGCAGGGCCAGGATGTCGGGATGGCGGTCGGTGTAGACCAGGAGCTTCCTGGTCAGCTCCTGGCTCAGCTCGTCATAGGCCTTCTGGGCCGGCGAGGGCGCCCCGCCGGTGCTCTGGCCAGCGCCCACCAGCTTGGGCGTGGCGTCCAGCCGGACCTTGATCTGGTCGCGCCGCCAATAGGCCGATTCCAGCTCGGCGCTGAGCCGCCGGACCTCGCCCTCGGCCCGCTCCAGATCGCGCACATTGCGCTCCGCCCCGCCCAGCTCGTCGGCATGCTCGCGCTGGAAGCTGGCGACCTTCAGCTCGGCCGCCCGCAGCTTCTCGTCGTAGGTCACGATCTGCTGGTCGATGAACTCCTCGGCGGCCGCCACGTCGCGCTGCGAATGGCCCAGATTCTGCTGCACGAAGATGTCCAGCATGGTCGCCACCACGCCATGGGCGAGCGCCGGATCGCGGTGGCTGTAGCTGATCTCGAACAGGTTCTTGGCCTCGACCGACAGGTCGATCTGCTTGCGCAGCCGCTCGATCAGCTCGAACCGGCTGAGCGGCGGCTCGACCGCCCGCTCCAGCCCGGTGGTCTCGATCAGATGGTCGAGATTGGGCGCCGAGAGCAGGGTGTCGCGCATCATCTCGACCTGCCGGTCGAAGTCCGGCGTGACCACCATGTCGCCCATCAGCGGGCTCAGGATCGTCTCGGTGTCGACCACCAGCCGCGCGGTCACCGTGTAGCGGTCCGGCAGCAGGGTCACCGCCAGCCAGCCCAGCAGGCAGACCAGCCAGGCGATCTGCAGCACGGTCCAGCGCCAGTGCCACAAGGCCGCCGCGTAGAGCTTGATCGCCGCCCCGATCTGCTGCATCGCGCCCGCGGTCCCGGCCTAGAGCAGGCTCTGCGGCACGACGATCAGGTCGCCCGGCCTGAGCTTGGCGTTCTTCGACAATTCGCCGTTCACCACCAGCTGCTGCAGATCCAGCTGGTAGGCCCGCTCGCCGGTCTGGTCGCGCCGGATCAGCTTGGCGCTGTCGCCATCGGCGAACTCGGTCAGCCCGCCGGCCGCGACCACCACGTCCAGCACCGTCAGCCGCGGCCGGTAGGCGACCGCGGTCGGCTTCTTGACCTCGCCCATGATCTGCACCGTCTCGGCCAGATTGTCGGCGAACTGCTCGATCACCACCGAGGCCCGCGGGTTCTGCACGAACGGGCTCAGCTCCTGCTCGATCGCGCGGGCGAGCTCGGTCGGCGTCCGCCCGGCCGCCTGCAGGTCGTCGACCAGCGGCAAGGAGATCCGGCCATCCGGCCGGACCGGCACCGTGACCGACAATTCCGGCGCCCGCCACACGAACACCTTGACCGTGTCGGCCGGGTTGATCTGATAATCCGGGGTCGCCAGCACCTCGGCGTCGCTCAAGGCCGGCGGCGCCGGCAGCCCGCCGCAGCCGGCCAGCCCCAGGCTGGCACCCAGCAGCCCCATCAGCGGCCACCGCCGCCACCCGCTCAGGCGCATGCGCTTGCTCATTGGTTCTTGCTGGCACTGGTTGCCGGGACGCTTCCTCGGCCGCCGGGCGGTCTCGCTCGACCCTGCGACCGCTGCCGACGCTACCCCAACTCACCGCCCAATACCAGCGCCGATCACGTACAAGCCACCCCCTCGCCCTCACTCGAGTACGCCCTTCGTCGCCGCCGCCACACCCCCGCCCATCCCCTCCATTCCCGCCCCCTTTCAGCTTGACCTCCCGCCACCCCTCGCACACATTGCCGCCGTTAAATAAACCCCAAGCGGATTGTCCCATGTGCGCTGA
>CADEGR010000256.1 GCA_902826935.1 uncultured Alphaproteobacteria bacterium | reverse complement strand
CGTTGACCGCGCCGATGCCCTATATCTATCCGATGGCCGACCAGTCGTTCTTCAATTACGGCTACAATCTCGATGCCGCGAAGGCGATGCTGGCCGAAGCTGGCTTCCCTGCCGGCTTCAAGACGACGATCAGCTACAATGCCGGCGATCCGACGCAGGAGCCGATTGCCCTGCTGTACCAGACCTCGCTGCGCCAGATCGGCGTCGACGTGCAGCTCGAGAAGCTGCCGGCGGGCGTCTTCTACGAGAACGTCACCAAGCGGCAAAAGCCGGTGATCTTCTATCTCGACTCGCCGTGGACGCCGGATCCCGGCTATTCGATGTTTCTGTATTTCCACCAGAAGAGCTACGTCAACTACAGCAACTATGCCAATGACGAGGTTGACCGCCTGATCGAGGCGGGCCTCGCGACCATTGACGATTCGGTGCGCCTCGAGACCTACAAGAAGGTCCAGAGCATCCTGATGGACGAGGCGCCCTGGAGTTTCATCGCCTACCCGAAATACGCGGTTGCCCGAAAGAAGGACCTGAAGGGCATGACCTACTATGTCTCGAACAATCTGCGCTTTCAGGACTTCAAGCGCGGCTGATCGAAGCGACCGGCATCGGCCTGCTGCCGCGCCATGCCATCGGTCGCGGCGGCAGGTCGGCTTGTGCTGCCGGGTGTGCCGGCGCAGCATGGATGCCACGGGGTTGCTAGGTCCCGTGCGCCGGGCCGAATGGGCTAGCGTGCTGCTTCGCCAGGCAGCCAAGCCGCCTTGGCCTGCATCGGTGGATTAGGAAGGAGCATCGGAACGGGTGTCGTTGCGCAGCTACACCGATCTCGCGCTCCGCATCGCCCTGGCGCGACCCAGGTTCGCGTTGGGCTACATCATCGTCTTCCTGGTGACGATCCTGGCCATCCTGGCGCCGCTGATCGCGCCCTACTCGCCAATCGAGGCCGATCCCGCGCGCTTCCTCGAGCCGCCCAGCTGGGACCACCTGCTCGGCACCGATGCGGTCGGCATGGATATCTTCAGCCGCACCATCTATGCGCCGCGGATCGACCTCACCATCGCGGTTGTCGCGACGTTGATCTCGGCCGTCATCGGCACCTCGATCGGCGCCTTCGTCGGCTTCTACAGCGGCGTGCGCGGCCTCTATTCGGCGATCGGCTACGGTGTCATGCGGGCCGCTGACGTCCTGCAGGCCTTCCCGGTGTTCGTCTTCGCGATCGCGCTGGTGGCCAGCCTGGGTCAGAGCCTGCAGACGGTGATCATCGCCATCGCCTTCGTCAATACCCCCATCTATTTGCGGCTCATGCGAGCACAAGTCCTGGCGGTGCGCGGCATGCGCTTCGTCGAGGCGGCGCAGGTGGCCGGGCTATCGGACTTCGCCACGATCACCCGCCATGTGATCCCGAACGCCATGGCGCCGGTGCTGGCGCAGATCTCGGTCAATATCGGGTGGTCGGTGCTGATCACCGCCGGCCTCAGCTTCATCGGCGCGGGGGTCCGGCCGCCGACGCCCGAGTGGGGCAGCATGATCGCCATGGGCTTCCAGAACGTCGTGACCGGACAGTGGTGGCCCTCCCTGTATCCTGGCCTTGCTTTGGCCATCACCGTGTTCGGGTTCGCGCTGGTCGGCAGCAGCGTCGAGGTGCTGGCCGATCCGATGAAGCGGCGCGCGCTGATCGCCGAGCTGCGGCCGGCCAGCCGGCGCGGCCTGCCCATGACGGAGCGTTGAGGCCATGGGCCTGATCGCCTATGTCGGCCGCCGGCTGCTGTTCATCGCGCCGCAGCTTCTGGGCATCGTGCTGGTGAGCTTCCTCCTGGTGAAGACCATCCCGGGCGATCCCGCCGTCCTGATGCTCGGCCCGACGGCGACCCCGGAAGCGATCGCTTCGCTGCGGACCAAGATGGGGCTCGACGAACCGGTCTTCGTGCAGTTCTGGATCTACCTGAAGAACTTGCTGCAGGGCGATCTGGGCACGTCCTGGCAAACCACGCAGCCGGTCTTGGACGATCTGCTGCTCCGTTTTCCTGCCACGCTCGAGCTGGTCACGCTGGGCCTCTTGGTCGCCATCGCGATCGGCGTGCCCTTGGGCCTAGCCTCCGGCTTCAATCCGAAAGGTGTGCTCGCCAAGATCGCCGACTTCTATGGCCTGTTGGCAGGTGCATTGCCCGACTTCTGGCTCGCGCTGGTCTTGATCTATATCTTCTACACGTTGCTCGCCATCGCCCCGCCGCCACTCGGTCGGATCGATCTCATCGTCATTCCGCCGCCGCCAGTGACCGGCATGTACACCCTTGACGCGCTGCTCGCCGGCGACTGGGCCGCCTTCCAGTCGGCCGCGGCCCATCTCGTCCTGCCGGTGATGACGCTTGGCATCATCAACGCCGGCCCAATCCTCAAGATGACTCAGTCCACCGTGGAGAAGGGCCTGCAGTCGGACTTCAGCCGGTACGAGGTCCTGTGCGGCATGCCGCGCCACCTCGTCGTGCGCCACGCCCTACACAACGCCCTGCCATCCGTGGTCACCGTCATCAGCGTGCTGT
>CADEGR010000255.1 GCA_902826935.1 uncultured Alphaproteobacteria bacterium | reverse complement strand
CCCCATTCCGGACCATCAAGCATGCTGCTTGCAGGCACCAAAATAGCAGCAGCCAGATGCGCGCTATCTGCTCCTGCGGGGACCGGCAACGCCAGGCCAAATATGCCGCTGTCGGCTGCCGTTGTTGTTCGAGAACTTCCTATGTTGTAGAAAGCACTAATAGCGTGGGTGCTCGCATCCAGCGGCTCCGCAGGTGGTGGCACTTCCACGATCCATACCGGCAGCGGCTCGGTTATCGTCCCCGGCGCCGAGCCGAGCACAGCGCCGCCAGGCCCCTCCACGAGGCCGCCATCGACCAGATCGCCGGTCGGCGCAAACGCCGGCTCCGGCGGTTTCTCTGGCGCAACGTAGATGGCACCTTGCGCTATGTCATAGCCGCTAGCGCCGACGATCGCTTCCTCCCCGTCGAAGGCAACGCTCGAGCCGAAGAGCTCCCCTGCCAAGCCATCGCCAGCCACCAGCTTGCTGGTCTCGCCCCAAGCATCCGGACCACCCGCGTTGCGCTCGAAGAGGTAAGCGGCACCTTGCGCACCCTTGGGCCCCACCGCGCTAGCAGCGCCAACCAAGAGGGTGTCATCCGCGAGCGCCATCCCACCGCCGAAGCCGGGGAAAGACCCCGCGAGGAGGTCGCTCGCTGCGAGCTTGGCGATCTGGTCCCAGTGGTCAGTATCGGCAGAGCCCTGCCGGAAAATGTAAACGGCACCCACAACGGCTCCCGTGGGGTCTTCGGCACCCGCGGCGCTGACAACGATGACATCGCCACGGATTGCCACGTTGCCACCAAAGGCATCCTGATCGGTCTCGCTAACCTCTTTGGCACAGCGTTCCACCTCCAGCCTGACCTCAAGGCTTTCCAAAGAGATCCCTGCAAGCGTGCGGCCGCCGGCGCACAGAGTTGCTTCCGACGCGGTGAGGCGGACGACAAAATTCCAGCGGTCGCGATCGACCGGGTCGCGACGGAAGATGTACGCTGCGCCATCATTCTCGCCGAAATAGCTGACATCCGCCGCCGAGGCGCCGACCAGCAGCAGATCGCCATCGATCGCCACCGCTTGGCCGAAGGACTCCAGGGGGGTCCCTGCGTCGCCGACAGCGCTGTCGGCTATGGTGGTCACCTTGCCCCAGGCGCCAGCACCCCCGCGATCGCGGTCGTAGATCGTGACCGCGCCGTTGGTGCCGCTGCGACTGGCTCCTATCGCGAGCAAGCCGTCCTTGATAGCAATGCTGCTCCCGAAATTGGCTGCCATGCCGCCCTCAGAGAGTTTAGCGACCTGGCCCCAGTTGTCGGCGCCGCCTGAATTTCGTTCAAAGATGTAGACGGCACCCTGCTGGGTTACGCTGCCCACCTTGGCCACCGCGGCGCCGACGAACACGGTATCGCCATCGATGGCCACTTCGTTTCCGAAAAAATCCAAGGCCGCGCTATCATCAGGTACCAGTCGCTTCTGCTCAACCCATTCGCCCGTCCTTGCATCTCTTACAAAGACGTAGGCGGCGCCGGCGAAGCGCTTATCGTCAACCGTGGTGTTTGGGGCGGTAGCGACGAGGACATCTCCGCTGACCGCAAGCGCTGCGCCGAACCGGTCTGCCGCCGCGCCAGTGCTGGCAATGAGCTTGGGCTCAATCAGATTTTGGCCAGACGCAGCGGGCGGTAGCAGCAGTAGACCCAGGCCTACCGCCCAGATCATCCGGAGCGTGGCGTGGTGCTTCATCTTGCGGTTTCTCCCTGGCGCCCCCGTGCAGCTGGGCAAGCCGCCTCCGGCCGGCGCTCGTCCTGAAGGAGGCGGGGATCCCACCGATCCGGTCAGCATAGCGTCGGATGGCAGCGGAATTCGTGAACCGCATCACATCGCTTCAGCTGGACACCAACCTGCATTGGCTCAAGCTCCGTGCACGATCGCTGTCGTCGGGCCAGACGCCCCATCAAACAAAATCGCCAGCTTAAAATTGGGGAGCTAGGCCTGCCTCCTGGTGGCTTGCGCCGCTGCGAGGCCTGCCGAGGTCAGCGGCTTGACGGTCACGCCCAGACCGCATGGCAAGGCGATATCGAAGGGCACATTGGGTGCGCTCAGAACCAGCATCGTCCCTGCCACGCAGCAAAAGAAAAGCCTCCTGAGTCGCCTCAGGAGGCTTGCCGCCGTCGATTCTGATGGATCAGGACAGCCGTTTCAGATTCTCAGCGGAGCTCTTGCCGTTCTTGCCGGTGGTCAGCTCGTACTGCACCCGCTCACCTTCGTTGAGCTGGCTCAGTCCAGCCTGCTCGACCGCCGAGATATGCACGAAAACGTCGGCACCCCCGCGTTCTGGCGCGATGAACCCATAGCCCTTGGTGGCATTGAACCACTTCACCGTCCCGGTATTCAAGATTCAGACCTCAAGTTAGATGCACGCCGAGCGACATGCTGCAGCGCGAGCCTCAACGCTGGATGCGCCCGCACGCAGGCAAAGCCTGCGGCGACCATAAACAACGCTGCTGGATCATTGCTATGGTGCGGAAGCGCAAGGCGCAAGATGGATCAGGGCTAAATGTCAACGGCGGTGGGAATCTGGGCCACTGGG
>CADEGR010000254.1 GCA_902826935.1 uncultured Alphaproteobacteria bacterium | reverse complement strand
GCCATCAGGCCGCGCATGCCGGCCAGCTGCTTGATCTGGGCGGCCGAGCCACGGGCACCGCTATCGGCCATCATGTAGATCGAGTTGGGCTGGTTCAGCCGGCCGGTGGCGCCGTCCGTGACCCGGGCGGTCGCCCGGATCTCGCGCATCATCTCGTCGGCGACCTTGTCGGTGCACTGCGCCCAGGCGTCGACCACCTTGTTGTACTTCTCGCCCTTGGTGATCAGGCCGTCGGAGTATTGCTGCTCGTACTGCTTGACCAGCTCGCGAGTCTCGTTGACCAGCTTCGACTTGGTGTCGGGCACCACCATGTCGTCCTTGCCGAACGAGATGCCGGCGCGCGCGGCGTAGCCGAAGCCCAGGCCCATCAGCCGGTCGGCGAACACCACCGATTCCTTCTGGCCGCAATGGCGGTAGACCTCGTCAACTACCTGGGTGATCTCGCGCTTGGTCAACAGCCGGTTCAGCAGCCGATCGAAGCTGACATTCTGATGCGGCGGCAGGATTTGGTAGAGCAGCATCCGGCCGGCGGTGGTCTCGACCCGGCGATAGCGGCCGACATCCTCGAGATCGACCTCGCCGCCCTCGGTCCAGGCGGTGACCGGCACGCGGCACCAGATCTTGCTGTGCAGCGAGACGACCCGCGCCTCCAGCGCCTGCAGGACCTCATTGACGTCGGCGAACACCATGCCCTCGCCGGGCTCGTTGTCGAGCATCAGCGAGAGGTAGTAGAGGCCGAGCACGATGTCCTGGGTCGGCACGATGATCGGCTTGCCGTTGGCCGGGCTCAGGATGTTGTTGGTCGACATCATGAGCACGCGCGCCTCGAGCTGGCTCTCCAGCGACAAGGGCACGTGGACCGCCATCTGATCACCGTCGAAGTCGGCGTTGAACGCGGTGCAGACCAAGGGGTGCAGCTGGATCGCCTTGCCCTCGATCAGGATTGGCTCGAACGCCTGGATGCCTAGCCGGTGCAGGGTCGGCGCCCGGTTCAAGAGGACCGGATGCTCGCGGATCACCTCCTCGAGGATGTCCCACACCTCCGGCCGCTCCTTCTCGACCATGCGCTTGGCGGCCTTGATCGTCTGGGCCATGCCGTACAGCTCGAGCTTGGCGTAGACGAACGGCTTGAACAGCTCGAGCGCCATCTTCTTGGGCAGGCCGCATTGATGCAGCTTGAGCTCCGGGCCGACCACGATCACCGAGCGGCCGGAATAGTCGACGCGCTTGCCGAGCAGGTTCTGGCGGAACCGGCCCTGCTTGCCCTTGAGCATGTCGGACAGCGACTTCAGCGGCCGCTTGTTGGCGCCGGTGATGACCCGGCCGCGCCGGCCGTTGTCGAACAAGGCGTCGACCGACTCCTGCAGCATGCGCTTCTCGTTGCGCACGATGATGTCGGGGGCGCGCAGCTCGATCAGCCGCTTCAACCGGTTGTTGCGGTTGATCACGCGGCGATAGAGGTCGTTCAGGTCGGAGGTCGCGAAGCGGCCGCCGTCCAGCGGCACCAGCGGGCGCAGCTCGGGCGGGATCACCGGGATGATCGTCAGGATCATCCATTCCGGGCGGTTGCGCGACTCGAGGAAGGTCTCGACCAGCTTGAGGCGCTTGACGATCTTCTTGCGCTTGGCCTCGGAGTTGGTGTCGACCAGATCGGTGCGCAGGACCTCGCGCTCCTGCTCCAGATCGATCTGGGCCAGGAGGTCGCGCACCGCCTCGGCGCCGATGCCGACGGTGAAGCTGTCCTCGCCGAACTCCTCGCGGTACTTGTTGAGCGCGTCCTCGGTCAGGAGCTCGTGCTTCTTGAGCGAGGTCACGCCCGGCTCGATCACCACGAACTGCTCGAAGTACAAGATGCGCTCGAGGTCGCGCATGGTCATGTCGAGCAGGATGCCCAAACGCGAGGGCACCGACTTCATGAACCAGATATGGGCGACCGGCGCGGCCAGCTCGATATGGCCCATGCGCTCGCGCCGGACCTTGCTCTGGATGACCTCGACGCCGCACTTCTCGCAGACGATGCCGCGATACTTCATCCGCTTGTACTTGCCGCACAAGCACTCGTAGTCCTTGATCGGCCCGAAGATCCGCGCGCAGAACAGACCATCCCGCTCCGGCTTGAAGGTGCGGTAGTTGATGGTCTCCGGCTTCTTGACCTCGCCATAGGACCACGCCCGGATGGTCTCCGGGCTGGCGATCGAAATCTTGATGTTGTCGAACTTCAGGGTGCCGCTGGGCTGCCCGAAGAAGTACATCAACTCGTTCATGCTATGCTCCGTTTCGATCGACCAGATCAGGCAGGACGGCGCCGGCGGCGGGCCGGCGCCGTGTCACGCGCCTTGGGTCAATCGTCACCCGCCTCGGCATCCTGCTGGAGCTCGACATTCAGGCTCAGCGCCTGCAGCTCCTTGACCAGGACATTGAAGGACTCCGGAATACCGGCCTCGAAGGTGTCCTCGCCGCGCACGATCGCCTCGTAGACCTTGGTGCGGCCGGACACGTCGTCCGACTTCACCGTCAGCATCTCCTGCAAGGTGTAGGCCGCACCGTAGGCCTGCAGCGCCCAGCATTCCATTTCCCCGAAGCGCTGACCGCCGAACTGCGCCTTGCCGCCCAGCGGCTGC
>CADEGR010000253.1 GCA_902826935.1 uncultured Alphaproteobacteria bacterium | reverse complement strand
GATAGTGTCGAATCACAGGGATCGATTCCACGCAATAGGAAAATGCTCTAGCGCACTTTCTGATCATTCGCGGTCATATCCGGCGGCGGCAAAGCAGTTTTCGCACTCGGTCGGCGTGAACAGGTCGATGGCCTCGGCGGTGGCGTTCCATAGGTCGTCGACAGTGCGTGCGGCGACCTTCTTAAGGAAGCTTTGAACTTCGAGAAGTCCATTTCGATCGGGTTGAAGCCCGGGCTGTAGGGCGGCAGGAAGCGAACCTCGGTGCCGCTGCGCGCGATAGCCTGGCGGACGGCGACCGGCTTGTGAGCGGGCAGGGTGTCCATCACGACGATGTCGCCGGGCGAGAGGGTGGGCGCCAGCACCTGTTCGACATTAGTAAGGAAAGCGGCGCCGTGCATGGTGTCATCCAGGATCATCGGTGCGGTCTTGCCTTCCACCCTGAGCGCGCCGACGAAGATCGTCGTCTTCCAGTGACCATGCGGCACGGCTGCCCGGCAGCGTTCGCTGCGCAGAGCTCGCCCGCAACGCCTGGCCATCTTGGTCGATGCACCTGTTTCATCAATGAACACCAGCCGCTCAGGCTCAAGATCGATCTGCGCATCTCTTTGGCATGCAGGCTGGGCGGCGCAAACGTATGGCCCGCCCCGTCGGCAAGCGGTTTATGTCGATGGTCCGAGCAGTCTGCACAAAACGTATCCGGCCTTTTGGCGATGCCGTTGGCCAAGATGGAGATCCGCGCATCCTGGTCCTGATAAGGTGGCCGGCGTCGACGCGCCATTCGGGACGAGGCCGAGCCATGCCGCCAGATCGCGGCCGCGGGCGAAGGTGCGTGGATCGCCGATCGCAGCGACCAGCGCGGTTGCGTTCAGCGCGCCGATGCCGGGGATGATGATGAGCCGACGCGCCTGCGCATCGCCAGCGGCCAGGTCGGCAAACTCGCGGTCGAACGCCGCAATCCGTTCGTCGAGGGCTTGCCAGCGCGGGCGCATGTCCTCGATCGGCATGCAGATCCGAGGACTTAGCAACGGCTCGGTCGCGTCGAGCAGATCAGCGAGTCGTGTCGCCAGCTTGGTGCGGCCTTGCGGGACAACGTGGCCACGCGCGAGCAGCAAGCTCCTGATCTGGTTCATGATCGAGGTTCGCTCGGCGACCAGCCGATCGCGCACCCGATGTCGCGTCTGATGTCGAGCTGCTGCTCGCTTGTGAGCGTCACGAACCGCATCGTCGGCCGGGTCGCGGCCTCCGCAATCGCTTCGGCGTCACGATCATCATTCTTCTGGGCCTTGACGCAAGGCCGCACATGCTCGGGTGACATCAGGCGCACCTCATGACCTTGCACGGCGAGCAGCCAGCCCAGGTGATGCGCACCGCAGCAGGATGCCTGCTTTGTCAAAGCCTATCCAGCAGAGACCACCGAAGCCTTCCTGGACGGCCATGCCTCGGCCTTCGCGTTCGTCGGGAAAACAGTCCCTCGGACTGTTTTCTGATCCGCCTCACTCGGCGGGGTGCCGCAATCGATCCTCTATGACAACACCAAGATTGCGGTCGCCAGGATCCTGGGCGACGGCAAGCGCGAGCGCACCCGGGGCCTTCGCGGCGTCGCAGAGCCAATATCTGTTTGCGGATCGCTTTGGCTGACCCGGCAAGGGGAACGACCGCGCCCAGGGTTGGCCGGCGGCGGGCGCCAGCCATGTGGCAAGGTCGAGGGGTTGGTGAAACTTGCCAGGCGGAACTTCATGGTGCCGCTGCCGCGCGCCGCCGACTTCGACCGGCTGAATGAGCGGCTGCACGAATGCTGCCTACGTCGGCAGGAGGATCATGCCGGGCGGCACAGTGAGACGATTGGCAGCCGGCTGGCCCCGGATATCGCCGCGCTACGCGCGCTGCCGGCAGCGCCCTTCGAAGCCTGCGAGACCGTCCTGCCAAGGTGAGCTCGACCAGCCTGGTGCGCTATCGTGGCTCTTGCCCACAGCCCCGCATAGGACTACTCCGTGCCGACCGCCTCGCTTTGGGCAATAGCGGCACGGAGAAGAGCCACATCGCCCTGGCGCTGGGCCTGGCGGCCTGCCAGAAGGGCCATGCCGTCGGCTTCACCACGGCCGCCGGCCTGGTTCATCAGCTGATGGAGGCCAAGACCGAGCGCGCCTTGCAGAAGCTGCAGCGCCAGATCCAGGCGCTCAAGCTCCTGATCGTCGACGAGCTCGGCTACGTGCCGCTCTCGCCGACCGGCGCCGAGCTCTTGTTCGAGACCTTCAGCCAGCGCTATGAGCGCGGCTCGATCATCGTGACCTCCAACCTGCCGTTCGACGAATGGACCTCGGTGTTCGGCAATGAGCGCCTGACCGGCGCCTTGCTCGACCGGCTCACCCACCATGTCCATATCCTCGAGTTCAATGGCGAGAGCTATCGCCTGAACAGCTCCAAGGCCAAGCGGCGTCAGGGCAAGCCAGCCGCCAGGACCGAAGCCGTCGATCCGAAGACCGGCGAGATCACCGTAACCTGAACCGCGCCCGGCCGATCCGCCCAAACACCAAGGGGCCCCGATCGGGGCCCCTTGCTGTCCTCGCTGCTCCACCTCACTGGCCTACTCTTACGCCGCCACACCGGCCCAGATTCCCGCCACCGTTGACAA
>CADEGR010000252.1 GCA_902826935.1 uncultured Alphaproteobacteria bacterium | reverse complement strand
ATCGTGCGCGGCCGGTCGCCAGCCTGACCCTTGCCGAGTTTGACGCGATCGTCGCATTGGCACCGGCCATCGAGCGACCGTTGCGGCTCATCGGCAGCGGCCAGCTTTGCGTCATCGATATTGACGACCCCTACGGCAAAGACCTCGCAGCCTATAGCCGCACGGCCGATGCCCTGCACGCGGCGTTGATCGCTTTGGTCGATCAAGGCCGCCTGCGGCACCACGAGGCCTAGGGTCGAAACCAAGCAGCGCCTGCAGCTGGCCAGGCCAGCCTGCCCACCCACCGCCGCTGCCAGCGCCGCCGCCATACTTGTCGGCGCTGCGAACCGTTTCTTAACGTCTCTGGCGGAAGCTGACGCAGCCTTCCTGGTCCATGCGACCTTGGGAGTTCGCCTCGCCGATTGGTCAACTTGTCGGCAGGGCGGACTCCCAGGATCGCATGGACCAAGGGCAGGATTCGTCGGATCGGCTGAAGATTTGGTTAATCAGGCGGCGCGCAGGTTGCCTGCCGAGCAGCGGCCGGCTAGCAGTGCCTCGCTAGTGTCCCGGTTCCGAAGTTCGTTCGATTGCCTTTTGCAGCTCAGCGGCTTGCATGGCCCTGAAGCAGAAGCGTCTGCTGCTTGCGAGGATCTGATCGGCGGATTTTGTCCAGCGGAAGGGCTTGGGATCGGCATTGACGGCGTCGAGGTAATTTCTGGCTAGCCTGCTCAAGCTCTGGCGTGGAGCGATGGACACCCCGCCGCAGTTGCTGCTCGGTGAGGAGAGCGAAGAGGCGCTCGACCTGGTTCAGCCATGAGGCGCCGGCCGGCGTGAAGTGGACATGCCAGTGAGGCCGCTTCGCGAGCCGCTTTCGGATGGCCGGGGTCTGGTGGGCGGCATAATTGTCCATGACGAGATGGACCTCGAGATCGTCAGGCACGTTGGCATCGATCTCACGCAGGAACGTCAGAAATTCCTTGGCTCGGTGCGGCTTGAAGCACCGCCCGATCACCTTGCCAGGGGCGATCTCGAGAGCCGCAAGCAGCGATGTCGTACCGTGTCTTTTATCGTCGTGGGTTCGTCGCCGGCCCCGGCCGCATTGGCAAAAGAGGTTGCGTTCGATCAAGGGCTTGAATTTGGCTCTTTTCATCGACGCACAACACCAAGGCCCGCTCGGGCGGGTCGAGATAGAGCCCGACGATGGCCCGCACCTTCTCGACAAAAAATGGATCGGTGGAGAGCTTGAAGGCCGCGCTACGATGCGGCTGCAGACCGAACGCCTGCCAGATCCGATGGATGGTCGAGGGCGCGTAGCCGGTGGCTTCGGCCATGCTGCGTAGCGACCAATGGGTCGCATCGACCGGCGGCTCTTCAAGGGTCTTTTCTGATCGTCTCGGCAACGTCGTCATCGCCGATCTTGCGCGGCGTGCCCGGCCTAGCTTCGTCATCGAGGCCATCGAGACCACGCTCGGCAAAACGACGACGCCACTTGCCCACCGGATTGGCATCTTTGCCAAGCCGCGCGACGATCTCCTTATTGTGAAGACCGTCCGCTGCCAAAAGCACGATCTCGGCACGCCTCGCCAAACCCTGCGCCGTCTGCCGGCGCCTTGCCCAACCCTCCAACTCAACCCGCTGCTCGTCCGTCAGGACGATCGCAGCCGCAGGCTTGCCCATCGATCATCCCGCCAAACTTCCAGACGCATGATCTAACAAATTGCTCGATCAGCACACTAGATCCGGATCAGCGCCAGCGCTTCATCCATGGACGATCGGCCACACCGCCTGGGCGTCGGGCGTCACGGTGGTGCCAGGGGATGAGGTTCAGGCTGCGCGACGCGCCAGAAAGGCGAGGCGCGACAGCCGGCTCTCGGCGGCCAACGAGGCGGCCATCTCGAGAAATCGCTGCTGGCTGGCAAAACCCTCAGCGCCTTCGATCGCCGTGAGCTCGGCCGCCCGGGCGGCGCGCGCCCGGTGCCAGCCGGCCGCGTTCTCGGCCATGTTCCGGGTCCGATCCTCGACCCGCTCGACCACAAAGCCCGCCGCCCGCAGCAGGCGCTCGTCGGTGCCGAGCGGCACGAACAGGAAATAGCCGAGCGACGCGCGCACCGCGATCTCATGATTGGCGATCGGGCCAGTCACTACGATCGGATCGGTGAACAGGAGCCGCCCGCCCGGCTTCAGGACCCGCTGCCAGTCGGCCAGCACCCGCGGCCGATCTGGCAGGTGGTTGATCGCATCGATGCAGATCAGCGCATCGACGCTGCCTTCGGCGAACGGCAGCGGCTCGGCCGCATCGGCCTGCCGAAACGCGGCACGCTCTGCCAGGCCCGCGGCCTGCGCATTGGCGTGGGCCGCCGCCACCGCGTCGGGGTGCAGATCGACGCCAGTCACCCGGCAGCCGGTCTTCAGGGCGATCCGCAAGGCAGGCCCGCCGGAGCCGCAGCCCAGATCGAGCAGATGGCTCGCCTCCGACAGCTCCAGCCAGCCGATGAAGTGGTCCTGCTCCAGGGCGGTCAGCCAGCCGGTCTGGCCGAGATCCTCGCCAAACGCCGCGCGCCGGATCTCGCCATAGAGCCGGCTGGCGAAATTGGCGTAATGGGCCTGGTAGAGGCCGACGTCGCCGGGCGGCTCTGCTGGCGCCATGTCCGTGCCTCCCCCGCTGCTGATCAGCCGCCGCCGCGCACCGCCGCCACCAGCCGCCGCGCGGCTTCGGGCGGCAGGAGCCGGCC
>CADEGR010000251.1 GCA_902826935.1 uncultured Alphaproteobacteria bacterium | reverse complement strand
CGGCGCGCAGGCGCCCGCCCGGCCTCATCAGATTCTCATTATTCAGCAGCCCCGCCTTGCGGCTACAAGCAAGGATGCTCCGCACCAAGCTCATTGCCGCCTGCGCCGGCTGCATCGGTCTGATCCTGGTCATGGCCGGGCTCCTGTTCTGGGGCCCGGTGGCGATCGAGCGGCAGATCGAGCGCAGCCTCTGGGCGCATCAGCAGACCGAGGCCTATCTGCGGCTCTCCAGCGAAGCCTATGCCCATTTCTGGCAGCTGGCCGATCAGCTGGTCGTCGCCGCAGGCACCGGGACGCCGAGCGGGCAGGCGCCGGCCAGCCCGGCCCGGATCCGGGCCGAGCTCCAGCGGCTGGAGCAGCTGACCCTGGCCGAGGTCGCGTTTGTCGGGCAGGGCGAGCCCGATGAGCAGGCCGAGCTGGTCCGGCTGCAGCAGCTGGCGGATGCGATCGCCGCCGGCATCGTCGCCTTCAACCGCGTCGCCGATCAGTCCGGCTCGGCGCCGGAGCGCGCGCAGAGCCTGGCGCTGCTGCGGCGCAAGGTCGATCAGGACTTCGCGCGGCTGATCGACGTCGCGATCGCGGATGAGCAAAGCGAGACCCAGGCCGCCGACCAGCAGATGCGGACCCTGATCGATTGGCTGCGCGGCGCGGCCGGCGGCTTCGCAGCGCTCGCCATCCTCCTGGTCTGCGGCATCGGCCTGTGGCTGCTGCGCAGCGTCACCCGCCCGGTCGCCTTGCTGCTCGAGGGCACCCGGCAGATCGCCGGCGGCCATCTTGGCCATCGCATTCCGCTCGCCGGCCACGACGAGCTGGCGCGCCTGGCCGCGAGCTTCAACGACATGGCCGGGGATCTCGAGCAGCGGCGGACGGAGCTGCTCCGGGCCCAATCGGAGCTGGAGCACAAGGTCGGCGAGCGGACGGCCGAGCTGGCCAAGGCCAATCTCACGCTGCAGCGGCTCGACGAGGTCCGGCGGCGCATGTTCGCCGATATCAGCCACGAGCTGCGCACGCCGCTCACGATCATCAGCGGCGAGGCCGAGGTCACGCTGCGCAGCCAAAGCGGCCTGGTCGAGGACTACCGGCGGACCCTGGCGCGCATCGTCGATCTGAGCGGCCAGCTGGCGCGGCTGATCGAGGACCTGATGCTGCTCGCCCGCTCGGACTCGGCCGATCTGCGGATCCGGCCGCGCCGGGTGCTGATCGAGGCGGTGCTGCGCGAGGCGGCCGAGGATCTGCGGGCGCTGGCGAGCGGGCGCGAGGTCAGCTTCGCCTGCCGCTTGCCGGCCGATCCGGCGCAGCAGGTCGAGGCCGATCCGGGGCGGCTCGCGCAGCTGCTCTTGATCCTGGTCGACAATGCCAGCCGCTACACGCCGCCGGGCGGCCGGATCGAGCTCGCCTGCGAGCTGCGGGGCAACCAGGCGGTGATCCAGGTCCGCGACACCGGCATCGGCATCGCGGCGCATGAGCTGCCGGCGGTGTTCGATCGCTATTTTCGCGGCGAGCAGGCGCGCCGCCTGGCCAGCAAGGGCAGCGGGCTCGGCCTGCACGTTGCGCAAACCATCGCGCTCGCCCATGGCGGCCGCCTCCTGATCGACAGCACGCCAGGGCAGGGCACCACCGTGACCCTGCTCCTGCCGCTGCCCCAGCCAGACCGGGAAGACCATGCAGATCCTGCTGATTGAGGACGACGAGCGGATCATCGAGTTCGTCAAGCGCGGCCTCGAGGCCGAAGGCTACGGCGTCACCGTCACCGGCCGGCCCAAGGAGGCGATGGCGCTGGGCCGGCGGCCGGGCTGGAGCGTCATCGTCCTGGACCTCATGCTGCCGGGCGGCGACGGCCGCGAGATCTGCCGCGACTTGCGCCAAGCCGGCAGCACGACCCCGATCCTGATGCTGACCGCGCTCGACACGCTGGAGGATAAGGTCGTCGGGCTGCGCCTGGGCGCCGACGACTATTTGACCAAGCCCTTCTCATTCGCGGAGCTGCTGGCGCGCCTCGAAGCCTTGGCGCGGCGTGGCGGCCAATACCAGCCAGCGGACCCGGTCCGCCAGGTCGGCGACCTGGTGATCGACCACGACCGCAAGCAGGCCAGGCGCGGCGAGCGGCTGGTCGAGCTGACGCCGCGCGAATTCGCCCTGCTCGACTGCCTGCTCTCTGAGCCGGGCAAGGTATTCAGCCGGACCATGCTGCTGGAGCGGGTCTGGGGCTATGCCAGCGACCCTTTGACCAACGTGGTCGAGGTCTATATCCGCCAGCTGCGTCTCAAGATCGACGCCGGCGAGGCCCAGCCCCTGATCCAGACCGTGCGTGGCTTCGGCTACAAGATCGAGGCGCCCTGAACGGCGGCGCACGCCGCGCGGCTCGACACGGCGTGGCGCTCGATGCCGGCCGCGGCTACTTCACGGTGAAGACCGCGCGCTGAGACTCCCCGGTCGTGCCTGGCACCCGCAGGATGTATTCGCCCGGCTTGATCGTCACGAAGGAGATTGAAGCCGTGCCCTCGTCGTCGAATTCGATGCTGTCGACGCCGAGCGGCCGGATCTCGATCTCGTTGATGACCACCTCGTCGACCCAGATATTGCGGAAGAACTCAGGCCCGCTCAAGGCCAGCTCGGCCGAGCCGTCGGCATTGATCTCGATCTCGTAATACTTGCCGGCTTCCAGCTCATAGGGCTTGGCTGCGACCGGCTTGCCGGAGGAGAGCGTGAGCGGCTCCAGCTTGGTGGCGCCGCCCGTGAGCAGGCCCGCTTGGGCATGCACCTCGGTGGCCGCTGGCAGCATCAAGGTGGCAAGAGCCAGTCCGTAGCAGATCGTCCGCATGCGCATCGCGATTCCTTTTTCTTGTAACGGGCTAGTCCTTGACGGCCACGCCCCAGGGGAAGCTACCCACCGCCACCGACTTGGTCACCT
>CADEGR010000250.1 GCA_902826935.1 uncultured Alphaproteobacteria bacterium | reverse complement strand
TCGACATAATTCGCGCTGCAATTAGTGCAATTCCTGAGGTAGATGAGGCATTCAGAACTGATTATGTCTAATCAAAGCCACATAAATCCAAAAATTAGTCGCCATTAGATGATTATTAGAAAAAATCCAATCATAATAAATCTACAAAATTAAACAGTATCGTAAGATACCTGCGAAGTTCAACTTTTTTTGGGTCCAAGCAGAGCTGTAATGTTGTCTCACTGATACATTGCCTCAAAAATGCACCGCCCGGCCATACGCATCCAGCACCGACTCGTGCATCATCTCGGACAGGGTCGGATGCGGATACACCGTGTGCATCAGATCCGCCTCGGTCGCTTCCATCTGGCGGGCAAGCACATAGCCCTGGATCAACTCGGTGACCTCGGCGCCGACCATGTGGGCGCCTAGCAGCTCGCCGGTCTTGGCGTCGAACACGGTCTTGACCAAGCCTTCCGGCTCGCCGAGGGCGATCGCCTTGCCGTTGCCGATATAGGGGAAGCGGCCGACCCGGATCTCGTAGCCCGCCTGCTTGGCGGCCGCCTCGGTCAGGCCGACGCTCGCGACCTGGGGCGTGCAATAGGTGCAACCCGGGACCTTGGTGATGTCGAGCGGATGCGCGCCCTCGACGCCGGCGATCTTCTCGACGCAGAGCACGCCCTCGTGGCTGGCCTTGTGGGCGAGCCAGGGGGCGCCGACCAGATCGCCGATCGCGTAGACGCCGGGCTCGCCGGTCCGGCACCACTGGTCGATCACGACATGGGTCTTCTCGACCTTGACGCCGGTGCCCTCCAGGCCGATGCCCTCGACATTGCCGACGATGCCGACCGCCATGATCACCCGGTCGACGGTCAGCTCGGAGGTCTTGCCGCCCGCCTCGATGGTCGCCTTGACCCGGCCGTCGCCCTTGGCCAGCGCCTTGACCTGGGCGCCGGTGATCAGCTTCAGGCCGCGCTTGGTCAGCTGCTTGGCGGCGAAGGCGGAGATCTCGGCATCCTCGACCGGCAGGATCCGGTCCAGCACCTCGACCACGGTGACCTCGGCGCCCATCGCCCGGAAGAAGCTCGCGAACTCGATGCCGATCGCCCCGGAGCCGACCACCAGGAGCGACTTCGGCATCACGTCCGGGACCATCGCTTCCTTGTAGGTCCAAATCAACTTGCCGTCGGCCTCCAGGCCCGGGATCTGGCGGGCGCGGGCACCGGTGGCGAGGATGATGTGCGGGGCAGCGATGGTCTCCTTGCCCGCCTTGGTCTCGACCTCGAGCTTCTGCTTGCCAGCCAGGCGGCCGGTGCCGTCGAACACGGTCACCTTGTTCTTGCGCAGGAGGTGGCCGACGCCCTTGCTCAGCTGGGCGGCCACCTGGCGTGAGCGGCCGATCACGGCCTTGGGCTCGAAGCGCGGATTGTCGGCCTCCAGGCCGAACGCCTTCAGATGATGCAGCTGCTCGAAGATCTCGCCGGTGCGCAGCAGCGCCTTGGTCGGGATGCAGCCCCAGTTCAGGCAGATGCCGCCCAGATGCTCGCGCTCGACCAGCGCCACCTTCATCTTGAGCTGCGCGGCCCGGATCGCCGCGACATAGCCGCCCGGCCCGCCGCCCACGACCACGAGGTCGAACTTGTGCTCCGCCATCTGGGTCCTCGCGCTGGTCTTTGGTTGGCGACGGGTGGGCTCTTCGGGCCGCTTAGATCAAAAGCCCTAGCGGGTCCTCGACATAGGCCTTGAAGGCCTGCAGCCAGCGGGCGCCAAGGGCGCCGTCGACCGCACGGTGGTCGACCGAGAGGGTGCAGGTCATGACCGTGCCGATCGCGAGCGCCCCGTCCTTGACCACCGGCAGCTGGCGGCCGGCGCCGACCGCCAGGATGCAGGCCTGGGGCGGGTTGATCACGGCTGCAAACTCGCTGACCCCGAACATGCCGAGATTGGAGATCGAGAAGCCGCCGCCCTGGAACTCCTCGGGCTTGAGCTTGCCGTCCTTGGCGCGCGCCGCCAGATCCTGCATCTCGCGCGAGATCGCGCCCAGGCTCTTCTGGTCGGCGCGGCGGATGATCGGCGTGATCAGGCCGTCCGGGATCGCCACCGCGATCGAGATGTCGATCTCGCGGAAGCGGTAGATCTTGTCGCCGCCCCAGGCGGCATTGGCATCCGGCACCTTGCGCAAAGCCAAGGCCGCCGCCTTGATCACGAAGTCGTTCACCGAGAGCTTCTGCTCGGCGCCTTCCCGCTCGTTCAGCTGCTTGCGTAGGGCGAGCAGGGGATCGAGCGTGATGTCCATCGACAAGTAAAAATGGGGGATCGTCTGCTTGGCTTCGGCGAGGCGGCGCGCGATGACCTTGCGCATATTGGTGAGCGGCACCTCGTCATAGGCGCCGCTCGGCGCTGCTGCGGGCGCGCTGGGTGCTGGAGCCGGTGCTTGGACCGGGGCGGCAGCCGCAGCTGGCGCAGCGGCCGGCACCCCTTCACGCATCGCCTGCTCGATGTCGGCCTTGACGATCCGGCCGTGCGGGCCGCTGCCCTGGAGGCGGGCCAGGTCGATGCCGGCCTGCTCGGCCATGCGCTTGGCGAGCGGGCTGGCGAAGATCCGGGCGGCCTGGTCATGGCCGTTGCCGCGAGCAGCAGGTGCGGCGGTCGGCGCATGGGATGCGTCGGGCCGTGCCGCCGGCTGCGTCGCTGCGACCGCCGGCGGCGCAGCTGGTGCGGCAGGTGGCGCAGCGGCTGCGGCAGGCTTGGCGCCAGCGCCGTCGCCCTTGCCGTAGCTCGCGAGTGCGCCTGCATCCTCGCCCTCCTCGAGCAGGAGTGCGATCGGCGCATTGACCTGGACGCCCTCGGTGCCGGCATCGACCAGGATCTTGCCAAGGGTGCCCTCGTCGACCGCCTCGACCTCCATGGTCGCCTTGTCGGTCTCGATCTCGGCGATCACGTCGC
>CADEGR010000249.1 GCA_902826935.1 uncultured Alphaproteobacteria bacterium | reverse complement strand
CCCAGCCGCCGGCAGCCGACGCCGGCCTTCACCTTGCTGGTCGATGCGCTGCGCCACCGGGAGTGAAGGGGCGACGGCTGCGGCTGCGAGCTTGCGGGCAAGGGCGCGTCCGGACGACGCACCCTCCGGAATCGGGCGGCTTATCGCAAGGCCGCGGCGACGGTCGCCGCCATCGGCGTCGTCGGCCGGCCGATCAGCCGCGACAAGGTGTGGCTGTCATCGAACAGCGCACCATCGGCGGCGCAGGCATCGGCATCGGCGAGCACCTTGGCGAACCCTTCCGGCAAGCCAAAGCTCTGCAGGATGCGGGCATAGTCGTCTTGCGGCAGGCTGTTGTAGGCGATCGCCTTGCCCGTGATGCGCGCCACCTCGGCGGCCATGTCGGCCATCCTGTAGGCTTCGTCGCCGGCCAGCTCGTAGACCTGGCCGGCGTGGCCGTGCCCGGCCGCTCCCGCCACGACGGCGATCGCCTCGGCGTAGTCGGCGCGGGCCGCTGTCGAGAGCTTGCCCTGCGCGGCGCTGCCGATCATGGCGCCGGCTTCGATGGCACCGCCCAAGCTGCCGGTGTAGTTCTCGGTATACCAGCCATTGCGCAGGATGGTCGACGGCAGGCCGGCCTGCCTGATCGCCGCCTCCGTCTTGATGTGGTCGACGGCCAGGAGCATGGGCGATCGGTCGCCTTTGAGGATGCTCGTGTAGACCAGGCGGCCGATGCCCGCCGCCTTGGCGGCATGGATGACGTTCGCGTGCTGGCCAGCGCGGTCGTTGAAGTCGTTCGATGAGATGAGGACGAGCAGCTCGACGCCGGCAAGCGCGGGACCGAGCGTTTCCGGGCGTTGATAGTCCGCTTCGCGCGCTTCGACCCCAAGGTCCGCGGCCTTCGCGGGCGTTCTTGCCAGAGCGATGATGCGGTCGGCAGGGACCCGGCGCTTGAGCGCGGTGATGGCGAGACGGCCGAGTTGGCCGGTGGCGCCAGTAATGGCGATCTTCATGGCAGGCTCCGCGTTGACTTGGTCAAGGGAACCTCTGTACCATCAAGCTTACAAAAAGGAAGTACCAACTTTTTTGTAAGTGTCAACGATGATCGCCACACCCTCGACCGAACCAGCCGGCGGCCCTGCGCGACCACCCGACGTCATGGCCGCAACCTGCCCGTCGCGGCAAATCCTGAATCATGTGACCAGCCGCTGGGGGGTGCTGGTGCTGCTGGCCTTGCGGGCCGAGACCCTGCGCTTCAGCGGGCTCAGGCGGCGCATTGGCGGGGTCAGCGAACGGATGCTGGCGCAGACCCTGCAACGGCTCGAGGCGGATGGCTTCGTCTTGCGGCACGCCTTCGACGTGGTGCCGCCCCATGTCGAATACAGCCTCACCCCGCTCGGGCAGGAGATCGCCCTGCGGATCAAGGGGCTGACGGACTGGATCGAAGCCAATCTGAACCGCATAACGGCAGGTGGCGAAGAGCGGCAGGAGCGCTGACGCGCATGCCCGCCCGAGCCGCCAGCGCCCACGCCTTCGCACGGCGCGTCAGCGGTTGCTGGCCTAGCTGGAACCGTGGTTCATTCCGCCATGCCAGCCTGGCGTGCGCCGTCGAGGACCATCTCCAGCAAGGCGTCATGCCGATAGGGCAGCTCGTTGCGGAGTGCTGAGAGGGTCTTGCCGGGCGCCAGGGTCAGGTAGGTGGCGAGCGCTGCCTGCGCCTCGTCCAGGCGGCCGAGCTGAACCGAGCCGGTGATCAGGAACAGGTAGGTCGAATCGAAATTCGGATTGAGGGCAACCGAGCGCCGGGCGAGCTCGAGGGCCTGCTCGGGGCGGCCGCGCGCGAGCTCGGCGGTCGCCGCGACCGACAGGCTGATGTAGAAGCTGGGGTCGAGCGGACCCAGCACCATCGCCCGTTCCAGATGACTCAAGCCCTGGTCCGGATGCCCGCCAAAGGTCAGAGCGCGGCCGGCCATGAAGTTGACGAAGCCGGAGCCTGGATTGCGCTCCAGCGCGCGGCCAACGGCATCAAGGCCGGTGCCGTAGTCCCGGCCGACCATCACCAGGGCAAAGCCGGCCAGCACCAGCGCCACGGCATCGTCGCTGCCGGCGGCGATCGCCCGGCGCGCCAAATCGGTGGCGGTGCGGACCTCGGGCACCGGCGCCCAGCCGCGCGTAATTCGCTGGACCATGCACCACGCGGCATGGCCAAGGGCTGGGGCATAGGTCGGCGCGCGCTCGATCGCCTGGCTCAGCAAGTCGAGCGCCACCAGATTGTCCTCCGGCCGCCCGGCATAAAGATGCGGCAGCGCCCGGAGGTACAGGTCGTAGGCGTCGAGATTGTCGGCGTGCTTCAGCCGCGCGCGTTCGATTTCGGCTTTGCGCAAGGTCGGCTCGATCGCGCCGACCACCTTCTCGGTGATCTTGTCCTGCAGCTCGAACACGTCCTCCAGGCTGCCGTCGAACCGGTCGGCCCAGAGATGGCCGCCGGTGGTCGCGTCGATCAGCTGGCCGGTGATGCGCAGCCGGTTGCCCGCCTTGCGCACGCTGCCTTCCAGCACGTAGCGCACGCCCAGCTCGCCGGCTACCTGGCGCACGTCGACCGCCCGGCCCTTGTAGGTGAAGCTGGAATTGCGCGCGATCACGAACAGCTGGCTGAAGCGGGAGAGGGCCGTGATGATGTCCTCGACCATCCCGTCGACGAAATATTCCTGCTCGGGATCGGCCGACATGTTGGTGAACGGCAGAACCGCGATCGAGGGCTTGGCGGGCAAGGTGGCGGGGGCCACGCTCGCGCGCTCTTGCGCCTGGGGCTGGGGCTGCATCGCGCCGCCGACCTGCAGCGAGTAGATCCGCATCGGATCGCTGATGTTCTTCAGGCGCGTCTCGCCAAGGTCGCTGACCTGCAGGTCCAGCCGCGCCTTGACCTGCCGATAGGCGTCCTCGGACAGGCAGAT
>CADEGR010000248.1 GCA_902826935.1 uncultured Alphaproteobacteria bacterium | reverse complement strand
CAATGTAGCACGGAACCGGCCCGCGCCAAAATGTCGCAGATTGCGCTTAGCTGGCGAGGAGGACGCGGTCGAGATGCTCGGCGAGGCGCAGGGTCAGGGCGACGATGGTGAGGGTGGGGTTGGCGGCGCCGCTGGTCGGGAAGACGCTGCTGCCGGCGACGTAGAGGTTGGCGAGGCCGTGGACCTGGCCGTTGGGGTCGACCACGCCCTTAGCGGGATCGTCGCTCATCCGGGTGGTGCCCATGTGGTGGCGGCCGCCTTCGAGGTCGGCGGGCCAGCTGTCGCCGGGCTCTGTTAGCTCAGGCGACAGCTGCAGCCGGCCGACGCCGAGGCGGCCGAGCTCCTCGCCGAGCAGGTTGAAGCCCTGGATCATGCTGTGCCGATCGGCGCCGCTGAGGCGCCAGGCGAGCTGCAGGCGGGGCATGCCGAAGGCGTCCAGCTCGGTGCCGAGGCTGACCCGGCTCTCGGGGTCCGGCGTCTGCTCGGCGCTGCACCACAGGCGGAAATTGGTCTGCTTGGGCTCGTAGCTCGTGAGGTTGAGATGGGCGAGGAGCGCGGCGACGCTGTCGTCGAGGTTGCCCAGCGCATGCTTGACCTGGCCCAGGAAGTCGTCCGGGACCTCGCCCGCCTTGGCCGCGCGCACCAGCGAGTCGACCGCGGCCGCCCCTTGCGCCTCGGTGTCGTCGAGCAGCATCTGCATGTCGAGGTTGAGCAGCTGGCGGGCCTGCTGCTGGGTCGGGCTGAGATTGAGGCAGCCGACCGCGGTCACGCCGTCGACGATGCTGCCGATGCCATCGGTGAAGAAGTTGACCTGGGCCGGATCGACCACGGTGATCCGGCCGCCGGTGAAGCTGGCATGCTCCATGAAATAGCGGCCGACCAGATCGCGCTGATTGCCGACGCCGGCCTCGAGCTGGCGGTTGGAGGCGAGCATCAGGCGCGGCGTCTCGAGGCCGCCCAGGGCCAGGACATAGGCCTTGGCGCGGGCGGTGTAGCTTTGGCCGCCCAGGGTCGCGAAGCGCAGGCCGGTGACGGCGCCGCCGGCCTCGTTGCACAGGATCTCGAGCACGTTGGCGTGCAGCACGACCTTGATGTTGGCGGCCGCCTCCAGCTCCGGGCCATAGGCCTCGCCGAACGCGGTCGGCGGGCTGTACTGCCAGGCGGTCGCGACGATCTTGGCCGGATCGAACGCCGGCAGCCGCTCGTCCGGACCGACCCAGCGCTCGGCCCGGTAGTCATAAGGGCCGAGCTGGCAGACCGCGTGGGCCGCCTGGTAATAGGGATCGAGCGTGCCGCGCGCGAACGGCCAGCCGGACAAGGGGACCCAGGGCCGCGCCGTGAAGTCGATCGGATCGAGCGGCCGGCAGCGGCCCGACCAGTGGTTGGTGGTGCCGCCGAAATAGCGCATGCGGCAGTCGTCGAGCGGAAAATAGGGCAGGCCGACCGAGGTGCCCTGGTAGAGGGCCTGGATCTGGTCGTCGAACTCGCGGCCGCCGCTTTCCAGGAGCGCCACCTGCAGGCCCTTGCCGGCGAAGGCGCGGGCCAGCGTGATCCCGGCGGCGCCTGCCCCCACGATGCACAGATCCGCCTCCAAGGTGGACCCGGCCGGCAGGTCACGTGCTTGCAGCAGCACGACCGTCTCGCTCGGTTGTCGTCCGTCGCCTCGTCAGACGCTGGCCGAAAGGGCGGCCAGGCCGCATAGCTGCACCTCGGTCTGGCCGAGCACCCAGCCCTGGACGCTGATCGTCCGGCCGTTGGCGAAATCATCCGACAGGCGAGCCTGGACCCGCTGGCGCAGGCTGCCAAGGTCGCTCGCGGCGAGGCTCTGCTCGGACAGGCCGAGATGCTCGAGCACGTCCCGCTCGAGCTCGGGCAAGGCCGGCGGCTGGTCCAGCTGCTCCAGCCAGCTGGCGCCGACCACGGCGGCACTGCCGCGCCGGGAGAAGATCGCCAGCAGCTTGTCGGCGGCCGGCGCCGGCGCGGCCGCGGTCAGGGCGAAGCCCAAGCGGGGCTTCAGGCCGAACCAGGCGCCGGTCATGGCGCCCCAACTCAACAGATGTCGCCGGTTCACGTCGCTAATCCCCATGGTTTCCTGCACGTCGACCGCATCCTGCTCCACATAGCATGGGCGCGATCCTAGACGAGGCTCCGCCGGCTGGCCATGGCGGAGTGACGCCCCATAATACGGGATGAACCTGTCGGCCAGCTTCCAGTTCCACAACCCGCGCCGCGGTGGCGTCGATGCTGCCAAAAGGTGGCGGCAGCGCCATGCCAGGCCCCTTGCCACGGCCGCCTCGTATGCTTAGCTGCCGCAAGCGACCTGCGACCCGCCGCTGCTGACCCGTTCCGGAGCGCTGCCCCCATGCCGGCACCCGAGGCGAGCCTCGACCTCCTGAAGGCCCTGGCCGAGAATCCGCTGCTGACCTTCGACCCGAACGAGCGGCCGGAGGCCGGGATTCCGTTCGAGCTGGTCTCGGACTATCAGCCGGCCGGCGACCAGCCGCAGGCGATCGCGGAGCTGATCGAGGGCGTGCAGAGCGGGGCCACCGACCAGGTGCTCCTGGGCGTGACCGGCTCGGGCAAGACCTTCACCATGGCCCAGGTCATCCAGGCGGTCCAGCGGCCGAGCCTGATCCTGGCGCCCAACAAGATCCTGGCCGCCCAGCTCTATGGCGAGATGAAGTCGTTCTTTCCGAACAACGCCGTCGAGTACTTCGTCTCCTACTACGACTACTACCAGCCCGAGGCCTATGTGCCGCGGACCGACACCTATATCGAGAAGACCTCGGCGATCAACGAGCAGATCGACCGGATGCGGCATTCGGCGACCCGGGCGCTGCTGGAGCGGGACGACGTGATCATCGTCGCCTCGGTCAGCTGCATCTACGGCATCGGCTCGCCCGAGGTCTACGCCAAGATGGTCTTGAACCTGCGCACCGGCCAGCGGCTCGACCGGGCGCAGCTGCTGCGCGCGCTGGTCGAGCTGCAATACAAGCGCAACGACCTCGACTTCCACCGCGGCACCTTCCGGGCGCGCGGCGACAGCCTGGAGATCTTCCCGGCGCATCTGGAGGACCGGGCCTGGCGGCTGTCGCTGTTCGGCGACGAGATCGAGGCGATCGTCGAGTTCGACCCGCTGACCGG
>CADEGR010000247.1 GCA_902826935.1 uncultured Alphaproteobacteria bacterium | reverse complement strand
TGCGCCGGGCCACCGACTACGCCCGCTGGTTCGACCAGCCGGCCTTGGCCCTGCGTGCGCAGGCCCTCAAGGGCGCCTAGATTGGGTTAATCAGCCTGCGCACGCTGCGCCTTGGCCGCCTTGATCCTGGTGCATCAACAGCCTGGTGCAGCGACCCATGAAGCAAGCGAATGCGCCGCGGCACCAGCGGCCGGCGGACCGGCAAAGCACCATGGCAGACCTGAGCGTCCGCCGGCCGCCGGCTTGATGCCAGCTCGGTCATTGCCATGACGGCCTGATCGCATTTAAATGCCGCCGCCGATTGGGAGCCGGCGCCAAGGGAGAGAAGCTTGCGGCCGCCATCGAAGCACTCGTTCCTCTGGCCGACCGCGCTGGTGCTGCTGCTGGTGCTGCTGGCGCCGCTGCTGCTCGGGCTGATGGTCAACCTGCCGGGCGGCGGACCGGCGGCGGCGGCGCCTTCGGGCATGGTCGCCGAGCGCGCGGAGCTGATGGCCGAGCAGGGCTTCTGGCTCGCCTGCGCCAGCACCGCCATCACCGTGCTGGCCTCGGTGACTCTGCAGTTCGGCCTGGGCCTGGCCCTGGCGCTGGCGCTCCACGCCAAGCTGCCGGGCCGCCGTCTGATCAGGCTCATGATCGCCGTGCCGCTCCTGACCGCGCCGATCGTGGGCGCGCTGCTCTGGCGCCTCCTGGCGGCTCCGGCCGACGCGCTGGCGCCGGCCGCCGACCCGGCCGGCAGCGGCGCGCTCGCCACCATGCTGGCCGAGCTCTGGCAATGGACGCCGCTGGTGGCCCTGGTGCTCCTGGCCGGCCGCGAGCGTCTGCCGGCCGCGCTTTACGAGATGGCCGTGCTCGAGGAAGCCTCGCTTTGGCAGCAGTTCCGCACGATCACCTGGCCGCTCCTGCTGCCGCTCTCCATCGCCATCATCGGCTTGCGGCTGGTCGAGGGCTTCCGGCTGCCGGATGCGCTCTATCGCCTGAGCAGCGGCGCGCCGCTGCTGGCCGCCGACCAGCATGCCCTCTACGCCTATGACCAGGCGCTGCGCCAGCTGGCCCTCGCCGGCAGCTCGGCGGTCAGCGTGCTCCTGCTGCTCCTCGTGGCGCTGCTCGGCACCGCCTATCTCGGCCTCGGCCGGCCGCGTCTGGCGCAGGCGGCGGTATGACCAGGCGGCACCCGCTCGGCCCGATCTTGCTGACGCTCGGCCTCGCCGGCTGCGCTGCGGTCCAGCCGGTGCTCTATCCCAATGATCATCTCAAAGCGGTCGGCCAGGCCCAGGCCGATCAGGACATCGCGGCCTGCGACGCCCAGGCGCGCACGGCCGGCGCCAGCCCCGCCGCGGGCCAGGCCGGGCGGAGCGCCGGCAACACGGCGGCCGGCGGCGCGGTCGGGGCGGCCACCGGGGCCGTGGGCGGCGCGGTGGTCGGCTCGGCCGGCCGGGGTGCCGCGGTCGGCGCCGCGGCGGGCGCCACCGGCGGCCTCTTGCGCTCCTTGTTCAGCCGGCCGGGCCCAAGCGGCGCCTATCGCGGCTTCGTCGAGCGCTGCCTGCGCGAGCGCGGCTACGATCCGGTCGGCTGGGACTGAGCGCGATGGCCCGGGTCGAGCTCCAGGCAGCCAGCAAGCATTACGGCAAGCAGACCGCGCTGCATGACCTCTATCTCGCGGTCGAGGATGGCGAGCTGGTCGGCGTGGTCGGCGCCGAGGGTGCCGGCAAGACCGTCCTGCTCCGCCTGATCGCCGGGCTGGAGCGGCTCAGCCACGGCCAGATCCTGATCGGCGATCGCGAAGTCACCAAGCTGCGGGCAGGGCTGCGCAACTGCGCCCTGGTCAGCGCCAACGCCGCGCTCCTGCCGCAGCTGTCGGTCCGCGAGAACCTGGCCTATGGCCTGCTGCTGCGCGGCACGCCGCGCAAGGCGGCGCTGAGCCAGGCCGCCGCGATGGCGCGCAGCCTGGGCCTGGGCGATCGCCTGGCCACGCGGCCCCGGCAGCTGAGCGCGTCTGAGCGGCAGCGGGTCGCGCTCGGCCGGGCGATGTTGCGCCAGGCGGCCGTCTGCCTGCTGGACGCGCCGTTCGCGGCCCTCGCGGCGTCCGAACGGCCGGGCCAGCTGCGCCTGCTCAAGCAGCTGCGCGAGGCGCAGCCCGGCACGCTGCTCTACGCCGCGGGCGAGCAGGCCGAGGCGATGGCTCTCGCCGATCGGGTCGCGGTCCTGCATCGCGGCAAGGTCGCCCAGATCGCGCCGCCGCTCGAGCTCTACGAGCGGCCGGCCAATGTCCTGGTCGCCGGCCTGATCGGCGCGCCCGCCATGAACCTCCTGCCGGCCCGGCTGGTCGGCCATGACGACGGCCTGGCCCTGCGCCTGGCCGACGGCAGCGAGCTGCCCTTGCCGGCCGCCCAGGCCGCCCGCCTGGCACCGGCCAAGGACGCCCAGGTGACCTTCGGCATCCGGCCCGAGCATGTCAGCACCGGCGGCGACGGCGCTGCCACCTTGCGGTTTGCCCCGCGCGCCCTGGACACCGAGGCCGGCCAGCGGCTCCTGCGCGGCCGGATCGGCGATCAGCCCTTTGCCGCCGTCGCCGGCGCCGACTGCGCACGCCTGCCGGACCAGCCTTGCCAGCTCGCCTGCGACATGGCCAAGGCCCATTTGTTCGACCCAGGCACCGGCCGGGCGCTCTAGCGCGCCGCTCCGCCCCGCGTTCCGTGTTGCCCGAAAGCTGTCAGCCCTTGGCGCCGACGGCGGGAGATGCCGGATGGCCGACCGCTCGATGTTCGAGCGCGGTGCGATCCTCTTTGCCAAGCTTCCCGCTCACAAGGGGTCGCCGACTTCGACGATGTGCCCGTCGGGATCGTAGAATCGGAAGACCTTTTGCCCCCAGGCCTGCGTTTGAACCGGATGAATCAGCCCGACGGCAGGAGCTATCCGCGCAAAGGCCGCCGCAATGTCCTCAACCTCGAAGTAGAGCACCAGATTGCCCCGGCCATAGGGCTCGCCGTCGGCTGACGGCGCCCCGAACATGGTGGTTTCGAGCGCGCGGCCCAGATGCAGGGCGAGGCCGTTCTCCAGTTGCACGAAGTCTCCGTGGTGCTGCGCGATCTTCTGATCCAGAAGGTCCCGGTAAAAGCCGATGGCCCGCTCCATATCAGCCACAAAGACCAGTGCATTGATGAACTTCAAGCGCGCCATCGCGGCTCCGGATGCATGCGACGAGCCTTCTTCCCCACCAACCATGCGACGTGCCCAGGCCCGGTCATCCGGGCCCGTCACGCGATCTCGCTGCCGGCTCAGATCTCCAGCTGAATGCCCAGCTCGACCACCTGGTCCGGCGGC
>CADEGR010000246.1 GCA_902826935.1 uncultured Alphaproteobacteria bacterium | reverse complement strand
GCTCCTTATTGCCCAAGAAGCTGCCCACCGGGCGGCGCCGCCAAGGGATTGAGCATCGCAAGCGCCTTGCCTGGCCACCCCGGCACCGCCCCGCTGAGGGATCAACCGCAGCCGCCAGATTGTCAACGGCGGCGAGGATCTGGGCTTTGTAAAATGGGCCCGGGGCCTTTGGTGTCTGCGCTGGCCGGTTAGCCGTGGCGATCAGGTGATGCTGATCGTGGTGCTGCCAGGCCTTCCCGCGCAGACGGTGCGGAAACCGATGTCAAAGCTCAGGACGCACCCGATTTCGTTCGCAAGTGATTGATTTGATTGGCGCGCCCGAGAGGATTCGAACCCCTAACCTTCTGATCCGTAGTCAGATGCTCTATCCAATTGAGCTACGGGCGCCGGTGCTGGTGATCGGAGGCTTTTAGCGGACCTTGGCGGTGCCGGCAAGGGTCGGTTGGCGCGCGGGCTCAGTCTTTGGCGAGCTCGGCGCGCAGGCTGTCGGCGAGGGCGGCGGGCGTTACGTCGTGGCCGAAATGGGTCCGATACTGGCCATCCGGAGCCATCAGGTAGATGAAGGTCGAATGGTCCATGCCGTAGTCGGTGCCATCGCCGGCTTTGGCGTAGTAGACCCGATAAGCCTTGGCGGCGGCGGCGACCGCCGGCTCGTCGCCGGTCAGGGCAACCAGGCGGGGGTCGAAGGCTTCGGCGTAGCTGGCCATCTGGGCGACCGTGTCGCGGGCCGGGTCGATGGTGATGAACACCGGCACCACCCGGGCGGCCTCCTCCGGGGTCAGGAGCTGCAGCGCCTCGCTCATGTTGGTCAGGCTGAGCGGGCAGAAGTCCGGACAGAAGGTGTAGCCGAAATAGATCAGCATGTAGCGGCCGCGGAACTGGGCGTCGGTCACGGTCTGGCCATGCTGGTCGGTCAGGCTGAACGGGCCGCCGATCAGGGCGGTGCCGCTGCTGCTGCTTTCGTTCTGCGCCTGGCTTTGCCAGACCAGCTGGACGGCCGCGAGGCTGCCCAGGCTGATCACGGCCAGGATGGCCAGGACGATCCAGCGCAGCTGCATTAGGCGTCTCCTCAGTCGGCCAAGCGGCGGCTCAGGCCCCGGCCTTGGTGACGGCGGCGTCGGCGGGCTTGGCGCGCCGGGCGCGCAGGGCCTGCCAGTCGGCGGCGCTCAAATGGTCCTGCAGGAAGCTGAACTGGCCGGCACCCTTCAGCCACTCGCCGCCGTCGATCGTGATCACGTCGCCATTGATATAGGCGCTGCCGTCGGCCAGCAGGAACACCACGAGATCGGCCAGCTCCCGATGCTGGCCGGGCCGGCGCAAGGGGTTGCGGGTTTCGAACTGGCGGGCGATCTCCGGGCTCGGCACCAGCCGCTCCCAGGCGCCTTCGGTCGGGAACGGGCCGGGCGCGATCGCGTTCAGCCGGACGCCGCGCCCGCCCCATTCGACCGCCAGGCTCTGGGTCAGCGCCAGCACGCCGGCCTTGGCCATGGCCGAGGGCAGCACATAGGCCGAGCCGGTCCAGGCGTAGGTCGTGGTGATGCTGAGCACCACGCCCGGCTGGCCAGCGGCGAGCCAGCGGCGGCCGCAGGCGAGCGTGCAATTGGCGGTGCCCTTGAGCACGATGTCGACCACGGCATCGATCGCGCGCGGCGACAGCTCCTCGCTCGGGCAGAGGAAATTGCCAGCGGCGTTGTTGATCAGGCCGCTGAGCGGCCCTGCTGCGAACAGCTGCTCGGCCAGCGCCTCGACCCCGGCGGCGTCGCGGATGTCCTGGGGATGGGTGGTGATCCGGCCGCCGGTCGCCTGGCCAAGCTCGGCGGCGGCTGCCTCGAGAACCTCGGCGCGGCGGCCGCAGATCGCGACCTCGGCGCCCAGCTCCAGCAGCCGCCCTGCCATGCTCTTGCCCAGGCCACTGCCGCCGCCGGTGATCAGGTAGCGCTTGCCGATCAACAGGTCGGAGCGAAACATCGGCCAACCTCTCCTTTGCGCTTGGCCGGTCACCATAGTGCAGCCTCCGGCCGGGAGCCATCCCTGCTACTGGCGGCAGGATGGCGCGGGTGCGGCGGACCTGGCCTGGCCCCGCGCCGGTGGTTGCATCGGCGGCCGGGCCGGCCGATCCTTAATGGAACGCAGGACCATGGGGCACCACAAGACCGGCGGCGGGCATGACCGGTCGCGGCAGCAGGGGAGACGGGACGATGGCGAGGATCGCGCTGGTGGGGTCGGGGCTGATCGGGCAGGCCTGGGCAATCGTGTTCGGCCGGGCCGGGCACGCGGTGACCCTCTATGACGCCGAGCCGGCAGCCCTGCCGCGGGCGGCCAAGGCGATCGAGACCCGGCTCGCCGATCTGGCGCGGCTCGGGCTCCTGACCGAGCCCGAGGCGGCGATCGCGGCGCGGATCGGCTACCAGCCGGTGCTGGCGGCGGCGCTCGAGGGTGCGGACTACGTCCAGGAGAGCGTGCCGGAGCGGCTGGAGGCGAAGCTGCCGGTCTATGCCGAGCTGGATCGCCTGGCCGGCCCTGACACGATCCTGGCCAGCTCGACCTCGGGCTTTCCGGCGTCAGCCTTCACCGCCGAGCTCGCCGGCCGCGCCCGCTGCCTGGTGGCGCACCCGATCAACCCGCCCTTCGTGACGCCCCTGGTCGAGCTGTGTCCGGCGCCCTGGACCGCGCCCGAGGTGGTCGAGCGCAGCTACGACCTGCTCAAGGCGGCCGGCATGGCCCCGATCCGGATCCGGCGCGAGGTCCAGGGCTTCATCGCCAACCGCCTGCAGGGGGCGCTGCTGACCGAGGCGCTGAAGCTGGTCCAGGCGGGCTATGCCTCGGCCGAGGATGTCGACATCGCGATCAAGCACGGCATCGGCCTGCGCTGGTCGTTCATGGGGCCGTTCGAGACGATCGACCTGAACGCGCCCGGCGGCATTGCCGACTACATCGCCCGCTACGGCCGCCTCTACGAGGAGATCGGCGCCGACCAGCTGACCCCGCTCGCCTGGACGCCCGAGCTGGCGGCAGCCCTCGAGGGGGAGCGGCGCCAGCAGCTGCCGGCCGACCAGCTGGCGGCGCGCAGCGACTGGCGCGATCGCCGGCTGATGGCGCTGGCCGGGCACCGCCGGGCGATGGACGAGCAGCTCGGCACCTAGCGCCCGGGCCACAGCCAACCGCGGCGCCGCCCGCTCGCCCGAGCACGGCAGCGCCCTCGCGCGGACCTTGGGATGATCGCGTGCCGGCTGGCGCCTGGCCGCGCTCTTGCCGTGTGCGCCACACCAGCCCATAAACCTTTAAGTTGAGTATGTGTTAAGAGTATATCCTCATTGACTTTAGCGA
>CADEGR010000245.1 GCA_902826935.1 uncultured Alphaproteobacteria bacterium | reverse complement strand
CGTCGGGCGAGATCATCGAGACGCCGATCATCTCGAACTTCAAGGAAGGCCTGTCCGTGCTCGAGTACTTCAACTCGACCCACGGCGCCCGCAAGGGTCTGGCCGACACCGCGCTCAAGACCGCCAATTCCGGCTACCTGACCCGGCGTCTGGTCGATGTCGCCCAGGACTGCATCATCGTCGAGGATGATTGCGGCACCGACAACTTCATCACCCTGGCGCCGGTGGTCCAGGGCGGCGAGGTGATCGAGGAGCTGGCCGAGCGGATTCTCGGCCGGACCACCGCCGAGGATGTCCTGCATCCGCAGTCCGAGGAGCTCCTGATCCCGCGCAACACGCTGCTGGATGAGGAGAAGGTGCGGCTGATGGACGAGGCCGTGGTCGAGCAGGTCCGGGTCCGCTCGGTCCTGACCTGCGAGAGCAAGGGCGGGGTCTGCGCCCGCTGCTACGGCCGCGATCTGGCCCGCGGCACGCCGGTCAACACCGGCGAGGCGATCGGCGTGATCGCGGCGCAGTCGATCGGCGAGCCCGGCACCCAGCTGACCATGCGCACCTTCCATATCGGTGGTGCGGCCCAGCAGGCGGCCGAGCGGTCCAAGGTCGAGGCGACGCTTGACGGCACCATGAGCCTGGTCAACGCCAACCTGGTCGAGGACAGCAAGCAGCGTCTGGTGATGCTGGGTCGGACCACCGAGCTGGTGCTGCACGACGCCAATGGTCGCGAGAAGGCCCGGCACAAGCTGCCCTACGGCGCCCGCCTCCTGGTCGCCCAGGGCAGCAAGGTGACCAAGGGCCAAAAGCTGGTCGAGTGGGATCCGCACACCTTGCCGATCATCTCCGAGGCGACCGGCCGGGCGACCTTCCTCGACATGGTCGAGGGCGTCACCTTCCGCGAGGTGGTCGACGAGGCAACCGGCCGCGCCAGCAAGGAGCTGGTCGACTGGCGCCAGCAGACCCGCGGCACGGCGCTCCGGCCCTCGATCGTGATCCAGGACCAGGAGGGCCATCCTTTGACCCTGCCGAGCGGGGCCGAGGCGCGCTACTACTTGCCGGTCGGTGCCATCCTCAACATCGAGGGCGGCGTCGATGTCCATGCCGGCGACGTTCTGGCCCGTCTGCCGCGCGAGGCGAGCAAGACCCGCGACATCACCGGCGGTCTGCCGCGGGTCGCGGAGCTGTTCGAGGCGCGTCGGCCGAAGGATCCGGCGATCATCGCCGATGCCGCCGGCCGGATCGAGTACGGCAAGGATTACAAAGCCAAGCGGCGGCTGCGGATCATGCCGATGGAGGACGGCCGCGACCCGGTCGAGCACTTGATCCCGAAGGGCCGCCATGTGGTGGTGCAGGAGGGCGACATCGTCGAGCCGGGCGACCTCTTGGTCGACGGCAACCCGGTGCCGCACGACATCCTGCAGGTCAAGGGCGTCGAGGCGCTGGCCGCGTTCCTGGTCAACGAGATCCAGGAGGTCTACCGGCTGCAGGGCGTGAAGATCAACGACAAGCATGTCGAGGTGATCGTCCGCCAGATGCTGCAGAAGGTGGAGGTCACGGATCCGGGCGAGACCACCTTCCTGATCGGCGAGCAGGTCGACAAGGTCGAGCTGGATCTGGTCAACGAGCGGACGGTCAAGGCCGACCGGGCGCCGGCCAAGTGGATGCCGGTGCTGCAGGGCATCACCAAGGCCTCGCTGCAGACCCAGTCCTTCATCTCGGCCGCCTCGTTCCAGGAGACCACGCGGGTGCTGACCGATGCCGCCTTCGCCGGCAAGGTCGATCATCTGATGGGCCTGAAGGAAAACGTGATCGTCGGCCGGCTGATCCCGGCCGGCAGCGGCGGCGTGATGCCGCGGCTGAAGCGTCTGGCGGTGAGCAACGAGCGGTTCGCGCCGCCCGAGGAGCTGCCGCCCGACGAGACCGTGATGACCTTGCCGGAGCTGAGCGAGCTGCCGTCGGCCGAATAGCGATCGGGCCCGGCGCCCCGTGCGGCGCTGCCGCTTCGGGGCGCCGGGCCGAACGCCAAGCGAACGGCCGCCTCGGCGCCCATTTGAGGGTTGACGAAGGCGCGGCGGGGCTCTAAACCCAGCACACTGTCAAGTAGAGCTGTTGGTGGTGGGTGTTCTGCCCAGACGCTGCAGCAACGCTTACGGAACTTTTTTGTCGTCGAGTTGTCCGGTGTCGCCAGAGCCGAGAAGGTCGGTGCTTGGCGGCCCGGTCGTTTGTCGCCTCACTGGCAAAGCTGCCGGTGCGGGGTGTCGGGAGCGAGCCATGCCGACCATCAATCAGCTGATCCGCAAGCCGCGGAGCCCGGAGCCGCAGCGCAACAAGGTGCCGGCTCTGGCAGCCTGCCCGCAGCGGCGCGGCGTCTGCACCCGGGTCTACACGACCACCCCGAAGAAGCCCAATTCGGCGCTGCGCAAGGTGGCGCGCGTGCGCCTGACCAACGGCTTCGAGGTGACCAGCTACATTCCCGGCGAGGGCCACAATCTGCAGGAGCACTCGGTGGTCCTGATCCGCGGCGGGCGCGTCAAGGACCTGCCCGGCGTCCGCTATCACATCATCCGAGGCACCCTGGATACCCAAGGCGTATCCGGGCGTCGCCAGCGCCGGTCCAAGTACGGCGCGAAACGGCCGAAGTAGGATATCAAGCCATGGCACGCAGGCGCGCGGCTGAGCGACGCGAGGTCCTTCCCGATCCCAAGTTCGGCGATCCGGTGGTCAGCAGGTTCATGAATGCGATCATGCTCGAAGGCAAGAAGTCGGTCGCCGAGCGGATCGTCTACGGCGCCTTCGACCGGATCGAGCGCCGGATGTCGCGCGATCCCGTCGACGTGTTCCGGGACGCGCTGGAAAACGTCAAGCCGCCGCTCGAGGTGCGCTCGCGCCGGGTCGGCGGCGCCACCTACCAGGTGCCGGTCGAGGTCCGCCCGTCGCGCCGGCAGACTCTGGCGATCCGCTGGATCATCGACACCGCCCGCAAGCGCGCCGAGAAGACCATGGTCGAGCGGCTGGCCGGCGAGCTGATGGACGCCGCCAGCAGCCGCGGCGCGGCCTTCAAGAAGCGCGAAGACACGCTGCGGATGGCCGAGGCGAACCGGGCCTTCTCGCATTACCGCTGGTAGCGGCGGCGTCCGAACGAGAGAAATCGATGGCTCGCACCACTCCCATAGAGCGCTACCGGAACATCGGCATCATGGCGCACATTGATGCCGGCAAGACCACCACGACCGAGCGCGTTCTGTTCTACACGGGCAAGTCCTACAAGATCGGCGAGGTGCATGAAGGCACCGCGACGATGGACTGGATGGAGCAGGAGCAGGAGCGCGGCATCAC
>CADEGR010000244.1 GCA_902826935.1 uncultured Alphaproteobacteria bacterium | reverse complement strand
CGCGGCACTCGCGGCGCCGGAGCTGAAGATCGAGCTGGAGCTGACGGTCCGGCTGCCGGATTGAGGCGGGCGGCGGGGGCCGCAGCAAGGGGGCTGCGGCCCGGGCAGCGCCCGTGGCTGGGGCTACATGTCCATGGCCTGGGCGATCTCGATGCTGCCGCCCGCCTTGAGCAGCGGGCAGCCCTTGGCCTTCTGGTGGGCGTCCGCCAGGCTCGCGGCCTCGATCAGGCTGTAGCCGGACGCCGGGTTGGCGCCGCCGCCGCTGACCAGGGAGCCGTCGGGCTTGACCGTGCTCGACTGGCCGACGGGGTTGCCGCCGTCGATCACCGCGCTGCCCATGGCGCCGAACCAGGCGCCCCAGGCATCCATGGTCGCCTTGATCTCCTGGGGATCGGAGGGCGGCTTGCCGCCGCCGTGATAGACGAACAGGTATTTGGCCATGGTCAGGCTCCGTTGGTTGGTTGTACAGGGATCGAAGGAGTGAGCAGTATCAACAGTCGGGCGGCTTGCAAACGGCGAGATTGGGGGTAGGATCGGCCGATCGATTGTGAAGAGTGCACAATGGCGGCAGCCGACGAGCACGCCCATGGCCGGCTCCGGCAGGTGCTGGCGAGCCTGGCCGAAAGCGGGGTGGTGCCGGCGGCCGCGGCGGCGCTCGATGCCGGCATGGCCGAGGCGGTGGCTGAGCTGGGGGCCGCGGTCCTGGCGGAGGTGCCGGCGTTCAGCGAGAGCGCCAATCCGGAGGTCTTGCCGCAGCTGCGCCAGCACGCCTTGGCCCATGTCCAGGAGATGCGCCGGCTGCTGGGCGGCGGGGCGCTGGGCGACTTCGCCTTCGTCCGGGCGCATGCCCAGCTGCGCGCGGAGCAGCGGCTGCCGCTGGAGGCGACCCTCCATGCCTATCGCTGCGGCCACCGGATCCTGGCGCGCTGGGTGCGCGACGCAGCGGTGGCGGCGGGGCCGGCGCAGCTCGAGCAGGCGGTGGCGGCGAGCGCCGATTTCGCGATCGAGTACACCAACACGATCAGCACCATCGCGACCTCGGACTATGTCGCCCAGACGCGGCTGCTGGCGGAGGCGGCGGGCGACCTGCGCACGGAGCTGTTGAGCCTGCTGCTGAGCGGCTATGACGAGTCGGACGGGCGGGTCGCCCGGCTGCTGCGCCGGGCGGGCTATCTCGACCAGCGCCAGGCCTATGCCGTGGTGGTGGCGCAGCCGGCCAACCCGGCCGAGATGGAGAACCCGGCGCGCGCGCAGCGGCTGGTGAGCGCGCTGGCCGAGGCGCTGGCCGGCGCGCCGATCCGGGTGCTGGCGGGGATCCGCCACAATCTGGCGATCGCGGTGCTTTCGGCCGCGCGCCGGCAATCGGGCTGGACCCAGGCGCAGGCGGGCCTGGCCGAGCGGGCCGGGCCACTGCTGGCGCTGCTGGGCCCGGCGATCCGGATTGGCCTCAGCGGCGATCACCCCTCGACCTCGTTCCTGCCCAAGGCGCTGCAGGAGGCGACCATGGCGCTGGATTTCGCCAGCGCCACCGAGCGGGTCGTGCGGTTCGCGGAGCTGCCGGTGCGGGCCTTGCTGGTGCACCGCGGCGCCGACACGCTGCGCCAGGCCCCGCCCGGCTGGCTGGCCGCCCTGGTGGCCGCCGATGCCAAGGCGGCCGGCGCCCTGACCCAGACGCTGCGGGCGCTGGCGGATGCCGACCTCAATATCCAGGCGGCGGCGCGCGGCCTCGGCAAGCATCCGAACACGGTCTATGCCCGGCTCCTGCGGATCAAGGAGCTGACCGGGCTCGACGGCCAGCGCTACCACGGGCTGACCGAGCTGCTGCTGGCGGCGGATTGCTGCCGCCGCTGAGGCGGGGCTACGGATTTCAGTTGGCGCCGGTCGCGCCACGCAGGATCATCCGGGTCCATGACCATGAGGGGCAGATGCGCCATGAACCCCACGCAAGCGGACAAGCATGCAGCCTTCGCAGCCCTGCACAGCGCGGCCGAGGCGTTCGTCATGCCCAATCCCTGGAACGGTGGGACCGCGCGAATCCTGACCGCGCTCGGCTTCAAGGCGCTGGCCACGACCAGCGCCGGCTATGCCTTTGCCCTCGGCCGGCGCGATGCCAATGCCGGGCTGAGCCGCGCCGAGGTGCTGGATAATGCCGCCCAGATCGTCGAGGCGACCCACCTGCCGGTCTCGGCCGACCTCGAGGATGGCTTTGGCGAAGCGCCTGAGGTCTGCGCGGAGACGATCAGGCTGGCCGCCGCGGCCGGGCTGGTGGGCGGCTCGATCGAGGACGCAACCGGCGATCAGCGTCGGCCGATCTTCGAGTTCGGCCTCGCCGTGGCGCGGGTGGCGGCCGCCGCGGAGGCGGCGCGCGGCCTGCCATTCCTGCTGACCGCGCGGGCCGAGAACTTCCTGTTCGGCCGGCCGGACCTCGCGGACACCATCGCTCGTCTGCGGGCGTTCGCCGAGGCCGGCGCCGATGTGCTCTACGCGCCGGGACTGCCGGATCTGGATGCCATACGGGCGGTCTGCGAGGCGGTCGACAAGCCGGTCAATGTCGTCATGGGCCTGCAAGGTTCCTTGTACTCAGTCGAGCAGCTGCAAGCGGCTGGCGTGCAGCGGATCAGCGTCGGCGGCGCTCTGGCCAGGGCGGCGCTCGGCGCGTTCGTCCGAGCGGCCGAGGAGATCAGAGATCAGGGCACGTTCACCTTCGCGCGCGCGGCCATCGCGGATGCTGAAGTGAGCCGTTACATGGCTGCGACCAAACGGTCCTAGGGTCGAGACTCAAGCAGTCCATCCGATGCGGGTTGCGGCGATGGCGCGTGCAGCGACCAAGTTTCGGGCGGGCTTGTCGTAGCCTGTGGCGCTGCGGCGGCCGTCCTTGAGCGTGCCGAAGATGCGCTCGATCGGGGTGCGTTCGCGATCGGCGATACGGTCGGGATCGTGTCTTGCGCGACGCGTGGCTCGGGATGACCGCCGCGGTGCCGCGTTCTGCCAGCCGGCTGCGGCAGTGGTTGGCGTCCTAGCCTTGGTCGGCGATTGCCCATGCCTGAGCGGCAGGGCTTCGACCAACAAGGCTGCGACCATGCTGTCGGCGAGTTGCGCTTGCGCCTCTCCTTTTAGGTCGCGCGCCGGCGGGGCGCCTGAGCGCCGTGCTAGCGAGCAAGAGGTCGTCCGGCGGATCTGCGCCCGCCGCCAGCGTCGCGACGATCTTTGGCCACAGCCGCTTGTGGCGCCAGCGCTTGAACCGGTTGCAGATCGTGGTCGGCGGGCCGTAGATAGCGGGACGGTCCGGCCAGCGGCAGCCGCTTCGCAGCCCGTGGCTGATGCCGCTGATCA
>CADEGR010000243.1 GCA_902826935.1 uncultured Alphaproteobacteria bacterium | reverse complement strand
CGGCCGAAGATGCCGAACAGCTGGCGGTCGCCGGTCTCGCGCCGGCCGAACTCGGTGACCGCGCCGGTCACCGCGACCTCGGCGCCCTTCAGCTTCTGCTTGGCACCACGCAGGCTCGCTTCCTTGGCAATTTCGTCCAGGTTGTCGCGATCGACCATGGTGAAGCGATTGGTCTGCTGCAGGTGGGTCTTGAGGATCGTCTTGGCTTGGCCGCCGAGGCGGTCATTGCCGTCGGAGAACACGCCTTGCTGATAGCTCGAGCTGTTGGCGAACTTGCCGATCACCAGGGTGTAGCGCGGGCCGTTGTAGCTGGTGCCGTGGGAGGCGACCGTCTGCGGCTCGACCGTCCGGTGGCTCTCCGAGGCGCAGCCGGCGAGCTGACCAACCAGGAGGACCAAGGACCAGCAGCCCAGCCAACGCCGCAGTCGCGGCCTCGGATCCATGCTCATCGCTCGGCTCCACTATGGCTAGCAGCAGACGGTGCTGCAAATGCCTCAGTCAAGAGCGCGCTCTTAGGAGCTTCCGGCCAAGGCGGCAATCAAATTCCTGGGTGAGCGGCGGCCGGGCGTTCATCGCGCGGTGGCTCGAGGTTCGACTGGTTGTGATGAGGCCGGGGCCGCCAAGCTGTCTGCGAGGCGGCGGCCGATCGCGCGGCAGGTCTCGGCTAGCTCTGCCAGGCTGCAGACCGGACCATAGGCGGCTTGCAGCCGCGCGACATCGAGCACGAAGGAGTCCGTCTCGTCGGGCCGCGCAACCACCAGCTCGCCCCGGCCGAAGCCCTCGATGATCCAAAGCGCTAGGCGGCCGGTAGGGAGCCCGATGCCGGAGCCGATGTTGAGCACGCCGCCCGGCGGCTCGCGCGCGATCCGGGCCAGCAGTGCCGCGCAGCGGGCGACCGGCAGGAAATCGCGGGCGACGAACGGGCTCATGTCGAAGCGGATCGTGCCGGTCTCGGCCAGCCGGTTCAGGACCAGGGCCAGAAAGGTGCGCCGGCCGGGCCAGCGTTCGTCGCCGAAGATGTTGGCCAGGCGCAGGATGGTCAGCCGCTCGCCCAGCTCTGCCCGCAGCGCCTCTTCGGCCGCGAGCTTGTGGCGGCCATAGCCGTCCTGGGGGCCGAGCGCTGCGGTCTCGGCCAGCGGCGCGTCGGCGGGGGCGTAGACCTTGCGCGAGCTGAGCATGACGTAGCGGATCGGGCGTTCGCCGATGCGCCGGGCGAGCGCCAGATCGGGGTCCATGGTGGCAAGCTCGTAATGCGCGCTGCCGATCGCCGGATGTTTGGCGCAATTGACCACGGTCGCGATGCCGTCCAGGAGGTCCGGCCGATCGAGCTCGGCGTGGCTGGCGGGCCGGACCAGGGCCGCGGGCAGGGCCGCCTGCAGCGCCTGGGCGATGAAGCTGCCGGCACCGAACAGGAGGATTTGGCCGGGCTCAGCCACCCACGGCGACCGCGCTCGGCCGGCTGGCGTTGCGCATCGGCACGACCGTGATCTTGCCCTTCTTGATCGCCAGGCCGATCTCGCCGTGCTTGAGCGACAGGGCGGCCGCGCCGAACACCGCCCGCCGCCAGCCCTTGAGCGCCGGCACGTCGGCCTGGTCGTCGGCCGCGATCGCTTCCAGATCGCCCGCGGTCGCGACCAGGCGCTGGGCGACGTGGTTCTCCTCGCATTGGAACTTCAGGAGCACGCGCAGCAGATCGATCACCGGGCCGAGGCCGCGCGGCATCTTCGGCGGCGGCGGCAGCTTGGGCAGCTCGCGGGCGGGCAAGGCGAGGGCACCGTTGATCGCCTCGACCACGCCGGCGGTGGCGCTGCGGTCCAGGCTGATCCGCCGGAGCTGGGTCAGGGCCTCGACCGTGGTCGGCCGGTTCGCCGCGATCTCGAGCAGCAGATCGTCCCGGATGACCCGGTTGCGCGGCAGATCGCGGCGCTGCGCCTCGCGCTCGCGCCAGGCGGCCAGCGCCTGGACGATCGCCAGGAAGCGGGCATCCTTGGAGCGCAGCTTGATCCGCTTCCAGGCCTGCTCGGGCGGCTGCTCATAGGTGGCGGGGTTGGTCAGCTCGGCCAGCTCCTGGGCCGCCCAATCCTCCCGGCCGCGCTCGGCCAGCTCAGCGACCAGCCGCTCGTAGATCACCCGCAGATGGCTGACATCGGCCAGCGCGTAGTCCAGCTGCTGCGGGCTGAGCGGCCGGCGCGCCCAGTCGGTGAAGCGCGAGCTCTTGTCGATCTTGGCGCGCACGATCTGGGTGACCAGCGCCTCGTAGCCGACCTCGTCGCCATAGCCGCAGACCATGGCCGCGAGCTGGGTGTCGAACAGGGGTGCTGGGATCCTGCCGCCCAGATGGTGGAAGATCTCGATGTCCTGCCGGGCCGCGTGGAACACCTTGACCACGGCCGGATTGGCCAGCAGCTCGAACAGCGGGTCGAGCTTGAGATCGGGGCTGAGCGGGTCGATCGCGGCATGCAGGGTCAGGCCGGCGACCTGGACCAGGCAGAGCTGCGGCCAATAGGTCCGGTCGCGCATGAACTCGGTATCGAGGGTGACGTAAGGTTCCTTCGCCAGCTCACGGCACAGCTGGTCCAGCGCCTCGGTCGTGGTCAAAAGCGTCATGCAATCAGAGCTCTGTGCTGCGTTGATCGGCCGCCTGGCGCCGCGGCCAGGCCGCTCGGGCCGCCATAGCATAGGGGGGCCAAAGCAGGGCGCAAGGGATGCTAAGCACGGCCGCGCGGAGCGCTGCCGCCGCCACCGCCCTGCGCCAGTTCCGCCGCCTGGGCGAGGCCGGGCGGGCTAGATCGCGGCGCATCCTGCACTGTATGGCGCCACGGCTCGCAAGTAGGTTAATCGAATTGCTCAAGAAAATCTTAATACCGCGGTACTTCTCCAGCCAGATCAGCCAGATGACCTGCCGGCGGATGCTTTATAGATCGGTCACCAAACGACGAATGACCGGAGGAAGCCAATGATGGTGGGCATGCGATCAGTGGCGTTGGCAGCATTTTGCCTGGTTGCAATGGGTGCATACGGCCAAGCTCAGGCCTCGTGCGAAGGCACTGTCAGGGGCGATCGGGCGCCGCTCGGCCGGTTGTGCGGCTTTGAGCCGACGGTGGTCGAGCGCCTGGACCATGGCAGCCGCGGGCCGGCCAAGGTCGCCCCGAAGAGTCTGTTCGGCAAGGCTGGCCAGGACCGGCCGGGCGTCATGGCCGAACGGCCGAAGGGCCGTGATGGCTTCGCGGGCAAGCATGACCGCGACGGCAAAGGTGACCGGCACGGCAAGGGCAAGCACGATCGGGACGGCAAGTTCGATCGCGACGGCAAGGGTGACCGGCACGGCAAGGGCAAGCACGATCGGGACGGCAAGGGCGACCGGCACGGCAAGGGCAAGCACGACCGCGACGGCAAGCATGACCGGGACGGTAAGGGCGACCGGCACGGCAAGGGCAAGCACGATCACGATGGCAAGGGCGACCGG
>CADEGR010000242.1 GCA_902826935.1 uncultured Alphaproteobacteria bacterium | reverse complement strand
GCTGCCGGCTCAGATCTCCAGCTGAATGCCCAGCTCGACCACCTGGTCCGGCGGCAGCTTGTAGAAGTCGGTCGCCTGGGAGGCGTTGCGGCACATGAAGGCGTAGAGCCGCTCGCGCCAGACATACATGCCGGCGACGGCCTTGGACGGGATCACGCTCTGCCGGCCGATATAGTAGGTCACCTGCTCGAGATCGATCACCAGATCCTTGAACCGGCAGAGCCGGAGCGCCACCGGCACGGCCGGGGTCTGGGCGAAGCCGTAATGCAGGATCACCCGGTGGAAGCCCTGCTCCAGCTCGGTCACCTCGAGCCGCTCGCTGGCCGGCACCCGCGGCACCCGCTCCATCTGGACGGTCAGGAGGATGACCTGCTGGTGCAGCGCCCGATTGTGCTTGAGATGGTGGACCACCAGGGACGGCATGCCGCTGCCGGACTGGATCAGGAACACCGCGGTGCCCTCGACCCGGACCGGCGCCTTCGCGCGCAGGCGGGCGAAGAACTCCTCGGTCGGCTGGCGCTGGGCGGCCAGCAGCTTGGCGAGATTGGCCGAGCCGCTGCGCCAGGTGGTCATCAGGAAGAACGCCGAGCCGGCGATCAGGAGCGCGTACCAGCCGCCATCCACGATCTTGAAGATGTTGGCGCCGAAAAATGCCAGATCGACCACCAGGAAGGCCAGCGCCACGGCCACGATCAGGCCCGGATGCCACTGCCAGCGATAGGCGACGTAGGCGGTCAGCACGGTCGTGATCACCATGTCGGTCGAGACCGCCAGGCCATAGGCCGAGGCCAGCCCGCTCGAGCTCTGGAAGCCCAGGACCAGGCCGATGGTGGCGATCGCGAGCAGCCAGTTGACCACCGGGATATAGACCTGGCCGGCCTCCTCGCCGTGGGTCTGGATGATGTTGAAGCGCGGCAGGAAGCCGATCTGGATCGCCTGGCGGGTCAAGGAGAAGGCGCCCGAGATGACCGCCTGCGAGGCGATCACGGTCGCCGCCGTCGCCAGCGCCACCAGCGGGTAGAGCAGCCAGTCCGGGGCCAGATGGTAGAACGGATGCGCGATCTCGCTGGGATTGCGCAGGACCAGGGCACCCTGGCCGAAATAGTTCAGGACCAGCGCCGGCAGGACCAGGCCGAACCAGGCGACCCGGATCGGCACGCGCCCGACATGGCCCATGTCGGCATAGAGCGCCTCGCCGCCGGTCACCACCAGGAACACCGTGCCCAGCACCAGGAAGCCCTGCCAGCCATTGGCGGCGAAGAACGCGACCGCATGGCTCGGGCTGAGGCCCGCCAGCACGCCCGGCATCTGCACGATCTGGCCAAGCCCGAGCAGCCCCATGACCGTGAACCAGACCAGCGTGACCGGCCCGAAGATCGCGCCGATCCCGGCCGTGCCGCGCTTTTGCAGCGCAAACAGCCCGATCAGGATCACCACCGTGATCGGCAGGATCTCGTTGGCCAGCAGCGGCGCCGCCACCGCCAGGCCCTCGACCGCGCTCAGGACCGAGATCGCCGGCGTGATCGTGCTGTCGCTGTACAAGAGCGCCGCGCCGAACACGCCGAGCAGGATCAAGGCGCCGCGGGCGCTGCCCGGCGGCACCCGGCTCGGGCTCAGGAGCGCCACCAGGGCGATGATGCCGCCCTCGCCGCGATTGTCGGCCTGCATCACGAAGGCCAGGTACTTGATCGAGATCACGATGATCAGGGACCAGAACATCAAGGACAGGACGCCCAGGATGTTGGCCTCGTTCAGCGGCACGCTGTGCAGGCCGTGGAAGCATTCGCGAAAGGCGTAGAGCGGGCTGGTGCCGATGTCGCCATAGACCACGCCCAGCGCGGTCAGCGCCATGGTCGCGAGGTTCTGCCGGGGCGTGGCCGGCTCGGTCGGACGGCCCCGCATGCCAGTCTCGCCGGGACGTGCTGCTGTAACCAACCCTGCTCTCCGGATCAGCGCCCGCGGGCGCCCTTGGCCAAAACCAACGGGTTAACCATTCGTTCCCAAATCATCCTAGCACGCGTAGGGCTGGATCTGCGCCGCTGACGGTGCGAGGTTCGGTCACAACACGCTGCAGCAGGGAGAGCCAGATGCAGGTCAGCAGCACCCGGGAGCTGGGCAAGTCCCGCTTGCCGGTCACGATCATGGGCTTCGGCGGCGCGCCGCTCGGCAACATGTATGAGGGCTTCAGCGACGAGCAGGCGCGCAGCACCGTGCGCGGCTGCCACGACGCCGGCATCCGCTTGTTCGATACCGCCCCGCTCTACGGCCACGGCCTGTCCGAGCACCGGGTCGGCGAGGCCCTGCGCGGCCTGGACCGCGACAGCTACGTGCTCTCGACCAAGGTCGGCCGGCTGCTCCAGCCCAAGGATCCCAAGACCGTCGATGGCGGCCTGTTCAAGGGCGTGCTGCCGTTCGAGGGCGTCTACGACTACTCCTATGACGGCGTGATGCGCTCGGTCGAGGACAGCCTGCAGCGGCTCGGCATGCACCGGATCGACGTCCTGCTGGCCCATGATCTGGACACCTGGACCCATGGCTCGGACGCCGCCCGGCAGGAGCGGGTCAAGGAGTTCATGGCGGGCGGCTACAAGGCGATGCTGGTCCTGCGCGAGAGCGGCGCGGTGCGCGCGATCGGCGCCGGCATCAACGAGACCAAGGCCTGCCTGGACCTGGCCGAGGCCGGCGATTTCGACTGCTTCCTCCTGGCCGGCCGCTACACCCTCCTGGAGCAGGAGCCGCTCGACGTGCTGTTCCCCTTGTGCGAGCGGCGCGACATCGGCTTCATCATCGGCGGCGCCTACAACACCGGCATCCTGGCGACCGGCGCCGTCGACGGCGCCTATTTCCAGTACGCCCCCGCCCCGGCCGAGATCCTGGCCAAGGTCAAGCGGATCGAGGCGGTCTGCGCGGCGCACAAGGTCCGCCTGCCGACCGCCGCCTTGCAGTTCCCGCTCGGCCATCCGACCGTGTCGACCGTCGTGCCCGGCATGCGCTCGCCCACCGAGCTCGCCCAGAACCTCGAGATCTTCCAGCCCGACATTCCGGCCGACTTCTGGGCCGAGCTGAAGCACGCGGGCCTGCTGCGCGCCGACGCGCCGACACCCTAGGGATGGGCCGGTGAGCCGCGCCCTGGTCAACACGATCTGCGCCGGCTTCCCGGGCGCCCTGGTCTCCGATCCCTGGGGCGGCGGCCATGATGCCTGGAAGGTCGGCGGCAAGATGTTCGCCTGCATCGGCGCGATCACGCCCGGCGTCTCGGTCAAGACCGACAGCATCGAGACCGCCGAGCTGCTGATCGCCGCCGGCGTCGGCCTGCGGGCGCCCTACTTCCACCGTTCCTGGATCAACCTGCCCTGGAGCACGCCCGAGGACGAGCTGCGCCATCGCCTCGCGGGGTCCTACCGCCTGGTCCGGGCGGGCTTGACCAGGAAGGCGCAAGCCGCGCTGGCGCCGTTCGAGTGATCGCGA
>CADEGR010000241.1 GCA_902826935.1 uncultured Alphaproteobacteria bacterium | reverse complement strand
CTGCCGGATGTCCGGGACGGCCTGAAGCCGGTCCAGCGGCGCGTGCTCTATGCCATGCTCAAGCTCCGGCTGGAGCCCGAGAGCGGCTACAAGAAATGCGCCCGCGTGGTCGGCGACGTGATCGGCAAGTACCACCCCCATGGCGACACCTCGATCTATGACGCCATGGTCCGCCTTGCCCAGGAATTCGCGCAGCGCTACCCCCTGGTCGATGGCCAGGGCAATTTCGGCAATATCGATGGCGATAACGCCGCGGCGATGCGCTACACCGAGGCCCGCCTGACCGAGGTCGCGACCGCGCTCCTGGAGGGCATCGACGAGGACACGGTCGACTTCCGGCCGACCTATGACGGCGGCGACGACGAGCCGGTGGTCCTGCCGGCGGCCTTTCCGAACCTCCTGGCCAATGGCACGACCGGCATCGCGGTCGGCATGGCGACCAGCATCCCGCCGCACAATGCCGGCGAGCTGTGCGGCGCCTTGTGCCACATGCTGGATCAGCCCGAGGCCCCGCTCGAAGACCTGATGCGCCATGTCAAAGGGCCCGATCTGCCGACCGGCGGCATCCTGGTTGAGCCGCCCGCCAGCATCGCCGAGGCCTATCGCACCGGCCGCGGCAGCATGCGCCTGCGCGCCCGCTGGCAGAAGGAGGAGCTGTCGCACGGCCAGTACCAGGTGGTCGTGACCGAGATCCCCTATCAGGTGCAAAAGGCCCGGCTGATCGAGCGCGTCGCCGAGCTGCTGGCGGCGAAGAAGCTGCCGCTGCTGGCCGACATCCGGGACGAATCGGCCGAGGATGTGCGCCTGGTGCTGGTGCCGCGCGCCCGCACCGTGCCGCCCGAGCTGCTGATGGAGCAGCTGTTCCGCCAGAGCGAGCTCGAGACCCGGCTGTCGCTCAATCTGAATGTGCTCGACGCCACCGGCGTGCCGCGGGTGATGAGCCTGATCGAGGTGCTGCAGGCGTTCCTCGGCCACCGCATGGAGGTCCTGATCCGGCGCTCCAGGCACCGTCTGGCCAAGATCGACGACCGGCTCGAGATCCTCGATGCGCTGCGCATCGCCTACCTCAACCTCGACGAGGTGATCCGGATCATCCGCGAGGAGGACGAGCCCAAGGCCGAGCTGATGCGGACCTTCGACTTGTCCGAGCGCCAGGCCGAAGCGATCCTCAACATGCGCCTGCGCCATCTGCGCAAGCTGGAAGAGCAGGCGATCCTGAAGGAGCAAAAGGCGCTGAAGGCGGAGCGGCGCGAGCTGCAGGCGCTGCTCGCCGACGAGCAGCTGCGGCGCGGCCGGCTCAAGACGGAGATCGGCGAGATCGGCCAGCGCTTCGGCGATGGCCCGCTCGGCCGGCGCCGCACCAGCCTGGGCGAAGCGCCGGTGATCGACATCGACGCGCTCGACGAGGTCGCGATCGAGCGCACGCCGGTCACCGTGGTTTGCTCGCGCCAGGGCTGGATCCGGGTGCTGCGCGGCCATCTCGAGGCCGGCGGCGCGGGCGAGCTGAAGTACAAGGACGGCGACGGCGAGCGCTTCCTGATCAAGGCGCAAAGCACCGACAAGCTGCTGCTGGTCACCTCGGACGGCCGCTGCTTCCTGTTGCCGATCGACAAGCTGCCCGGCGGCCGCGGCCAGGGCGAGCCGCTGGGCTTGCAGATCGAGCTGGCGCGCGGCGCCGAGCCGGTCCTGCTCGACGTCCATCGGCCGCACGGCAAGCTGCTCCTGGCGGTCGACAGCGGCCGCGGCTTCATCGCCGAGGAGCAGGCGATCGCGGCGCAGACCCGGGCCGGCCGGCAGGTCTTCAACCTCGATCCCGGCGAGCGGGTCACGGTCGCCCGCCCGGCCGAGGGCGATCATGTCGCGACCGTCGGCACCAACCGCAAGCTGCTCCTGTTCCCGCTCGCCGAGCTGCCGGTGATGAGCCGCGGCAAGGGCGTGCTGCTGCAGCGCTTCAAGGACGGCAAGCTCGCCGATGCGACCGTGATCGAGCTGGCCGCCGGCCTGTCCTGGGACGCCAAGAACGGCACCCGGGTGGTCAAGGACCTGCAACCCTGGCTCGGCCGCCGCGGCAGCGCCGGCCGCCTCGTCCCGCACGGCTTCCCGCGCGACAATCGGTTCGGCTAGGGCCGTCCGCCGCTGACATCCGCCGGCGGATCATCAGGCTAGGGCAGCGGCTGGATCCTCAAAAGCAGTCATCGCTGGCGGCGGCCGGACATCCGGCTTGACTGGCCAAGGTGCTTGCTATACATGTATAGCACTTTGACGGGAGATCTACCATGCTGGCCCTTCGTCTGCCGCCGGATATCGAGCAGCGGCTGGAAGCTTTGGCGAAGGCGACGGGCCGGAGCAAGAGCTTCTACGCGCGCGAGGCGATCATCGAATATCTGGGCGATCTTGAGGACGTCTATCTGGCCGAGGGCCGGTTGGCGGAGCTGCGCGCCGGCCGCAGCCACACGCTGCCGCTAGAGGATGTGATGCAGGCCTATGGCCTGGAGGATTGAGCTGGAGCGCGATGCCGCCAAGGATCTTGCCCAGCTCGATCAGGACGTCGTCCGCCGCGTCCTGCGATTTCTACGCGATCGGGTCAGCCAGCTCGACGATCCCCGCAGCATCGGCGAGGCTCTCAAGGGTCGCAGCCTGGGCGATTTCTGGAAGTACCGTGTTGGGGACTATCGGATCATTGCCAGCATCGACGATCCGACGGCTCGCATCCTGGTGCTCCGCATCGGCAATCGCCGCGAGATCTACCGGCGCTAGCCTTGCGCATCTGCCGTCAGGCGGCACGCCAAACCCAGGAATCATGGTGGGCGGTACTGGGATTGAACCAGTGACCCCTCGCGTGTGAAGCGAGTGCTCTCCCGCTGAGCTAACCGCCCGACCTGCCCCCCGCTATAGGAGGGCTCTGCGCGGCCTGTCAAGCGGCGGCTGCGGCCAGCTCGGCCAGGGCGTCCGGCAGCTCGGCGAAGCTGTCGATCAGCCGGTCGGCGCCGAGCGTTTCCACCGGCTGCACGGTGTAGCCGAAGGTCACCAGCACGCACGGCACGCCGGCCGCGCTCGCGGTCAAGAGGTCGTTCTGGCTGTCGCCGACCATGACCGCGCGCTCCGGCGTGCTGCCGAGCGCCGCGAGCACGGCGTGGAGCGGGGCGGGATCCGGCTTCTTGGTCGCCAGCACGTCGCCCCCGATCACCGAACGGAACCAGCGGCCCAGATCGAGGGCGGCCAGCAGCCGCTCGGTCGCGAGCTGCGGCTTGTTGGTGCACACGCCCATGTCGATGCCGGCCCGGCTGAAGTCCTGCAGGACGTCGGTCAGGCCGGGGAAGGGGGTGCTCAGCCGGGCCGGATCGGCGGTGTAGCGGGTAAGGAAATCGGCATAGAGCTCGTCCAGCGAGGGCGTGGCCGGCAGTCCGCCGGAGGCTTCCAGGCCGCGCAGCAGCAGCGCCTTGGCGCCATCGCCGATCATCGGCCGGACGGCGGCCAGCGGCAGCGCCGGCCGGCCCA
>CADEGR010000240.1 GCA_902826935.1 uncultured Alphaproteobacteria bacterium | reverse complement strand
TATCTCAGAAACTGCGGGTATCGATCTACGTAAATGAAAAATGCTCTAGACTGCCACGGCCATGGTCGCCGCGATCGTTGCAACTGACCACGCGCATCAGCTCGAAGTCGACTTGCATCGGGAGAGCCGTCCATAGAGGTAGAAGGTCGCCTCGGCCGCGCCGTTTTCGCTAAGGTTGCCCCGATCAATCGCTCACGCTCAAACTGAAGCAGATCTCGCCAACCGGCGTGCCGCTCTCCGCCTGCCGCAAGGCAAAGGCGATCTGCTCGTCACTGAACCGCCTCTTCGGCATCTGGCACATCCTCCGCTGCGGAACATGTGCCCGATTTTTCACACCACGTCCGGACTGCTTTCTGGGGGCAGGTCGGATCAGGCCAGGCCGTGAAACGCTCGGTGGCGTCACCAGATGATCACGCGTTCCCAGATCGGCCGACCTGCTCCTCATCCTATCCCATCAGGTGGCGACCTTGCGCCGATCACGGACGGAAGAGAAGCCGGCGGCAGAACCAAGGCCTAAGAAGAGGGTTGACCATCAACGCCCGTTACAGCAGAGCGTTTGCGAGGTGCCCGCAGCTCGCAAGTCGTGCGCCATGACCTTGCCCGTCTCATCAGATTCGGCTCAGCCTCCTGTCAACAAGACGTTCATCTCACATGATAAGCAGCATTTTCGGCGGTCGCGGAGATCGCCTGGTGGTGGGCCACCGCTCGCTTCGTGGCGATACAACCAGATTCGACGATTGATTCTCAGCGTTCAGGAGGTCTGAGCATAAGCTACGGTCGTTCGGTTCTCAGCGGCGAACGCTCTCCCGCTGGCTTGGCCCGCGGCTCAGCACCTGGGCAGCTCCTTCCATGCCCGTTTCCGCGAATTTTCGGTTGCGCGCCGGCACCAAGTCGATGATCCAAAGGTTCCCAAATGTGCACGAACTACCGTCAAGGTCGCCTAACAACCTTAAGAAATCGTTATGCCGGAGCAGCGCATCCGACTGCTCGACCGAGGGCTTTGCCGGGCTGCTTCTGCTGCACACTGATTTCTAGCCGCAGCTAACGAAAACTTAACCAGAACTGCCGACACTGCCTGCAGCGGACATGGCAGCGGCGGTCTAGATGCGGTTCAATCCCTTCGCACCAGCTTTCGGCAAGCGCTCAGCGAGCGACCGGTTGCAGGACCGGATGGCGCGCCATCCGATGGATCGACAGCGTGCTGGTGACGAGCCCGCGGAATCTGAGATTTCCGTCGAAGGCGAGACAGCCGACAAACCTCATGGCGCGCCGGCTTTGGTGGAATCGTCAGACGCGACCGGCCGCATGACGCCACCTCGGCCGACGGATCAGACGCAGGACGCAGCCGCCGGGGCGGCGGATGTAGGGGCCGAGCTGATAGCGACGTCAACGCGCCCAGCAGCACACCCTTCAATTCCAGCTAATAGTGAGCGCATCCTGGCCGAGCAATCCTATGGCGATCATCTCGATCGGCTGCGACTCACGATGGAGGAGGAGGCGCCCGTCGGCAATAGCGCTGGCATTGCTCTCTCGCCCCTTGCCGGTCCCCGCCTGAAGCCCGCCACGCCGCCGGCCACCGTGTTCAGAGACGATCCAGCATCGATCTCGACCGGAGCAGATTGGGAGGAGCCGGCATCGGAGCCATTGCCGCCCGGCGAGTTTGACGATGTCGCGGTCACGATCGGCAGGGTGGTGTCCTGCCGCGGTTCGGTGATCTGGGGCGCCTTATTCGACGATCACGATGGCAGCACGGGCCGCGCAGCCAAGCTCGGCGCCATGGTGTCGATGCGTGGGCCGGATTCGCGCGTATTCGGGATCGTCAACGCGCTGCATCGGGAGCAGCAGTCAGGCAAGGACCAGGTCGAGCGCACGATGTTCGAGGTCCAGCTCCTGGGCGAGATCGCCGAGGCGCATAAGGGTTTCCAGCGGGGGGTCTCCAGCTTCCCGCCGCTGGATGCCCCAGTCACGACCGTGACATTACGGGACATTGCCACGATCTACGCCCGGCCCCGCGCCGCCAATGTCCATATCGGCACTTTGCGGCATAATCGGAAGGTGCCGGCCTTCGTCCTGACCGACAGCTTGCTCGGCAAGCATTTTGCGGTGCTCGGCACCACCGGCACCGGCAAATCCTGCGCGGTCACGGTCATTCTTCGGTCAATCCTGGACGAACACCCTTGCGGCCACATCGTGCTGCTCGATCCGCACAATGAATATGCCACCGCCTTCGCTGATCGCGCCGAGCTGCTCAACCCGTCCAACTTGCAGCTGCCCTATTGGCTCTTGAACTTCGAGGAAATCAGCCAGGTCCTGCTCCGCGGCAACGACCATCAGCGCGAGCTGCAAAGCGGCCATCTCCAGGATGCAATTCTGCGCGCCAAGCAGCTATTCGGCGGTGACCACGCGGCCGATGTCAATCTGACTGTCGACGCGCCCATTCCCTACCGGCTGTCCGATCTGGTCGCGATCCTGCAGGACGGCATGGGCGCGTTCAACAAGTCCGACCAGGCGACGCTCTATCTGAGCTTGATCAACCGGATCGAGCAGCTGCGCACCGACCCGCGCTATGGCTTCATGTTTGCCGGGCTCAGCGTGCGCGATACCATGCGCCAGACCCTGGCGCAGATCCTGCGCATCCCGACCAACGGCCGGCCGATTACGATCATCGACCTATCCGGCGTGCCGTCCGAGATCGTCGATGTGGTCGTCTCCGTGCTCTGCCGCATGACCTTCGAGCTGGCGATCTGGAGCGAACGCGGCAAGGCGCCCCCGATCCTGCTGGTCTGCGAGGAAGCGCATCGCTATGTGCCCGAGGATCAGGGGGTGGGCTTTGCGCCGACTCGCCGCATGATCAGCCGGATCGCCAAAGAGGGCCGCAAATATGGCGTGACCCTGTGCCTGGTCAGCCAGCGGCCGTCGGAGTTGGCGGTCAGCAGCCTCACCCAGTGCAATACGATCTTCGCCCTGCGTCTGAGCAACGAGCATGATCAAGCCTTTGTGGCGCGGGCCCTGCCCGAGAATGCCCGCTGGCTGACGGAAAGCCTACCGGCGCTCAACACGCAGGAGGCGATCGTCGTGGGCGATGGGGTGACGGTGCCGGTCCATATCCGTTTCAAGGACCTGCCGCAGCAGCACCGGCCGGGCGGTCACGATCCATCCTTTGCGCGCCATTGGCGGCAGGAGCCGGACGATCAGTTCCTAAGCAAGGCGATCGATCGCTGGCGGCGCCAGATCCGCTGAGCCAGCGGCACCGGGGCGGTCCAAACGCGCCAGCTGCGCCGCTGGGTCAGAGCGCAGCAGCTGCGCCCGACGCGCGGCCGGCGACACATAAGGATTTAAGGCATGCCCAGGACCGAGCGAATCCATTGGCCGTTTTGGTAAGTTGCAGATGGTCGGTTTGGACCTTGCTCAGAAGGGGCGCACGGGCAGCGTTCGACCGCAGGCGCGGGGCGGCGACCATCGCTCCCATCGCCTGGAAGCCCACGCCGATGAGATCGTGTCCCTGGCCAAGG
>CADEGR010000239.1 GCA_902826935.1 uncultured Alphaproteobacteria bacterium | reverse complement strand
TGATCTATTTTGCCATCGATCCCAGGATCAGCCATTGAACGCGCCCACCACCACGGCGCCCAAGCATGCTGCCGTGGCTGATGCGCCAGTGCTCGAGCTGCGCAGGCTGACGGTCGAGTTTCCGACCGCGATGGGTTCGCCCGTGGTGGCGTTGCGGGGCGTCGACCTCACGATCGGTGCTGGCGAAATCATCGGCCTGGTCGGCGAATCGGGTGCCGGCAAGACGACGCTGGCGCGCTCGATTCTGAACCTCCCGCCCGCGCCGGGCCGGATCACTGACGGCGAGATCCGGTTCAATGGGCGCGATCTACGCTCTGCGCCCGAACGTGAAGTCCATGCGATCCGCGGGCGCGATATCTCGATGATCGTGCCCAATCCGCGCGGCGAGCTGAACCCGCTGCTGACAGTGGGCGCGCAGATCGCCACGCTGGCCCGCGTCCATCTCGGGTCGGATCGTAAAACCGCCCACGGGCAGGCGCTGGCCATGCTGCGCGCCGTGCATATCCCCGATCCCGAGCGGCGGATGAACGCCTATCCCCACGAGCTGTCGGGCGGCATGGCGCAGCGCGTGGTCATCGCGATGGCGCTGGTCTGCTCGCCACGATTCGTGATCTCCGACGATGCCACCAGCGGCCTGGACGTGACCGTCCAGGCGCAGATCCTGCGGCTGATGAAGGAACTGGCGCAAAGTCGGCAGAACGCGCTCCTGTTCATCACGCGCGACGTCGGCATCACGGCGCATTTCTGCGATCGGGTCGCGGTGATCTATGCCGGCGAGATCATGGAGCTGGCGCCGCGTGACGGCTTCTTCCTGAATCCGCGCCATCCCTACACCAACATGCTGCTCGCGGCCTTCGCTCACAACGCTCGGCTGCGGCATCAATGGACGGTGCCTGACGTCAAGCGGCGCCGGCACGGTGCCGCCGTCGGCTGCGGCTACGCCGACCGCTGCCCGCGCGCGCAGAGCCGGTGCCTGACCGACAAGCCACCACTTGCCGAGATTGCTGACCGGCATGCGGTCCGCTGCCACTTCCCGGTGATCCGGCCGTGACCGCCTTGCTGCAGATCGACGGCCTGGTGATGCGCTTCCCGATCGCCGGATCGCGCGCGGTGGTGCAGGCGGTCAACGGCATCTCGTTCGAGATCGGCGAGGGCGAGACCTTGGGCCTGGTCGGCGAGAGCGGCTCGGGCAAGACCACCGTGGGCCGCTGCATCCTCGGCCTGATCCAGCCGACCGCCGGCGCGATCCGCTTTCGTGGGCAGGACGTAGTCGGCGGCGCACGCCGGCAGCAGCGCGAGCTGCGGAGCAAGGTCCAGCTGGTGTTCCAGGAGCCGGCCGAATCGCTCGACCCGCGCCAGACGATCGGCAGCTCGATCGCGGAACCGCTGGTCGCACGGCGGGTCGAGGCCAGCGAGCGGCGAGCACGGCTGCTCGAAGCGGTAACCATGGTCGGGCTCGATGCCGAGATGCTGGAGCTCTATCCCGCCGAGCTCAGTGCCGGGCAGCAGCAGCGGGTCGGCATCGCGCGCGCGATGATCACGCGGCCGGAGCTGGTCGTCCTGGACGAGCCGACCTCGGCCCTCGATCCGACCGCGCGCGCCGAGATCATCGAGCTGCTGCAGCGCATCCAGCAGGCCCGTGGCACCTCGTACCTGTTCATCTCGCACGACCTCAGCACGGTGCGGTTCATCAGCCACCGGGTTGCCGTGATGTATCTGGGCATGATCGTCGAGCTCGGCGCTGCCGCCACCGTTTTCAGCCGGCCTGGCCATCCCTACAGCGTCGGCCTCCTGTCCTCGGTCCTGCTGCCCAACCCGAGGATCACGATGGCCAGCAGCGTCAGCCTGCGCGGCGAGATCCCGAGCCCGATCAACCTGCCGAACGGCTGCTACCTCGCCTCGCGCTGTCCCTTCGTCATCGAGCGCTGCCAGCGTGAGATGCCGGCCGCGAGCGATCTGAACTCCGGCCATGTGGTTCACTGCTTTCGCCATGCGGACGTCGAGGCGCGTGACCAGGAGGTCGATGCTTTCGCCCTGTTTCAGGATGAAGCCGAGCGGATTCTTGGCGTCGGGGACATCGCGCAAGCTGGCTGAGCAGCGTTGCTTCAAGCGGGGGGATTGGGACGATGGGCAAGCTATCCGGGAAGAAGGCGCTGGTGACCGGAGGCGCGCAAGGCATCGGCGCGCAGATTGCGCTGGCATTCGCACGAGAAGGCGCCGATGTCGCCGTGCTCGATCTGCGCGCGGCAGAGGCCGGGCAGACCGTGACCGCGATCGAGGCAGCCGGCACCAAGGGTCTGGCCGTCGCAGGCGATGTCGGCGACGAAGCTGCGGTGCAACAGGCGGTTGCCGAGGTGCTGGCGGCGTTCGGCCAGATCGACATCCTGGTGAACAATGCCGGGATCGACACGACCTCGCAGGTGGCGGTCATGCCGACCGCGCTTTGGGACGACATGATGCGCGTCAATCTGCGCAGCGTGTTCCTTTGCACCCGTGCCGTGCTGCCCGGCATGATCGAGCGTAAATGGGGGCGCATCATCAGCATCAGCTCGCAGCTCGCCCACAAGGGTGCCGCGGATATGGCGCACTATGCAGCGGCGAAGGCAGGCGTGCTGGGCTTCACCCGGTCGCTCGCCTACGAGGTGGCGCGCGACGGCGTCGCGGTCAACGCGATCTGCCCGGGCCCGGTGGACACGGAGCTGTTCCGCAACATCCCGGAGGATTGGCGCAAGCGGAAGCTGGCGGAGCTGCCGATCGGCCGGGCGGGGCGTGTCGACGAGATCGCGCCGGCTGCGGTCCTCCTCGCCTCCGACGAGGGCTCGTTCTTCATCGGTGCCAGCATGAACATGAATGGCGGCGACTACATGATCTGATCAGCGGCAAGCCCGCGCGCCGCTATTTGCGCGATCCTGTCTCCGGTCTTGATGGTGGTGCCGCGCGAATCACTTCAGCCTCCGGTCCGGCCGGTGGAGCGGCTGATGGCATGATCCCGTCATCCGCCGGATCGTCGGTCATGGCGGCCAGCACCGTCTCGAGCGGCACGGGTCGGAGCGGCACGCGCGGGCGGTTGAAGCCGCATTCAGCCACGCCGCGGCCGGTGTTGCGGGCGATCAGCTGGGCGGCCGACATGCGGCAAATCCGACCCTGGCAGCGGCCCATGCCGGCTCTGGTCCAGAGCTTGGTGTTGTGGATCGAGGCAGCGCCTGCCGTGCAGGCGGCCTTGATCTCGCCGGCGGTGACCTCTTCGCAGCGGCAAATGATGGTGGCGTCATCCGCCAGCTCCACGAGCTCCGCTGGCGGCGCGAACAGGTGGCCAAGCCCGTGGCCGAAACGGCGCGCCCGGTTGAGCCGGCGCCAGGCCAGGTCCTGCGCCAGTGGGTCGACGGGCAAGCCAAGGGCGGCGGCACTCGCCAGGCCGGCGAGGCGGCCGGACAGGATCGCCGGCTCGGCGCCGGCGACGCCCAGCACTTCGCCGGCGGCATGGACGCCGGGCACGCTGGTGCGGCCGGTCGCCGGATCGGCCGCCACATGCCAGCCGCCCAGGGCGTCATCGAACCGATGGGCGCAGCCGAGCAGCGCGGTGAGCTCGATCGC
>CADEGR010000238.1 GCA_902826935.1 uncultured Alphaproteobacteria bacterium | reverse complement strand
GGTCGCATGCGGCCGCTCGCCTGACCCCAAGGCGCAGTGGCTTAGCCAGACCGGAGGTACAACCGTAGAAACCTTAAATCCATCTTGAGCTTCAGGACGCCGAAGTCCTCAGGGTCGAGGATGACGACGACGAGGTGGCCTATCAGATGACCTTGGCCGGACCGACCGCTCAGAGATTTTGATCTCTTCTGGAAGCGAGGGCGAGTTTCCTGACCAGCCCGTCAGGGATTGGCTGGCTTGGCGAGAAGGTGACGCCAGTCTTGGTGGATTTGAGCCCGGCCGCGGCAATGTCGCCGGCATGCGACCTGATGGCGGAAGGAGATAGATAGAGGCCGCATTGCTTGCTGAAAGCTGCATAACCCGCGATGATGGATTGTCCGATCCGGAAGCCCGGCATCTTGTAGGCGATGACTTCTTCGGCGTCAGGCAGCGCGTCGGCGAGTTGAGCGCGCAATCGAACCAGCAGCGGGCGGAGGTCCTTAGGCGCCTCAGCTATATAGGCATCGTGATCAGCAAACATGGTCAGAGCACCCTGCCACTGGCGTGACACTCAAGGCAAGCGTCTGCGCAGCGACCCATGAATCAAGCGAATGCGCCGCCGCATTTGGGGGGAACGTCAGTCGGATAGGCCTTAGGAGCGACGTGCTCCACGATCGCCGTGCTCACGCCGCCGCTCGCATCTCGATCAGCTGGATCAGGTTCCCGCAGGTGTCGTTCAAGACGGCCATCTTAACGGCACCCGCGGCCATGGGCGCTTGCGTGAACGCCACGCCGAGGTCACGGAGCCGGTGGAATTCTGCGTCCAGATCATCGACCTGGAAGGACGCTGCGGGGATGCCATCGCGCAGGAGCGCGTCCTTGAAGGGCTTGACGGCCGGGTGCTCGCTCGGCTCCAGCAGCAATTCCGTGCCACTGGGATGGTCCTTCCCGACCACCGTGAGCCAGCGATGCGCGCCGATGGGGATGTCATGCTTCACCTCGAAGCCAAGCACTCGGGTGTAGAAATCGAGGGCTTTGGCCTGGTCGGCGACACTGGTCACGTAGATCTTCATTCACGGCTCCTCGAACCTGGATAGCCAGCCGTCCAGCAATCGGGCCAATGGCGCGGTGTTCAAAGAGTGGAGCTTCGTCGTGCCCTGCCACGCCATCTCGATGATGCCGACGTCTTCGAGCACGGACAGGTGCCGCGAGAACGCTTGCCGGCTGTGACCGATGCCATGCTCGGACACCACGCGCGCATAGATCTCGAACAGGGACTGGCGATCTCGTAGCGCCAATTCGTCGATGATCCGGCGTCGGGTCGGCTCGGCGATCGCCCGACAAACACGGTTCATGTCATCTTCGCTCAACGGCACGGCGCACTATGCAACAAGATTGTTGCATAGGCAGGTCAAGTCCCTGAATCCAGAGTGGGCGGGCCGTTGCCGGTCTGTCTCGGAAGGGGCAGGAGTGACGATCGTGATCCAGCGCCGACCGGCCACGGATGCAGACCGGCGGTTCCTGAAACGGCTCAACCAGCGGGCTTACGAGCCGGTCGTCACCGCACAATTCGGCGACTGGGATGAGGCCCTGCAGGGTCGCATCTTTGCCGGCAAGTGGTCGGCGCAACGCTATCAGATCGTCGAGAAGGACGGCCAAAGGGTCGGTGCGATCTGCGTGCTCAGGGCGATCGACCATGTCTGGCTGGGGGAGATCCAGATCGCTCCGGCGCATCAAAACCAGGGTGTTGGCACGCATCTGCTGCGCGAGCTGATCGGGGAGGCGAGGGCGCTGGGCGTGCCGTTGCGGCTGCGGGTCCTGATCGCCAACCGGGCCAAGGCGCTATATGAACAGCTCGGCTTCGTCGTCGTCGGCAGGCACGAAGACACGCATTTTGTGCTGGAGCACCGGGGCTAGGTGGGGGTGGTGATTGGACTGGACGCACACGTTGCTGGACCGTCGGCGCTTCGGCTGGGTGCCGGTTCGGACCGGCGAATCAGGCGATCTGGTCTATCGACGTGCTGATGGCCTCGCATTCGCGAAGATCGCGCGGCCGGCACGGGCCGTCGAGCTTGCCGGGGAACGCGATCGGCTGGCTTGGCTCCATGGCCGCGGCGTTGGCTGCCCGGAGGTCATCGACTGGCGCGACGTCGAGGCCGGGGCCTGCTTGCTGATGACCGCCGTGCCCGGCGTGCCGGCGACTCGGCTGCCGGGTACCGACTTGCTCAAGGCCTGGCCCTCGATGGCGCAGCAGCTTGGCAGGCTGCACGCCTTGGCGACCGACTCCTGCCCGTTCGATCGCAACCTGCTGGTCATGGTCGAGCAGGCCGCGGCGGTCGTGGCCCGCGCCGCCGTGAACCCCGACTTCCTGCCGGACGAGGACCAGGACACGCGGCCGGGCGACTTGCTGGCGCGGGTCGAACGGGACCTGCCGGCCCGGCTCGATCAGGAGGCTGCCGATCGGGTGGTCTGCCATGGCGACGCCTGCATGCCGAATTTCATGGTCGACCCGGCGAGCTTTCAATGCACCGGCTTGGTCGACCTTGGCCGCCTCGGCACGGCGGATCGCTATGTCGATCTCGCGCTGATGGCGGCCACTGCCCACGAGCGCTGGGCCTCGCAAGCGGTCGAGGCAGAGGCCTTCGCCATCCTGTTCCAGACGGTCGGGATCGAAGCGCCGGACCGGGAGCGTCTGGACTTCTATCTTCGGCTTGATCCGCTGACTTGGGGCTGAGCCTACGCCGCCGGCCGGGCGCGCTCGCTGGGCTGGGACGCGGCATCGGTTGCGGGCACCAGCACGGGTGCGCTCAGCACCTGGGGCTTGGGTGGCCGCATGAGCTTCGGGCGCCAGATGCCGACCACGACATTGCCGAGCGACAGCGCCATGACCGCCGCCAGGGCGTACCACTCCTGGGCCAGCGCCCGGTCGAGCACGGCGGCCGGGGCCTCGCCGTTGGCGATCTTGCGGGCGACCACGGCGGCATAGTCGGCCTTGGCGCCGACGATGGTCAGGACGCCCTTGAACATGAGGATGCCGGTCGCGGCCTTCAGCCACGCCCAGCCCTGGTCCAGGAACGGCTGATGCACCGCCATGGACAAGAGGCCGGAGATCAGCGCGATCGCGAGGGACGGCAGCAGCAGGTAGTTGCTGATCGCGGCGATCGCCTGGCGCAGATCGGCATAGCCGGCGGGCGTCTCCGGGGCCGCCATGGCGAGCAGGATCATGTAGCAGCCGAGGCCGCCGATCAGCCCGCAGGCGGCGACCGAGTGCAGGATCTTCACGGTCTTGCGCATGGGCAGCCCCTGTCCTGGTGCGCTCCGGCTCCGGTGCACGGGCCTGCGGCCGCTGGCTCGGCTGCGGCGGCAGGCAGCGAAAGTGTAACCGAGAACGGGAGGTGCGGGCGATTCGATTGTGCCGGTTAGCGGTCGGCCAAGGTCCGCTCAGGGCTCGTCCCGGCATGGCGGCATCGTCGCGTTGCCGAGCCAGCGATGCTGATCCTACGGACCGAGCACCTCAAAGAACTCGACGATCGCGGCCGCGGCGTCAAATCGCTGCCATAGGATCGACTTCGATCGCCATAGACGATCCTGCCGTCGCTGCGCCGCTCAAGTTGCCCAACTGCCGCTCATTGCCACACCATCCCGGCGGCGTGTGCGTAGCGAGCGCAAGGTAAGATCCAGCT
>CADEGR010000237.1 GCA_902826935.1 uncultured Alphaproteobacteria bacterium | reverse complement strand
AGGCCGCGTACCGGACCTGGTTTCGCGCCTTCGAGCTGGCCTCGGTCGCCGCCTTCACGCTGGAATATGGCCTGCGCCTGTGGACCATCGTCGAGACCAGCGAAGCCTCCTTGGCCAAGCCCTGGCGCGCCCGTCTGCGCTATCTGGTGACGCCGCTGGCCTTGGCCGATCTGGCGGCGATCCTGCCCTTCTATCTTGGCGTCCTGCCAGGCGTCGATCTGCGCATGCTGCGGGTGCTCCGTCTCTTGAGCGTGCTCAAGCTCAGCCGCTATTCGACCTCGATCACGCTGCTGCTCGATGCCCTGCGCCGGGAATCCCGCGCGATCGGCGCGGCCATGTTCGTCCTGTTCCTGCTGCTGATGGTCGCCGCCAGCCTCGCCTATCTGGCCGAGCATCGCGCCCAGCCGGTCGCCTTTGGCACGATCCCGGCGGCCTTGTGGTGGGCGGTGGTGACCATGACCACGGTCGGCTATGGCGACGTCGTGCCGATCACGCCGCTCGGCAAGCTCCTGGGCGGCGCCATCGCGATCATCGGCATCGGCATGGTGGCGCTGCCGGCCGGCCTGCTCGCCTCCGGCTTCTCCGAGCAGCTGCATGAGCGCGAGCGGCTGTTCGAGGCCGAGGTCGAGCGGCGCCTCGCCGATGGCGTGCTCGACGAGGCCGAGCGCCAGCAGCTGATCGAGCTGCGCAAGCGGCTCGGCCTGCGCGCCCGCGATGCCTCGGCGATCGTGCATCTGGTCAGCCGCCAGCAGCACGCCCATCCGCCCCATTGCCCCCATTGCGGCCTGCCGCTGACGCCCGCTGCCGGCCCATCGCATGCAGGGCCGAGAGCCAAGGGCTGGCAGGCCTGGTAGCGGCCGCCGGGCTCGGCTCTTGCCGAGGCCGTCCCCCTCGGGCGACAACAAGGAGGGCGAGGCAACGCAGCAGGAGGACGGTTGGATGGCACTCGAGCGGCTTGATCACTACACCTTGCGCATGGCGCCGGACGCGCTGCAGGCGACCCGCGACTTCTATATCGACGTCCTGGGCCTGACCGAGGGCGAGCGGCCGCCCTTCACCTTCCCCGGCTACTGGCTCTATGTCGCCGGCCGGCCGGTCGTCCATCTGGCCGGCAGCAACGCGGCCGAGGCTCAGGAGCCGCGGCCGACCGGCCAGCTCGACCATGTCGCCTTCCATGCCACTGGGCTCAGCGACATGCTGGCCAAGCTCGACCGGCTGGGCTGCGCCTATGAGCAGCGCACCGTGCCGCTGCTCGAGCTGCACCAGGTGTTCCTGACCGATCCGAACGGCGTGAAGATCGAGCTGAACTACGCCGCCGGCGAGGCCGAGGGCGCCGAGCGGTAGCTGGTCACGACCCGCGCCAGGATCTCGCTGGCGCGGCGCATCTCGGCGATGCCGACCCCGGCATAGCCGAGCAGCAGCCCGGTTCGCTCGGGCCGGCCCTGGAAATAGCCCGACAAGGCCGGCGCCTCGACCCCGGCGGCGCGCGCCTGCTGGCTGAGCCGCTGATCGTCGAGGCCCGCCGCCAGGTCGGCCACCAGATGCATGCCGGCCTCGGCCGGCGCCAGCTGCAGGGCGCCAGCCAGCCGGGCCTGCAGGAAATCGATCAGCAGCGCCTGGCGCTCGCCATAAAGCTGCCGCATGCGCCGGATATGGCCCGCCAGATGGCCGTCCTCGATGAAGTCGGCGAGCGCTGCCTGAGCAATCGATGAAGGATGCGCGTCGATCAGCGCGCGCAAGGCGAGGAAGCTGTCGACCAGGTCCGGCGGCGCCACCAGATAGCCCAGCCGCAGCCCGGGGAACATCACCTTGCTGAAGGTGCCGAGATAGATCACCCGGCGGTCGTCATCCAGGCCCTGCAGCGCGGCCAGCGGCCGGCCGGCATAGCGGAACTCGCTGTCATAGTCGTCCTCCAGGATGAAGCTGCCGGCCTGGCGCGCGAAGTCGAGCAACGCCAAGCGCCGCGGCAGGCTCATGGTGACGCCGAGCGGATATTGGTGCGAGGGGGCGACCGCGATCAGCCGGGGCGGCGGCTGGTCCGGGCCGCGCGGCAGCGCCAGCCCCTCGCCGTCGACCGGCACCGGCCGGAGCACGGCCCCGGCGGCCGTCAGCACCGCGCTGAGCGGCCGATAGCCCGGCTCCTCGACCCAGGCGAGATCGCCGGGGTCGATCAGGACCCGGGCGGTCAGGTCGAGCGCCTGCTGGGCGCCGGCGGTGATGATCACCTGGCCGGGCTCGCAGACCACCGCGCGGGCACTCGCCAGGTAGCCGGCGATCGCCTGGCGCAAGGCCGGATCGCCGCCCGCGCCGGCGCCGACCAGGAAGTCGCGCCGCGGCCGGCGCCAGCGTCGCGCCAGCAGCCGCGCCCAGTCCTGGAACGGAAACAGCTCCAGCTCCGGCAGGCCCGGCAGGAAGGCGCGGGCCGCCGGCCCGGGCTCCGCCCCACGAGCGAGCGCTTGGGCGCGCGCCGAAGGCTGCCGCCCGGCCGGGGCCGGCCGGGCCGGCCGGCCAGGGTCGCGCCGCGGCCCGCCCGGCCCGGCCAAAGGCGCCTCGTCCGGCAGATGGCACGGCACGAAGGAGCCCGCCCCGATCCGGCCCTCGATATAGCCCTCGGCGCGCAGCTGCTCGAAGGCCGCCAGCACGGTGTTGCGCGACACGCCCAAGGCCTGCGCGAGCCGGCGGCTGGCCGGCAGTCGCTCGCCCGCCTTCATGCAGCCGGCGAGGATCGCGGCTCGGATGCCGAAATAGATCTGACGATGCAGCGGCCGGGCGGCGGCCGGATCCAAGGTCAGCGCCGGCAGCGGCAGGTCAGCGGCTTGCTTGGCCATGGCGCATGGCTGAAGCGGTCCTTTGGCGAAGCGCAGATTGGCTCTTCCAACGGAGCCATTATTCGCTACGCTGGAGCGCTAAACAAGCTCGCCGCCCGTTGGGACCCGTCGCATGATCGAGCCGATCGCCACCAAGCTGAGCGTCAATCTGAACAAGATCGCCTTGCTGCGCAACCAGCGCGAGATCGGCTATCCGAGCGTGCTGGAGACCGCCCGCCAGGTCGTCCACGCCGGCGCCCAGGGCATCACGGTCCATCCGCGCCCGGACGAGCGCCATATCCGCAAGGCCGACGTCTACGAGCTGGCCGAGCTGCTCCGGCGGGAGTTTCCGGCCGAGATCGAGTTCAACATCGAGGGCTATCCAAGCCCGGATTTCATTGCCCTGGTCCAGCAGGTCCGGCCGCAGCAGGTGACCCTGGTGCCGGATCGGCCAGAGCAGCGGACTTCCGACCATGGCTGGGAGCTGGGGCCTGATCGCGGCGAGCTGCGGCCTTTGGTGCGCGAGCTCAAGGCGGCCGGCGCCAGGGTCAGCCTGTTCATGGATCCGGAGCCGGGCGAGATGGCCGCGGCGGCCGCGGTCGGGGTCGATCGGGTCGAGCTCTACACCGGCCCTTACGCCTTTGCCTGCCTGGAGGACCGGGCCGCTGCCCGGACCTTGCTGCGCCGCTACGCCTCGACCGCGGAGGCCGCCGTTGCGGCGGGCTTGGTGATCAACGCCGGCCACGATCTCAATCTCGACAATCTGCCGGCCTTCGTGGCGGCGCTGCCGGCGCTGGCCGAGGTCAGCATCGGCCACGCGCTCACCGCCGATGCCTTGCGGCTGGGCTGGACGGCGGCGATCGAGGCCTATCTGCGCGCCCTGCGCCGGATCGAGCCGACGCTCTAGGCG
>CADEGR010000236.1 GCA_902826935.1 uncultured Alphaproteobacteria bacterium | reverse complement strand
TGACAGACCGACTAAGTAACATATAAAAACATCGCCAACTTTCACAGAGCTTTCAGCATATTTCCGCTGCCGGATTGAGTGACCTGAGATCACTGATCCGGCGTCTTGAAATTCCCTCCAGGTATTCACGTTAAATAGATTCAAAAAATATGCCACGGAAATCACCTCTTTAGATTAGCACGATCCAAGCTAGCTAGCGAATTACTGCACCAAATCCCCCATCTCCCCTCTGATCTGCTCCTCCAGCCCCTTGTCGATGTCATCGACCAGCGCCAGGACCAGCTCGTGGCCTTTTCTTTGCCGGTCGGCGTAGGGCTGGCCTTCCTCGAGCGAGGCGGTGCGGGTGGCGGTGGTGCTGACGGAGCTCTCGACATTGCCGCTGTAGTCGAGGCGGTCGACGCGGACCTTGAGGGTGCCGGTCAGGCGCTGGTCGGCTTCCTTGGTGAAGTAGCCGCGCACGCCGCCGGTGGTCGGCAGGGCCTGCTCGCTCACGGTCGCCTGCTCGATCACCGCGACCAGCTTGGCCTTGCCGCCGGCCGGCTGGAGGCGCTGGCGGAGCAGGGCCTCGGTCGCCTCGGCGAGCGACACCGGCAGCTGGTATTCGGCGGCGGTGGCGATCCCGGCCGGGCGCTGCTGGCGGTCGATCCGGACGTCGCTGACCGCCAGGCGCAAGGGCAGCCGGCCGCTGTAGTCGAGCGGCGGCGGGGTGAAGCTGGTGAGCGGCGTGCCGCAGCCGGCGAGCAGCAGAACCACGAGCAGGACCAAGCGCATTCGGCGGCTCCCAAGGCGGAGGATCGAAACCTGCCGTTTAGTCCTGCGATTTCGCGCGCCTGTCCAGGGAAATCCGCCGGCGTCCGCCGGGCCGCTCAGTGGCTGACGATATAGGCGTCGCGCAGGACCGACGCCTCCAGCTCCAGCTCGTCCAGGCGGTGCTTGACCGCGTCGCCGATGCTGATCAGGCCGAGCAGCTGGCCATCCTCCAGGACCGGCAGATGGCGCACCCGGTGGCGGGTCATCAGGCCCAGCACATGGGTGATGCTGTCGTTCCGCCGGCAGGCGATGACCTGGCGGCTCATCACCTGGGCGACCGTGATGTCAGCGGTCTCGCCGCGATGCTCGGCGAAGGTGCGCACGATGTCGCGCTCGGACAGCATGCCGGCCACCCGGCCCTGATCGACCACCACGAGGGCGCCGATCCGGTCCAGCCGCAGCCGCTGGGCGGCGGTCGCCAAGGTGGCGGTGGGCATGATGGTGCTGACCTCGCGACCTTTGGTCGTCAAGATGCTGGCCACCTGCATGGCATTCCTCCCGGAGGTCCGGAGCCGGCCAGGCGAGGCCGGCCGCAAGCGGGAAAGTCTGCGCCCGGCTTGCGCGGGGCGCAAGCGGCACCGGGCGGCGCTCAACGATCAGTGATCAGGCAAGGCCGGCGGCGGGCTCACGGGCGCTTGGCGCGGTCCCGGTAGAAGGTCTCGATCGCGGCGGCGATCTGCTCGAACTCGGGCGTCTTGAGATCGCCCAACAAGGCGAAGGTCAGATCGCCCGCGGTCCAAAAGCGGGTCGCGACCCCGGCCTGGTCGCTGACCGCGAGCGGCGGCGGCGCCTCGGCGTCGCTGCGCCAGAAGAACAGGCCGAGCCGGGCATGGCCGGGGTTCTCGAACTCGAACAGGCCGACCCGGCTGGCGCCCAGGGGCGCGATCCGGCCGCCGGCATTGGCGAACTGGTAGGGGCGCAGATCCGGCGGCTCGATCGGCTGGACGAAGGAGCGGCCGAGCAGGCTGGTGAACTCGCGGCCGCGCTCGGCCGGGAAGTCGGGCGGATAGCCGGGCTCGGCCTTATAGAAGTCGAAGGCGTGGGCCAGCTGCATCGCCAGATCGGCGCTCGAAGGCATCGCCGGCTGCAGGCGACCGTTCAGGACCCAGCCGCAGGTGGCGCCGGCGAAGAACAGAAGAAAAGCCGCCGCGACCTCGATGAAGGTCAGGCGCGAGCGGCGCGGCGCGACCGCGGCAGCAGGCACGGCGGCCGGGGCGCTGCTCGGGGCGGCTGGCGGCTCCGGCGCCGGCGCGCTCTGCCCGGCGCCGAGCTGCGGCGCCCGCTCCAGCACGTCGCGCAGCCGGCTCGGCACCGGCTCCTCCAGGATGTCCTTGGCGAGCCCCCGCAGCACGTCGCGCAGGCGATCGGGGATCGGCTCCTCCAGGATCTCCTGGCCAACGCCGCGCAGCGCCTCGTTCTGGCGGCGCAGCTGCTCGACCTCGGCGGCAGCCTCGGGATGGGCGCGCAGATAGGCCTCCAGGTCGGCCCGCTCGCCGTCGCTCAAGCGGCCGTCGAGGTAGTCTTGGAACTGCTCGTCGCGCAAGCCTTGCCGCTCCACCATGCCTATCGCATCTCCCGCCGGGCGACCGGCACGCCGGGGCCTTGATCGTCCATCGCCAGCATGTCGCGCAAAGACTCGCGCGCGCGGAAGATGCGCGTGCGCACCGTGCCGATCGGCACATTCAAGATCGAGGCGGCCTCCTCGTAGGCCAGGCCCTCGACCGCGACCAGCAGCAGCACCTCGCGGTGCTCGTCGGACAGACGCAAGAACGCTTCGCGCACCTCCAGGAGGCTCATATGGGCCTCTTGATTGCCCGGCACCGCGGCCGCCCGGTCCTCGGCATCGGCGATGATCGGCGAGCGGTTGCTGCGCCGGAGCTCATTGAAATGGCAATTGCGCAGGATCACGAACAGCCAGGCGCGCAGGTTGGTGCCGGGCTGCCAGCTGTCGATCTTGGTGATCGCCCGGGTCAGGCATTCCTGGACCAGGTCATCGGCGCGGTCGGCATCGCCGACCAGGAACCGGGCAAAGCGCCTGAGCCGCGGGATCTCCGCCTCGATCAGATCGATCGTGGCGGTCATCGGCCGGGCCTTGCCCGCGGCGGTGCGAGCGCCTGGCGACCGGCCGGGCGCACGTTCGCCGGCTGGCGCGCGTAGCCATGGAGCTGTGGAGAACGTGTCAAGCGACCAACCTGATTGATGGACCGACCACCCTGCCCGCGGTTTTGTACATGACCGGCCGCGCCCCGACTACGGCAAATGGCCGGATCATGGGCATGATCCGGCCATTCGCGACCCCGGCGCCGCCCGCCAGGCGGGCCGGCGCGATCGCTAGCGTCCCGTGGAGCAGGTCATGCTCGCCCGCGCACCATGTGCGCGACCAGCCCGACCACGAACAGCACCAGGAAGATGAAGAACAGAATTTTGGCGATCCCGGCGGACGCCGAGGCAATGCCGCCAAAGCCCAAGACTCCGGCGATGAGCGCGACGACCAGAAATATCAAAGCCCATTGCAGCATCGTTTATGCTCCTGTTGATCGGCGGCTGAGTATCGGCGGCAGATCAGACGCCGAGCCTCCTCCCGGCTGCTTAAACGTCAGCTGGCTCAACCGGTTCCCGGCGGGCGCGCGCGGCCGGCCTGGGATGCGCCGGATCGGCAGGCGGCGGGCTGGCGGCGGCGACCAGGCGGGCCAGGGCGGCCGGCACCGGCTCGTGCAGGATGTCGGCGCCCAGCGCCTGCAGGGCCGCTTCCATGGCGTCGTTGTCATGCCGCGGCCGGTTGCGGGGCGGCACCAAGGGCACAATATTGGTCCACAGGCTCATCACCAGATTCATCCCGATAGCTTGCAGGCTCGGGTCGCGCCGAGCTGGTCGAGCGACCGATGGCAGCATCTTGGCGGCTAGAGTAAAACCAGGCAGAACTTGTAGCCTCATCCAGGCCAACCAATCTGTCGGTGTATGGTTCCGCCTCACCAGAACCGGCGCCTTAGGAGCATGCGATGATCGAGTCCGCTGAGCTGCTGCCGCATATTCCGTATTTGCGGCGGCATGGGCGCCTGCT
>CADEGR010000235.1 GCA_902826935.1 uncultured Alphaproteobacteria bacterium | reverse complement strand
ACAAATAAAGTTAGAAAGCCGGTTACAGCCCCGCCAAAGGCTGGATAGGTCGGGTGCTCCGCAACGATGAGGTTCAATGGTATCCAGGTGATGAGAATGATGAAAGCTCCGATAAGCACCTTCAAAGCTGCTTCGGACACTAAACCCTGAGCCAAAATTGGCCAAGCAATGCAAAGTCCCACTGCGGTGCTGGCGCTAAAAATTCGGACATAGTGCCAGTCGACATACTGGCGCAAAAGCATCCATCGCGCGGCGCAAGACAGTGACTCAGTGAACCCATGGACTGGAACAACGGCCTGGGCAGGCAGGAATGCTGCCATGGCCGCGAAGGTTCCGGCTCCTGTGGGCCCAATCGATGCATTCACGAACGATACAATGACACAAGCCGCAAATAAGACGACGTCTGACAGTGCCAGCTCGGCCAAGTTCGTCACATAGTTGCAGGCAGCGGTCGCGGCTGCGGACCGTGGTAGAGCAGCTTGGGTCTAATCAGGATGTTATTCGAGCTTTGCTCGATGATCTGAGAAAGCCAGCCGGAAATCCGCGCTGCAGCGAAAATCGCGGTCGCAAGGTCATCGGACAAATCTAGCAGCCGATAGATCACCGCCGCATAGAGATCGACATTGGGCGCTATGCCGAACTTCGCCATTGGCGCCATTGCAGCGACCAGTGCATCGACGATCGTGACGAGGCGGGGCGAGTTGAGCCGGGCACTCAGCTCGTGCGCTACTGCGCGAAAATGCGCAGCGCGCGGATCAGCGCGGCGATAGATGCGGTGGCCGAAGCCCATGACCGGTCGATTCGCTCGGCGCTGGGCCGCCAAGTAGCCTGGCACCGCGTCAGGCGTCCCGATCTCGTCGAGCATGGCGCAGACACCTGCAACCGCGCCCGCGTGCAGCTGGCCGGCAAAGGCCCCCACCGCGGCACTGACGGCGGCGTACATGTCGGCGCCGGTGCTGGTCACGACCCGGGCGGTGAAGGTCGAGGCGTTGGCGCCGTGGTCGGCGTGCAGCACGAAATCGAGGTTGATGATCCGCCGCTCGAGGTCGGTCGGATCGCGGCCGAGCAGGCCGCGCAGGAAATCGCTGGCGAGGTCCTCGGCTGGATCGGGCATGGGCACCGGGCGGCCGCGGCGCAGGCAGTGATGGGCGACCACCATGCCGGGCAGCTGCGCCACCAGATCCAGCGCGACCCGTTCGGGCGGCGCGTCGGCGGGCGCGATGGCGCCCAAATAGGAGACCGCGGTGCGCAAGGCGCTGGCCGGCGGCGCGTCCTTGAGGTCGGCCAGCAGCGGCAGGAGCCGTCCCGGCAAAGCCCGCCGGCTGGCCAGCTCGGCATGGAACGCCGCGGCCTCGGCCGCGCTGGGCCAGCGGCCGCGCAGCAGCAGATGGGCGACCCGCTCGTAATCGGGCGCCGCCGCCAGCTCGTCGATGCTGTAGCCGCGATAGCGCAGCTGGCCGGCGCTGCCATCGATGTCCGTGATCTCGGTCTTGTCGAAATAGACATTGCCGAGGCCGTAGCTGACCTCGATCGGGCTGGGGGCGGCCGGCTCCGTGGCCATGGCGGCGCCCGGCTCCGCTAGCCTTGCGCCGCGCGTCGGTCGGCCTGGCAGGCGCCGGCCACGAAGTCGAGGAAGTCGCCAAAGCGGGTCAGGCTCGCCAGATCGACGTCGGCCAGATCCAGCGTGACGTCCAGCCGGCTCTCCAGGGCCAGCAGGACGTTGACCAGCCCGAAGGAATCCACGAACTCCAGGATGTTCTGATCCGGGGCGATGACCTCGGCTCTGTGGCGCGTGCCATGCTCGAGGATGATCGTCTGGACCAGTGCGGCAAGGGCCGCCGGATCGAGGGGCTGCTGCATGCTCGGCTACTCCTCGGTGGGCGTCAGATGGCGCACGAACTGGCGCCGGTCGAGCTTGTGATTGGGGCTCAGGCGCGGCCGCTCGGCCGACACGATCCGGCGTGGCCGCATATAGGCGGGCAAGAGCTGGGCGAGCCGCGCCGAGACTTCCGGCAGGGGCGCATGGGGCGGACAGACGAAGCCGATCAGCTGGTCGGCGGTGCCGAGATCGCTGGGCGGCCAGGCCGCGACCACCGCGAGGCCGGTGCCGGCCGCCTGGCGCAGCGCGGCTTCGACCTCGCCCAGCTCGATCCGATAGCCGCGCAGCTTGATCTGGTCGTCATTGCGGCCGCGAAAGAGCAAGCCACGGGCCGGATCGGCCTGGACCAGATCGCCGGTCCGAAACCAGCGGCGCGGCCGGTCGCCCGGCAGCCGCAGGACCGGAAAGCGCGCCGCGGTCTGCGCCGGATCGCCGTGGTAGCCGAGCGCCAGCTGGTCGCCTGCGAGCAGCAGCTCGCCAACCCGGCCATCCCCGACCGGCCGCAGCCGCTCGTCGACAATGGCGATGCGCTGGCCCGGAAAGGGCTGTCCGATCGGCACGGCGGCCGGCCGGGCCGCCCCCTGATCCGGCGGCGGCGGCAGCCGGTAGCGGGTGATCGCGATGGTCGCCTCGGTCGGGCCATAGAGGTTGGTGAGGTCAGCCGCCGGCGCCGCTGCGGCCATCGCGGCAGCGACTTCGGCGGACAATGCCTCGCCGCAAAACAGGACATGGCGCAGGCTGGGCAGGCAGCCTGGCTTCAGCTTGCCGAAGCTTGCCGCCAGCGCCGCCATCGAGGGCACCGAGAACCAGGCGGTCAGCGCGTGGCGCTGGCAGAACGCGACCGGATCGAGCAGCTCGCGGTCGTTCGGCACATGGAGGCAAGCGCCCGCCAGCCAGGTGACCAGCAGGTCGTGCACCGACAGATCGAAGGTCAGCCTGAAGAACTGGCTGCAGCGATCGCCGGGACCAAGCCCGAACACGCCGCCCACGGACTGCAGGTAGCTGGCGACACTGCCGCGGCCGACCAGAATGCCCTTGGGCTCGCCGGTCGTGCCGGAGGTGAACATCAGATAGAGCGGCGCCGCCGGATCGACCGCGGGCCAGCCATCTGGCCGGCCCGCGGCTGCGACCGGCGCGCGCATCAGGCGATGCGGACTGCCCGCGGTCACGCAGGGCAATTCGCCGGTGGTCGCCGGCACGACCACGATCACCGGCCGAGGGGTACGAGCGAGCAGTGCCGAAGCAATCGGCCAATCGCTGGCCGGTTCAACCAGCAGAAAATCCAATCCCGCCCGATCAACCACGGCTTGCAGACGGGCCGCGGGCTGCGCCGAGCTCAAGGGCACGTAGGTAGCGCCGGCCAGGACGGCTGCGAGCACGCCCTGATAGGCGAGGAGCGAACGCTCAGCGAGAATGCCGACCCGCGGCGGCCGCTCGAGCTGCAAGCGTCGGTCGGCCAGAAGCGCCGCCAAGCCCGCAACCGACTGATACAACTCGAGATAACTCCAGACTCGACCATCAAGCGCCAGCGCCGGTCGGCTCGCATGGCCGCGGCAGCTGTCCGCGATCGCCAGCGCAAGGTCGAACATTTAGCCCGCACCCACAGTAATTTACAGTACAACGCGCCCTTTTTTGGTCGGGTTCTTTACACTTTATTAACTGTGATACGCCATCAAGATTATCGTATCAACAATCACGGCGTCAATCTAATTGGCCTTCGCTTTAGGATTAGAGACCGCAGCTGATGGCATACTGTTGGTTGTTTAGCCCTAACGAGGCTGGCTGGCGACGCTGGCCAGGAATCCGGTCATCGCCCACGGCTCGCCCGACAAGGGAGATATTATCGTTGTAAATCTTGTAGGTTGAACAAGCCTGTTCGCGCAAAGCGCTAACGGCCGAGCCGGCAGCCGACGATCTGCGCGGAACGCGAGCCCGCGAGCATGGGTGTGGGCGCACGCCTGGGGTCCGGCTGCGCGTCGAGCTAGGTCGCGATTGGATTGGTCGGGGCGGGGTGATTCGAACACCCGACCCTCTGCTCCCAAAGCAGATGCGC
>CADEGR010000234.1 GCA_902826935.1 uncultured Alphaproteobacteria bacterium | reverse complement strand
ACCTCGAGCAGACGCAGCACCTGCACGAACTCGCGGCGCCCGTGCCGGTCCATGCGCGCTTCCAGAAGGCGGCGCAGATGGCCGACTTGCTCAGGCAGGTCCCAGCGGGCAAGGGGGGCAGCATGATCGAGCGCGCCGGTCTTGTGCTCGGCCTTCGCAGCCGGCAGTGCCCGCTCGATGGCTTCGGCTGGAATCGCATAAGCTACCCAGTGGTCCCTAGCCTTGGCCGTGATCGCTCCGAAGATGACCGTGTCGCTTCGGCCGAAGACCGGCCCGCCACTGAAGCCACGCTCGACCATATGGCCTTGGCTTGATGCTCGCCCGCATAGTCGACCTGATAGAGACCGTCCGCAGTGGTCGCCACCGTGATCCTGCCGCGCACCAATTGGCCAATCTTGAGGAACTCAGGCAGGTCCTTGAATTCGACAATCTTCGTCCCCGGGCGCCCGCCGCGCGAGCGGCGCCCAACTCTAGCCTGAATTACCAGCGGCTCGCAGGGCCTGGGGAAGATCAGTTCGATCGCACCTGCCGGCGCACCGCCCCGCGGCTCCTCGCCCCGATCCTAGATGCGCGCTCACGACATCCCAATTCCGCCAAAGCAACCGCTTCACCTATAAGCGCACTATGCGGCGGACTTCTGCCGCACCGACAGCCGGAGCCGAACCATGTGCCAAGCATGTGCCACGGAATCCACGGAGTTTGGGGGGGATCCGTGCGGAATCTGTTTAAGTGGCTGATATTAGGCGGGATTTTTTTGGTTTCGCGTGTAGCATGAGTCACCAACGCAAACAGCCGCCTTGTTGGCGGGCTATATCATTGATATTCCGTGATAAAACTTGATTGCTGGGGTAGGATTTAAACCTACGACCTTCAGGTTATGAGCCTGAACAATAGCTGCTGCCACATGAGCCGTAACCAGGGCGGGCGGCAATGGCTGCTCCGCCCATGCATTACCACTGTTTGGCAGATCCGTTTCCCTGCTGCGCTACAGCAATGCTCCCTGTTCGGCTATCTAGGGAATTAGCTGCCAAGCAATTGATATAATTGTCATTTAACGTCGATGTCCGATTCTTCAACGCCCAGATTGCATGGCTTCCCTGCTTGTTTCCCGGGATACCGGACCCGAAACTCGTTCGCTCTCGACTGCCAGCACCGCCAGTCAACCTGGCTCGGTGCTTCCGGCGCGGTCGCGCGGCTGGATCAGATCCCACAGATTGCCGTAGAGGTCGCGAAACACCGCGACCGTGCCATAGGCTTGTTCACTCGGCCCGCGCACGAAAACCACGCCCCTGCTTCGGTAGTTCAGGTAGTCCCGCTGCAGGTCGTCGGTATAGAGAAACAAGAACACCCGGCCGCCGGTCTGATCGCCGATCCGCGCTGACTGCCTCGGACTGGCCGCGCGCGCCAGCAGCAAGCGGGCGCCGCCGCCAGACGGTGGTGCCACGACCACCCAGCGCTTGGCCTGCTCGGGCATCGGCTGGTCTGCCACCAGCGCAAAGCCGAGCACATCGACATAGAACCTGATGGCGTCGTCGTAGTCGCCGACCAGGACCGCCACCAAGCCGATGGATTGGCTCATCCCGCTCCCTCCATGCCCAGCCAATTGAGCTCGGGTCATCATCGGCCACAGCAGAGCTGGCCGTCACGGCTGGCGGAAGGTCTGCCAGCCGGCGACCAGGCGGGTCGCGGTGGTGAGCCAGCAAAGGGCGCCGAACCCCCAGGCGAGCGCCGGGAACCAGCCTGGCAGGAGGCAGGCCAGGACGAACAGCAAGATGGTCTCGCTGCCCTCGGTCAGGCCGCCCAGATAGTAGAACGACTTCTTGCCGCGCAGGTCGGTGGCGATGTCGCGCTTGGCGGCAATGATCGCAAAGGCGAGGAACGAGCTGCCGGTGCCGATGAAGCTGAACAGGAGGAAGGCGGCCGGGAGCGCATTGGCGGCCGGATCGGCCAGAGCGAAGGCGAAGGGCACGGTGGCGTAGAACACGAAGTCGAGGCTGATATCGAGAAAGCCGCCGCGGTCGGTCAGGCCGGCTTGGCGGGCAATCGCGCCATCCAACCCGTCCGCCAGACGGTTCAGGAGGATCAAGGCGAGGCCCGCTTGGTAGTGGTGCCAGGCAATCGCCGGCAAGGCCGCCAGGCCGAGCGCGAAGCCGACAAGAGTGACCGCATCCGCACCGATCTCCCGGGCAGCCAGGACCCGCCCGAGGCGATCGAGCGCGGGCTCGATCAGACGCCTGAGACGGCCGTCGAGCATCGCGCGACCGGGTGCGCCAGCCACCGCACCGCCTTCTGCCGAGCGCTCTTGCAGCCGGGTTCGCGGCGCTGGCCGATCACGCGTCGTCGGAGCTGGCGGCTGGCGGCGTCGCCGGTCGGCTGCCGCCCAGGCTGTAGACCCGGGCCGTGCCGGTCGCCGGCTCGGTCCGGGGTGTCGCGGCGGCGACCGGCGCCACCGGGCCGACGGGGGTCGAGGCTGGCGGGGCCTGGTCGGCGTCGCCGGCCTGGTTGCGATAGGGCGCGGTCTCGCGCTCATGCTGCTGGCGCAGCCGCCTGGCGACCATGATGCCGGCCGGCAGGCTGGCCAGGTACAACACGCCGACGGTCAGGAGGGTCCACCAGGGCGCGGTCACCGTGGCAGCCACGACGATGGTCACGGTCACCAGGGTCGGCAGGACATATTCCGGCTTGATCCGGGTCATGACCATCTTGATCGAGAAGGTCGGCACCCGGCTGACCATCATCAGGGCGACGAACACCATGAACACGGCGTTGAGCGCCCAGAAGCTCGGCCAGGGCGCGCCCAGCGCGAAGGACAGCATCATCGGCATCAGCGCCACGCCGGCGGCTGCGGGCGCCGGCATGCCGGTGAAGAAGCGGGTGGTCCAAGGCGGCCGATTGGGGTCTTCCAGCTCGCTGTTGAAGCGGGCCAGGCGGAGCGCCATGCAGATCACGAACAGGAGCGCCAGCGCCCAGCCGAAGCCTTTGACCGCGTTCAGCGACCAGAGATAGACCAAGAACGCAGGCGCCACGCCGAAGCTCAGGAAATCCGCCAGGCTGTCGAGCTCGGCGCCGATCTTGGACGTGATCTTGAGCAGCCGCGCCGAGCGGCCGTCCAGGCCGTCGAACAGGCCGGCCAGGATGATCAGGATGACCGCCAGCTCGAAGCGCCCGTCCAGGCCATAGCGGATCGAGGTCAAGCCGAAGCAGATGCTGGCGACCGTGAAGGCGTTCGGCACGAAATGGATCAGCGGTCGGGCGCGCAGGGGCCGCAAGGGGCGCCGCTTGCGCCAGCGGGGACGTCGCTCTCTCAGCATCAGCTGCGCCGCCAGCCGGAGGGCGCCTGATTGCGACGGCCATCCGCCAGCACGGTCTCGCCGGCGATCGCGCGCTGGCCGGGCGCCACCAGCGGCACCACGCCATCCGGCAGATAGACGTCGCAGCGGCTGCCGAAGCGGATCAGCCCGACCCGCTGGCCGGCCTCGATCGGATCGCCCTCCTGCACGAAGCCGACGATCCGGCGCGCGATCAGGCCGGCAATCTGGACCAGGCCGTAGCGATCGCCCTGGGCGGTCTCGATCCGGAAGGACTGGCGCTCATTGTCCTCCGACGCCTTGTCCAGCGCGGCATTGAAAAAGCGGCCCGGATGGTAGGCCAGGCGCGTGATCCGACCGGCCACCGGCGCCCGGTTGACATGGACGTCGAAGATATTGAGGAAGACGCTGATGCACATCAGAGGCTGCTCGCCCAGGCCCAGCTCCGCGGGCGGCGGCCGCCGCCGCAGCGCTTGCACCACGCCATCGGCCGGACTGACCACGATGCCTTCGCCCTCCGGCGTGACCCGGGGTGGATCGCGGAAGAAATAGACCATCCAGGCGCTGACCAGCAGGCCCAGCATCAGCGCCCAGCTGCCGAGCAAGCCAAGCAGGGCCGTGCCGAGCAGCGCCAGCGCGATGAACGGCCAGCCAGCCCGGTTGATCGGCACCAGGAGGTTGGCAAGATGAGCGGGAT
>CADEGR010000233.1 GCA_902826935.1 uncultured Alphaproteobacteria bacterium | reverse complement strand
ATCGCCTTCATCGGCCCGCCGGTCGGGGCGATCCAGGCGATGGGCGACAAGATCGAATCCAAGCGCCTGGCCCTCGCAGCCGGGGTCAGCACCGTGCCCGGCCATGCCGAGCCGATCAGCGGCCTCGATGAGGCGCGCCGGATTGCCCATGAGATCGGCTATCCGGTGATGATCAAGGCGGCCGCCGGCGGTGGCGGCAAGGGCATGCGGGTGGCGCTCGATCCCGGCGACCTCAAGGAGGGCCTGACCCGGGCGCAGAGCGAGGCGCGCTCGTCCTTTGGCGACGATCGCGTCTTCCTCGAGAAGTTCATCAGCGAGCCGCGCCATATCGAGATCCAGGTGCTGGGCGATCAGCACGGCACCATCTTGTATCTGGGCGAGCGCGAATGCTCGATCCAGCGCCGCCATCAGAAGGTCATCGAGGAGGCGCCGAGCCCGTTCCTCGACGCCACCACCAGGCGCGCCATGGGCGAGCAGGCGGTGGCGCTGGCCCGGGCGGTCGGCTACTTTTCCGCCGGCACGGTCGAGTTCATCGTCGATGGCGCCCGCAATTTCTACTTCCTCGAGATGAACACCCGGCTCCAGGTCGAGCATCCGGTGACCGAGCTGATCACCGGCCTCGATCTGGTCGAGCAGATGATCAAGGTCGCGGCCGGCGAGCGGCTGGGCCTGACCCAGGCTGATGTCCGCTTGGACGGCTGGGCGGTCGAGGCCAGGCTCTATGCCGAGGATCCGAGCCGCGGCTTCCTGCCCTCGATCGGCCGGCTCAAGCGCTATGCGCTGCCGACCGGCGATGGCGTCCGCATCGACAGCGGCGTGGTCGAGGGCAGCGAGGTCACGATGTTCTATGACCCGATGCTGGCCAAAGCCTGCGCCCACGGCCCGGACCGCGCGACCGCGATCGCGCGGCTGGCCGATGCGCTGGACGCCTTCTATGTGCGCGGCGTCAACCACAACCTCGCCTTCCTCTCGGCGCTCCTGCACCACCGCCGGTTCCAGGCGGGCGATCTCTCGACCGACTTCATCGCCGCCGAGTTCGGCGAGCGCTTCGAGGGCCTGGCCCCGACGCCGGGCCTGCGCAACGCGCTGGCGGCGATCGCGGTGGCGCTCCGGCTGATCGAGGATGAGCGGGCGGCGGCGATCTCGGGCCGCTTGCCTGGCTGGCAGCCGGTGCTGGCACACGACTGGGTGGTGCGCCTGGGCGATGAGGACGTGGCGGTCAGCGCCCAGCGTGAGCCCGCCGACAGCGGCCACCGCTTCAGCGTCGAGGTGGCGGCGGCGAGCGGGCAGGGCAGTGCTGCCGGCCAAGTCGAGCTGGCGCTGGACTGGCGGCCGGGCGAGCCGCTGGCGCGGGCCCTCCTGGATGGCAAGAGCGCCATCGTCCAGGTCGAGGCCTGCACGGAGGGCTACCGGCTGGTCCATGCCGGCGTCGAGCTGCAGGCCCTGGTGCGCTCGCTCAAGGCCGCCGAGTTCGCCGCGCGCATGCCGGTCAAGGTGCCGCCGGATCTGTCGCGCTTTCTGCTGTCGCCGATGCCGGGCCTGATCGTCAGCGTCGCCGTCGCGGCCGGCGAGGAGGTCAAGGCGGGCCAGGAGCTGGCGGTGCTGGAAGCCATGAAGATGGAGAACGTGCTGCGCGCCGAGCGCGACGGCACGGTCGCCGGGATCGAGGTCGCGGCCGGCACCACGGTCGCGGCCGACCAGGTGCTCATGACCTTCGCCTGAGCCTGCGGGCTTGGCTGCGGCACACGCAGGCGCCATCTCTAAGCGTCGAACGCCAAAAAAGCTTGGGTGGGGGAAGATCACCATGGCCGATGCGAGCCAGACGCCGCACTTGTTCACGCCTTTGGCCTTGCGCGAGGTCACCTTGCGCAATCGCATCGTGATCTCGCCGATGTGCCAGTATTCGGCCCATGACGGCCTCGCCAACGACTGGCATCTGTGCCATCTCGGCAGCTTCGCCAAGGGCGGGGCCGGCCTGGTGTTCGCCGAGGCGACCGCGGTGGTGCCCGAGGGCCGGATCACCCATGGCGACACCGGCATCTGGTCGGACGCCCATGCCGACGCCTTCCGGCCGATCGCCCGGTTCATCCGGCAGATGGGGGCAGCACCCGGCATCCAGCTGGCCCATGCCGGCCGGCGCGCCAGCATGCAGCGGCCCTGGTACGGCAATGGCCCGCTGGCCGAGACCGATCGGGCGCGGGGCGAGGTCGCCTGGCCGATCGTGGGGCCGACCGCCGAGCCGTTCAGCGAGGGCTGGCTGCCGCCGACCGCCTTGTCGGAGGCTGCGATCGGCGCGCTGGTCGAGGCCTTTGCCGTGGCCGCGCGCCGCTCGCTGGCGGCGGGCTTCGAGGTCGCCGAGATCCATGGCGCCCATGGCTATCTGATCCATTCCTTCCTGTCCCCGATCTCGAACCGGCGCAATGACGGCTATGGCGGCGAGCTGGCCGGCCGCATGCGCCTGGCGCTCGAGGTCGCGCGCGGGGTGCGCACCGTCTGGCCGGCGAGCCAGCCCTTGTTCTTTCGGATCTCGAGCGTCGATGGCATGGCGGGCGGCTGGTCGATCGAGGACAGCGTGGTGCTCGCCAAGGCGCTGAAGGAGCTGGGCGTCGACGTGATCGACTGCAGCAGCGGCGGCCACGATCCACGCGGCGCCACCAATTCCAACACCGGCCGCGGCCCGGGCTTCCAAGTGCCCTATGCCGCCAAGGTCCGGTCCGAGGCCGGGATCGCCACCCAGGCGGTCGGGCTGATCCTGGACGGCCCGCAGGCCGAGGCGATCCTCGCAGAGGGTGCGGCCGATCTGATCGCGATCGGTCGCGAGGCGCTGAACGACCCCTATTGGCCGCTGCGCGCCGCCCAGGCCTTGGGCTTCGATCCGGAATACGCCCTATGGCCGGAGCAATATGCCTGGTGGCTGAGCCGGCGCGCCAAGGCCCTGGCCAGGCTGCCCGGCCGCAGCTGACGCGGGCGGCCCCGCCGGCCGGTCAGAACTTGCCGTAGCGCAGATAGGCCTCCTGCGGATCGACGCCGGCCAGGATCGCGGTCCGCACCTGGTTCTCGGTCGCGATCGCCTGCTCGGCCGCGGTCACGATCTCGGCGGCTCGCTGCTGCGGCAGGATCACCATGCCGTCGCGATCGCCCAGCACCAGATCGCCGCTCGCGATGGTGACCGCGCCAATCTTGATCGGCTCATCGAAGCGGTCCGGCAGCCAGTAGCCGACGATGTCGCGAGGGGTGTAGTAGCGGCACCAGACCGGAAAGCCCTGCTGCAGGATGAAGTCGACATCGCGGCAGCCGCCATCGGCGACATAGCCCAGCACACCCTTGCGCTTGAGGGTCTCGGCCGACAGCTCGCCCATATGGGCGACCACCGAATCGTTGGGCTGGCAGATCAGCACCGTGCCGGGCCGCGCTTTGGAGAGCAGGCCGGTCCAGCCGAGCAGGGTCGCATGGGCATCGGCGCTGCTGTCGACCCGGCCGCTCACGGTCGAGACCACGCCAGCCAGGGTCTGGCCCGCCGCCAGCGGCCGGATCGTGGGCGGCAGGGTGAAGTCGCGCAGGCCCATGGCCCGCATCACGTCATGGACCACGCCGGTATAGGTCTTGGCCAGCCGCTCGACCACGTCCATTGGAACCTCCCGTCTGGGTTCTTCCTTATCCCGTACCTAGTAGCAACCGAGGCCCAGTTGCCGGATCAGCCTAGCACGGCGCCGGCGTCAGAGGAGACCGCGATGTCCGCCCAGTCCGTTGCCAAGCTGAGCGTTTTGGCCCTGAGCTTGATGGCGGGCGACGCCGGCCTGCCGGCGGTGCCGGCGAACCTGGCCGTGGGCGAGCGCTATGTCACGGTGAACGGCCGGCGCCTGACCCCGGCGCAGCTGGCGCTCGCCGATCGGAATGCCGGCTATCAGCTGCCGCACGGCCATTACTGGCACGACCTGCAGTCCGGCTACTGGGGCCGGGTCGGCGGTGGCGCCCTGGGCCGCGTCGCGCCGCCCAAGGTTCAGGTTGGCTGGCACGCCCGGCCGGCCGCC
>CADEGR010000232.1 GCA_902826935.1 uncultured Alphaproteobacteria bacterium | reverse complement strand
GCTTCCATTGGCATGGCCGGCCAGGAACGTGCTTGCCGGCGAGCTCTCGGCGTCGTATTTGCGCTCTCAAGTCTTCTCTCCACGCCGGCTCTAGCCCAGGTGCTGGCGCCGGAGGGGCCGGCGGCTGAGACACCCGCCCCGCCGCCGCCCTCACCCGAGCGTCCGGCCGATGATCCGGCCGCGTCTGAGCCACAATCCGAAGTTCAACCGGAGCCAGTCGCCAAGCCTGATCCGCGTCTCATCCTGCGCGAGCAGCGTGAGCGCGATCTGCGCATCGACCGTGCGCTCGCCACCGAGGCGCGGCCGCTGCAAGGCGATTTCCTGGCCCAGACCACGGTCCCCACCGGCCTGATCCGGCCGGAAGGCCTGCGCGTCGGCAATTTCATCGTGCTGCCGAGCGCCACCTTGGGCGCCATCTTCACCGACAACATCGACGCCGAGGACGATGAGCGGGTCGACGAGGTGACCCTCGGCGCCGCCGGCCTGGTGCGCCTGCAATCGGTGTTGCCGCGCCACAGTCTCGGCGCCGATGCCGCGGTCAGCTCGGGCTTGGCGGTGAAGGGCAGCGACGACAGCTTCTTCGATTGGAAGGTCGGCGCGGATGGCCGGCTCGACCTGACCCGGACCAGCTCGTTCAATGCTTCGGCGGACTATACCCTGGGCACCGAGGATGCGACCTCGGCGGAGCTGCAGGACGACGAGGTCGAGGCCGGCGAGGAGGTCGACGTGCATGAAGCCGGCGGCAATCTCGGCTATTTGTTCCGTGGCCGGCGCTTCAGCTGGGCGTTGAATGGCCTGGTCGATCGTGAGGATTTCGTCGACGGCGACCAGGCGGATCGCGACAACACCACCTACACCGCCTCGACCCGGGCGACGCTCGACCTGACCCAGCGCCTGGCGGTGTTCGTGGCGCCGGAATATGCCGACACCCGGTTCGACCAGAAGATCGCCGATGACGGCGACAGTCGGAATGGCCAGGTCATCACCGGCCTGGTCGGCGCCGACTACAAGCCCTCGGCGCGGCTGGTTCTGGGCGGTGCCTTGGGCTACAGCCAGGCCTTGTTCGACGATCCCGACCGTGACGAGACCGGCTCGGTGGTCGGATCCGGCAATGTCGAGTGGCAGATCTCGCCCAAGACCAGCGCCGAGCTCGGCCTCGGCCGCGAGATCGGCCTGACCACGGTCGACGACTCCTCGGCTGAGACGACCACGCTGGCCAAGGCGGGCATCACCCATATTCTCTCGACCCGCAATGCGATCAGCACCGAATTCAACCTGATCAACACCGACTTCAACGATCTGGACCGGGTCGACAATGATATCTCGGCCCGGATCAATCTGTTTCACCGGCTGGACCAGCATCTGGTGCTGACCCTGGCCTACGAATATTTCCAGCGACTGTCGGATATTGACGCGGAGGAATTCTACGAGAATACCGCGTTGGTCGGTGTGACCGTGGTGTATTGAGGCGAAGCCTGACGAGGCGGCCACTCCGAGCGCCATGCCGGATCTCGCGCCCGACCAGGCGGCGCTGAGCAAGGCCGCCAGCGAGGCCGGCGCGGCTGCGGCAGCGCCCCTGGTCAGCGTGGTGATCCCCGCCCACAACGCCGCCGCCACGATCGGCGAGACGATCGCCAGCGTGCTCGGCCAGACCTATCGCAACTTCGAGATCCTGGTGGTCGACGACGGCTCGACCGACGGCACCGCCGAGCTGGTGGCGCGCCAGGCCGGGCCGCTCCGGCTGGTGCGCCAGGCCAATCAGGGTCTGGCGGCGGCGCGCCGGGCCGGCATGGAGCGGGCCCAGGGCCAGCTGATCGCCTGGCTCGACGCCGATGACCGCTACCGGCCGAGCATGCTGGCCGGCCAGGTGGCCGTGCTGCAGGCGCGCCCGGAGGTGGTCGCCGTCTCGACCCTGTTCGAGGCGTTCGATCACGCCGGCGCCCGCCCCGATGTCTCGCTCACCTCCTACTACAGCCGCCTGGCGGGCGGCCCGGCCAGCCTCGCGGCCCTGTATCCGGAAACGAGCACGCTCGCATTGGCGGACCGCGGCCTGGCCTACCGGATCGGTCGGCTCTATCCCGAGCTGCTGCTCGGCAATGTCGTGCATCCGCCGACCTTGATGTTCCGGCGAAGTGCCATCGCCCAGGCCGGCCTGCCGGATCCCAGCCTCGCGAGCGGCCCCGACTACCATTATCTGATCCGGCTCGCCCGCTGCGGCGCCTTCGCGCTGATCCTCGAGCCCTTGCTGGACTACCGGCTGTCACCGGGGCAGCGCTCGTCCTCGGCCAATCTCGGCCAGATTCAGCGCGGCATCGTGACGGTGCTGGAGCGGGCGCTGGCCGAGGATCCCGCGGTCTGGTCGCAGTTCGGCCCGCACCTGCGTGGCCGGCTGGCCGACGTTTATGGCGCCAGCGCCAATGCGGTCGCCGACACCGCCAAGGCCGATGCGCTCCGCTGGCTGGCCAAGGCCTGGCGGCACGGCCAGCGGCCTGACCTGCCGACGCTCGCCAAGCTGGCGCTGCCACGCCAGGCGATCCGCCTGGTGCGCCGGCTGCGCCATTCGTGAGACAAACGCGGGTGGGGTTGAAGCGCGGTGGCCGGCGGCGCGCCCGCTCAGCCGGGACTGGGCAGTCGTCCTGGCGCCGGCCGGCGCTCGGGGCGGCGCCAGCCGCGTTCCGGCCAGGCGCGCCGGACCGGCGGCGCGGCTGCGGCCGGTGCCCCGGCCGGCAGGTCGGCGGCAGCGGCTGCGGCCGGCTCCGCCATCAGCAGCAGCTGCCGGGCGCACAGACCGCCCATCGCCCAGTACAGCCCCATCACTTCGCCCGAGGCGAACGGGCTGCCGTAGATATTGCCGAGGATCATGGCCAGGGTCATGAAGGTGAAACCGCTGCCCAGCGCCCGGCCGAACAAGTTGCCTTGGCGCTTGGCCAGCCGGTCGACCCGGCGCCCGAGCAGCAGGAGAGCGAACACCAGGAGCAGATGGATCCCCAGCCCGATCGGGCTGGCTTCGGCCGCGAACAAGACGTAATGGTTGTGGGCATCCAGCTGCTTGATGCCGCCATAGCTGGACGACAGGTCGCGGAAGCGGTTGAGGCCGATGCCCCAGGGCTTGTCCTGGATCATGCGGCCAGCAGCCGACCACTGGGTCCAGCGGCTCTCGGTGCTCTCGTCGAACTTCTCGACGCCGCGCTCGTCGACCTGCTCGGTTTCCGCTACCCGCTCAACCGCCGCGGTCGGGACCCAGAGGTCATAGTTGAGCAGGCCGATCAGCAGCACCACGATCACCGCCGGCCCGCGCCGGATCATCATCAAGGCTGCGACCACGCCGGCGATCAGATAGGCCTGGCGCGACCAGGTGAAGAACAAGCCGGCGGCGATCACCACGATGCCGCCGATCGCCAGCCAGCGGAGCCAGGGCTTGCGCGCCTCCGGCCGGTACAAGGCGAGCGCCAGGAGCGGGGCCAGGAACATGGCGTAGAACACGCCGGCGCGATTGGCGGTCTTGGCGTCCTCGCCGAACGGGCCCGAGGCCCGCTTCATCGGCTCGAAGGTCGTGTTGCCGTAGTCCAGGCCTTCGCGGATCGCTTCATAGCCGGCCAGCACCGCGACCGCGAGGATCGCATAGGTCAGGCTGCGCGCATCCGCCTCGGAGCGCACCACGTAGAAGAAGATGAAGTATATCAAAGGATAGAAGATCGCGGTCTTGTAGACCATCAGATCTTCCAGAAAGTCATCCGCCATGGTCAGCTGGGTGATCAGGAAGGCGTAGCTGATCACCCCGAACAGGCTGAAGAACAGCGGGCGCAGCGTCGGCTTGATCGCGTTCGAGCGGCCGGTCCGGAGGTGGCCCAGCCAGACCACCAGGCAGATCATGTTGAGGACGTTGACGCCGGGCAGGCCCAGGCTGGTCGGGAAGTGGATCTGATTGGGCGTGTAGAGGATCAGCGCGAACAGCAAAAGCTTCAACGGCAGCGGCATCGCCGCGCCCTCGGCCGGCCGGGCCGGCGGGGCGTCCGCCGCCAGCGCCACGCTCACGGCTGCGCTCTCATCAGCCGTCTCGCGTCTCGCCAGCCAGCCGTCGCGGCTCCCT
>CADEGR010000231.1 GCA_902826935.1 uncultured Alphaproteobacteria bacterium | reverse complement strand
GCCAGGGCTCGCAGCTGGTCGAGCTGGGTGATGGCCATAGCGTGCGCATGCAGGCGGGCGCCGATGCCAGCGCCCTGGCGAAGCTCGATGCGGCGTAGCGTCCGGCTGCCAGCCTGGCTGCTGGCCCTGCTCCTGCCGCTCGGCGCGGCGCTGGCCGGACCGCCGGACGAGCCCAGCATCGTCACCTTCGACCAGGCGGCCGGGATGGCGGTCGGCCATCCCGGCGGCGAGCTGTCGAGCCTGATCGCGAAGGCGCGCGACGTGCGCATGATGGTGGTGTTCGGCTATGCCCGGCTGGTCGGCTACCAGCGCGATCTGACGCTGGCACCCGATCTCCTGAAGGCGATCGAGGTCGAGGATGGCCGGCGCTTCACCATGCATCTGCGCAAGGGCCACCGCTGGTCGGACGGCGCGCCGTTCACCGCCGAGGACTTCCGCTACTGGTGGGAGGATGTCGCCAACAACCCCCAGCTGAACCCGACCGGTCCGCCGTCCGAGCTGCTGGTCGATGGCAAGCCGCCGACTGTCGAGTTCCCCGATCCGCTCACCGTGCGCTACAGCTGGCCCGGCCCCAATCCCGCGTTCCTGCCGGCATTGGCCGGGGCGCGCCCCTTGTTCATCTACATGCCGGCGCATTATCTGCGCCAATTCCACGCGCGCTACGCCGATTTGGCCGAGCTGGAGAAGACGATCAAGCAGGACAATGCCCAGGATTGGGCGCAGCTGCATGCCCGGCGGGACGGCATGTACAGCTTCGACAATCCGGACCTGCCGACCCTGCAGCCCTGGCGCCCGATGACCGCGCAGCCGGCGACCCGCTTCGTGTTCGAGCGCAACCCCTACTACCATCGGGTCGACAGCCAGGGCCAGCAGCTGCCCTATATCGACCGGATCCACATGGATGTGGTCGACAGCAACCTGATCCCGATCAAGGCCGGCGCTGGCGAGGCCGATCTGCAGGCGCGCGGCCTGTACTTCAAGCACTACACCTTCCTCAAGGACAGCGAGGGCCGCAGCGGCTTGGTGACCCTGCTTTGGCGGACCGCGCAGGGGGCGCATCTGGCCCTCTACCCCAATCTCAACGCCGGTGATCCTACCTGGCGGGCGGTGTTCCGCGACGTCCGCTGCCGGCGCGCCTTATCGCTCGGGATCAATCGCGAGGAGATCAACCAGATCCTGTTCTACGGTCTGGCGATCGGCGGCAATAACACGGTCCTGCCGGACAGTCCCCTCTATCGGGAAGAGTACCGGTTCGAGTGGGCCGGCTACGATCCGGCGCGCGCCAATGCGCTCTTGGACGAGATGGGGCTGACCGAGCGCAACGATGCCGGCCTGCGCCTGCTGCCGGATGGCCGGCCGATGGAGCTGGTGGTCGACACCGCCGGCGAGGACACCGAGCAGAGCGACGTGCTCGAGCTGGTCGCCGATAACTGGCTGCAGCTCGGCATCAAGATCCACACCAAGCCGTCGCAGATCGAGGTGTTCCGCAACCGGATCTTCTCGGGCGCCAGCTTGATGTCGATCGCGGTTGGCCTCGACAACGGCTTGCCGACCGCCGACATGAGCCCCTGGGAGTTCGCGCCGACCGACCAGTTCAGCCAGTATCAATGGCCGAGCTGGGGTCAGCACTTCCAGACCAGCGGGGCGGCCGGCGAGGCGCCGGCCCTGCCGGAGGCCAAGGCGCTGCTGGCGCTGTTCCAGGACTGGAACCATGCGCCCGACCACGCCACCCGCAACGCGGTCTGGCACGAGATGCTCAAGATCTATGGCGACGAGGTGTTCACGATCGGCCTGGTCGGTGGGGTGCTGCAGCCGATCGCGGCGCGCCGGACCTTGCGCAACCTGCCGACCAAGGCGGTCTATAACTGGGAGCCGGGCGCCCATTTCGGCATCTACCGGCCCGACACCTTCTGGTTCGACAACCAGGCAGCGCCCAGCCAGTAGCCGCGGGCGCGGCGTCGGCTCAGGCGGCGGCCGCGACCAGGGGCGCCAAGGAATGCTCGATCCGGGCGCCGTAGCGGCCCAGCACCTCGGCGGCTGCCAGGCTGGCGAGCCGGCCCGCGGCCGGCAGCGGCAAGCCGTGGCTCAGGCCATAGAGCAGGCCGGAGGCGTAGAGGTCGCCCGCCCCGGTGGTGTCCAGGACGCGGGTGATCGGGGCGGCGGCGATCGCGTGGCGCTCGGCGCCGGTGACGATCAGCGAGCCCTCGGCGCCCCGGGTCAGCGCCGCCAGCTGGCAATGGCGCGCAGCCTCTGCGGCGGCCTGATCGAAACTATCCGCCTGGTAGAGGCTGATGATCTCGGCCTGATTGGCGATCACGATGTCGACATGGCGATCGATCAGCGTGACGAACTCGTCGCGCCAGCGATCGACGCAAAAGGGATCGGACAGCGACAGGGCGACCCGCCGGCCGGAGGCATGGGCGATTTCGGCCGCCTTGAGGCAGGCCGCCTTGGCCTCCGGCCGGTCCCACAGATAGCCCTCGAGATAGGTGATCGCGGCGGCCTGGACGGTCGTCTCATCGACATCCGCCGGCCCCAGCTCCACGCAAGCGCCCAGATAGGTGGTCATGGTCCGCTGCGCATCCGGCGTCACCCAGATCAGGCAGCGCGCGGTCGGCGGCCCGGCCTGCAGAGGCGCGCTGTCGAAGGCGACCCCGACCGCCCGGATGTCGTGGCGGAAGACCTCGCCCAGCTGGTCGTTCTGGACCTTGCCGATATAGGCCGCGCGCGCACCCAGCCCAGCCAGGCCGGCCATGGTATTGGCGCACGAGCCGCCCGAGCTTTCGACCGCGGGGCCCATCTGCTCATAGAGCCCATGCATGCGCGCCTCGTCGATCAGCGTCATCGTGCCCTTGGCCAGAGCGAGCGCCTCGATCCGGGCATCCGGGGTCTCGGCGATCACGTCGACGATCGCGTTGCCGAGGCCGAGGACGTCAAAGCGGGCAGCTGGATTCATCATGGTCTCCAACAATAAGCAGGCTCGAGGCGGCGCGAGTATAGGCAGCGACCGCCGACAAAGCGAGCCGGCGCCCGCGCCGATGCGGCTGATCCGGCACTATCAACCTGGAGGCGATAGATCGGCGCCGTGGCGGCTGGCTGGGACGCCGCTGGCGCGGCCGGGCGGTAGCCCCGCGGCCTCAGGTCGGCGCTAGCGCAAAGCAGGGACGGCGCCGACCATCGCTGAAAAAGTACAGCCTTTTCATGGCATTGCCTCGCCTCTAACGTCAAGGATGAATAGTTCGATCGTCTACAAGGCGACAAATACTACCTGAGGTAGGCCATGCTTTATGGATCTTCCGTCGCCGAACCAATTTCGACTTATGAGCGATCGAAGCTATTTGACTTCATTGACATCGCTGGCTAAGCGTTCTTTAACCAGGAGCTTGGGGCATCTGGCCGTTTGGCTGGTGATGCAGGTTTCGCCGTCGCGCTCGATGGCTGGGGGCAGTCGACCATGTTCCGCAAGAAAGATGCGAGCGAAATGAATCTGGTGGGCGAGGACGACGCCTCCCGCCCGTCATCCAGTGATCACGAAGCCGGAGTCGGAGTTATGTCGGACCGTTCTACCCAGAAGCCAGAGATGCCGTCGGCTACGGGATCGATGCCGGCGCCCGAGGCGACGTCGCAGCACGCGCCCAGCCACCACGCGCCCAGCCCTGCCCCCAGCCAGCACAGCCCGAGCAGCAGCCCGTCGGCGGAGCGCAGCGGCAACAAGCGGCTGATCGTCGGCGAAGGCATCCGGCTCAGCGGCGAGATCAGCTCGTGCGATCGCTTGGTGGTCGAGGGCGAGGTCGAGGTCACCTTGAACGACACGCTGGCGCTCGAGATCGCGAGCTCGGGCCGGTTCACCGGCGGGTGCGAGGTCGAGGAGGCCGAGATCAGCGGCATCTACGAGGGCGATCTGACGGTCCGCAACCGGCTGCTGGTGCGCGGCACCGGCCGGATCACCGGCACCATCCGCTACGGCCAGCTGGAGCTGGAGCGCGGCGGCCAGATCTCGGGCAATGTCAGCGTGCTCAGCGCCGAGTCCGGCCATGGCGCAGGCAGCATGCCCGAGCGCAAGTCTTCGGCACCTCTGTTCGGTGGCGCCCCTAAGGTCGCGGTCGGCAGCAAGCTCTAGTCAGAGCGCGGGCGCGGTCTGGTCCAGCCAAAC
>CADEGR010000230.1 GCA_902826935.1 uncultured Alphaproteobacteria bacterium | reverse complement strand
GAGGCGGGCTACATCTCCGGCCAGGTGATCGCGATCAACGGCGGCATGGGCTAGGGTCGAAGCCCGCTCAGGCGAGCCGCACGCAGCCTGATTAACCCGATCTTCAGCTCATCCGGTGATCCTGCCCATGGTCCATGCGATCCTGGGAATCCGAGCGCCGGTCAGTTGACCCGCCGAGGGGACGGATTCCCAGGGTCGCATGGACCAGGAAATGCTGCGCCAGCTTCGGCCCAAGACGTTAAGGAACGGTTGCCAACATCGCCGAGCCCAGCGCCGGCGACACAAGGTCCGACGAGCCCAGAATTGCCGAGCCCAAGCGCCGGCGAGTCCAGCGCCGACCGGCGCGGCGGCGCTGGCAGCAGCGGCGGCTGGGTGAGTTGGCCGGCCGCCGGCCAGCTGCCGGCGCTGATCGGGCTTCGGCCCGGACCCGACCGCTTACAGCTCGATCCGCACCGTCGCATGGGCGCCGAGATTGACCTCGGCGACCGGGCCCGGGCTGCCGAGCGCGCCGTCCGGCCCGGCGGTGACCCCGATGAAGCTGTCCAGATCCAGCCGCATGATCCGGCCCCGGCCGGCCGGCAGGCCCTCGATCAGGACCTGGCGCGACTGGTCGGTGAGGTTGGCGAGCCACAGGACCGGCCCGTCCGGCCCCTCATAGGCGACCGCCTGGATCAGCGAGCCTTCGGCCCATTCGGTCGCCAGGCGCGGCCGCCCGGCCGCCGCCGCCATGCCGCGCAGCACATGGTAGCCCGGATAGACGCCGCTGCCGCGCCGGTCGAACCAGGGCTGGGCGAACGGCATCTCGGCATAGACCAGGCCGAACTCGCCGACCGGCGCCGAGAGGGCGACCGCGTCGACCCCGCCGGCCGCCATGTGGGCGATGTAGCCGAGCTGCCAGGCGGCGCCGAACAGGCCGCGCTGGCGCGGGTCCATGCGGGCGAGCGCGACCCGGCCGTTCTGCGGATTGCCGGCCGCCGTGGCGCCGTAGGGATTGTCGCGGGCGCCGAGCGCGCTGGGCCCGACCCGATAGGGCTTGCCGCCGGCGAAGGCGCGGGTGCTGGCGATCACATGGGGCAGCGCTTCCAGCGTCTCCATCACCGAGACGTCGTCGGCGGCATGCACGATCGGGCAGGTGGTGTGGACCACGAAATCCAGCAGCTCGGCCGGCGGCCGCTTGCGGTTCAGCTCGGTGAAATAAGAGAACATGCCGCCGCCGAGCGGCTTGCCGGGGAAGGCGGCGCGCGCCGCGCGGTAGATCTCGGCGGGCTCGGGGCAGGGCGGCCAGACGCTGCCGGGCAGGGTGCATTTCAGATCCGAGGACGGGCTGACCGCCAGCTCGGCGAACTCGACGCCGACCTCCTGGATGGCGTCCCGGATGCGCGCCAGATCGCCCTGCATGACGGCGGGATCAGCCGATGGCCGGCCGTGCTCGTCGCGGCAGGCGAGCACCGCCTCCAGCACCAGCCGGGCGCCGGTCGCCTCGGCCATCGCCTTGAACATCGCCAGCACCTGGCCGCGCTTGCCGATCCGCGGGTCGTCGAGCGGGAAAGTCGAGACCCGCGGGCCGGCCAGGTGGCGCGGCGTGCCGTCGGCGATCCGGCTGTCGAACGGGCAGACGAAGAACTGTGGCGCCAGCGCCTTGATCGGCGCGAGATTGGCCAGGATCGCGGCCCGCTGCTCCGGCGGCAGGCTGAGCCCGATCGCCGGCATCCGGCCCGCCCGGCCGCCGACCGTGAGATGCACCGGCTCCGGCCCGCCGCCCATGGCCACGCTCGGCGCCGGGCCGTGGATCGCCAGCCTGACCGCCTGCTCGCTCACCTCGCCGGCCGCCAGCGTGTAGGGCCAGGGCAGCGCGAGCGGGCGGACATAGGTCTTGTAGGAGGCGTCCGTCCAGTTGCGATGGTCCTCCATCTCGAAGGCATCGCCCTCCATGGTGCAGGTCACCTTGACGCCCGGCAGGACCTCGTGGGTCAAGGCGCGCAGGTTCTGGAACGGGCACATCGGGTCGATCCGCGCCGGGAACGTCGCCTGCGCCCGCTCGCCGTTGGTATGGAGCACCTCGACCGGGCAGCCGGCGACGCCGGCCAGGGGATGGAGCACGACGAAGCCGGTCCGGTTGGTCACGAAGTCGGTGGCGGCGACCGCCTTGCCCTCGAAGGTCAGGCTGCCATCCGAGCCGCCCTTGATCCGGGCGCTGTAGCGCAGCTCCTGCTCGGCGTCCTTGCAGATCGCGTCGTAGCTGATCTCGAAGCTCTTGCCGGCCTGGCCGATCTTCAGGTTCTCGATCTTGGGGTTGTAGGTGCCCCAATTGCGGTCGCGCACGATGAAGGCGATCGCCCGGATCGCCTCCTTGCCGCCGATCTTGACGTAGCGCAGGTTGCCGCGGTCGAACTCCACCGTGAGCGGGCCCGCCCGCAGCACCCGGAACGCGGCGACGCGCTCCTCGGTGCCGAACAGAGCAATCGCGCGCGATGGAGCGGTGGTCATGGAGCCCCCCTCAGGACCGATTGGCACGGCTTGCGGCGAAGTATAGCGCCAGTTTTCGGCCGGCGGCCAGGGTGCACGTGGCAGACGAACCGGCCATCAGATTTCGCCTGAGGCGTTTTCTACTTCGGCGGCAAAGAACAGGCCGAGACTCAAGGCAACAGGCAAGCGCCGGAGTTCTACATCGAGACGGTGGAAATTACTGGCCGCCTGGCCGTTCACGCCGCCAGCGGCTCGAGCCGGCCTTCCTCGACCGCGTGGCAGGCGTGGCGATGGTCGGTGCCCGGCAGGGCCTGCAGGGCCGGCAGCTCGCGCCGGCAGCGCTCGTTGGCGAACGGGCAGCGGGGATGGAAGGCGCAGCCTTCCGGCGGGGCCAGCGGCGAGGGCAGCTCACCCTTGGCCAGCAGGCGCTGGCTGCGCTTGCTCGGGTCGGTGCTGGGGCTGCTGGCCTGCAGGATCCGGGTGTAGGGGTGGAGCGGCCGGGTGAACAGATCGGCGGCGCTGGCCTGCTCGATCGGCCGGCCGAGATACATCACGATGACCTCGTCGGCGACATGGCGCACGACCGAGAGATTGTGCGAGATGAACAGATAAGCCAGCTCGAACTCGCTCTGCAGCTGGCTCAACAGGTTCAGCACCTGCGCCTGGATCGAGACGTCGAGCGCCGAGACCGGCTCGTCCAGGACCAGGATGCGCGGCCGCAGCATCAAGGCGCGCGCGACCGCGATGCGCTGGCGCTGGCCGCCGGAGAACATATGCGGATAGCGCTCGCGGTGCTCGGGCCGGAGCCCCACCTTGGCCAGCATGTCCTGGACGGCGGCCAGGCGCTCGGCCTGGCTCAGCTCGGTGTTGATCTTGACCGGCTCGGCCAGGATCGCGCTGATCTTCTTGCGCGGATTGAGCGAGCCATAGGGGTCCTGGAACACGATCTGCACGGTCCGGCGCAGCTGCTGGCGCTGCGCGGGCGTGGCGGTCGCGACGTCGATGCCGTCGATCACCAGGCGGCCGGCAGTGGGCGGCTCGATCATGGTGACCAGACGGGCAAGCGTACTCTTGCCGCAGCCGGATTCGCCGACCACCGCGAGCGTCCGGCCCGGCAGCAGGCGAAAGCTGGCGCCGCGCACGGCGCGCAGCAAGGCCTCGCCCTTGAACCAGCCGCGCCCGACCCGGTAGTCGCGCTCGAGATCGCTTGCTTCCAGGACCGGCGCCGCGCTCACGACACCGCCTCCGCCGGCGCGCTCGGCGCCACCGCTTCGGCCAACGGATAGTGGCAGCGCACCAGCCCGCGCGGCCCCGGCCCGAAGGCTGGCTCGACCGCGACGCAATGCTGGTCGTGGAAGCGGCAGCGGGGATGGAACAGGCAGCCGCTCGGCCGGTCGGCGGCGCCGGGCACCAGGCCGGGGATGGTCGGCAGCAGGCGGCTCGTGGCGCGCTCCGGCAGGGCTTCCAGCAGGGCCGCCGTGTAAGGATGCTGCGGCGCCGCGAACAGCCCGGCGGCGCGCTGCAGCTCGACCTGCTGGCCGGCATATTGGACATTGACCCGCTCGGCGGTCTCGGCGACCACGCCCATGTCGTGGGTGATCAGGATCAGCGCCATGCCGCGCTCGCGCTGCAGGGCCAGGAGCAGGTCCAGGATCTGGGCCTGGATGGTGACGTCGAGCGCGGTGGTCGGCTCGTCGGCGATCAGGAGGCGCGGGTTGCAGG
>CADEGR010000229.1:1536-4200 GCA_902826935.1 uncultured Alphaproteobacteria bacterium | reverse complement strand
GCCTTGATCCACAGCGCCGCAACCGCCATCGCGCTGCGCTGATTGTCACCATGCCTTAGATCGCCGACGGTCGACGTGGTCGAGCGCGGTGGCCGCAGCTGAGCACAAGGCAACGTCGACCCGCGGACCGCCTGCTGGTCAGGAGCAACCGCAGCCGCCTCGGCCGAGCCGTCCGCAAAGGCATTAGCCGGCCTGGCCGCAGAGGAGGACTCGCCCGAGGCTCAGCCACGGGCAGCCGGCTTGGACCGACGACCTCGTCGGCACGACCGACCAGCGACCCAGCCCGTCTTCAACGCGCGCACCCAATCGCCCGCCTGGATCGACTGCCTCGTCGCCATGGCCGGCCTTCGGTCTTGGCCAGCCCCGGGAGCTTCTGGCTGGCGCTTCTGGCGGCAGGGGCAGCCGGTTGCGATTGCTCCCATGACAGCTGACACGGAGCTGCACCGCCGCATCCGGCAATTGTCTGGTCCTGAACCAGCAGAAGGCGCCGCCACGCGGGCGTTGCTCGCTGCGCAATGCTCCTTGGCAGCAGAGCGACGCCAGGGCGCTGCCTCGGTTCAGGCTTGCCTGCGCCAGCTCGCCTGGACCATGCGTGCCGCCGTCACAATCGCAATGCGGCAGCCGGCCCTTGGCCGTGATCGACTTGATTCATCGTCGCTTAACCTGATGCTGCGATCCTTGGCCCTGGGCCATGCGACCCTGGGACTCCGCGCCGCCATCGAGTCATGGTCTGCGGCACGGACTCCCAGGGTCGCATGGCCCAGGAAGATCCAGCGATCTTGGCACTGATTTATTAAGAAGTGATGACCATGAGTCTCGCTTGGCGCGCCGGGCCGTCGGCGCAGAGCCAGCTGGCGCCGGTTCGGCCCCCCGCAGCCTTCGGCCATCGGAGCAGGCGCACGGTGGTGACGCGGTCGGGGCGAGAGGTGTGGGCAAGGTTTCGGCTGGCCGCAATCTCGAGCCGCGAACGTTGCGACGTCGGGGGTGCCCAGCGCGGAGCCTGCCCGCCGCTCAAGTCAGCCTGCCGCGGCCCGGCTACAGATAGTCCTGCAGGAACGCCACCAGCGGCCGATCCGCGTCCGGCATCGGCAGGCCGCGCATCGCCTGCGGCCGCAGCCATTTCAGCACCTGGCCTTCGCGCGCTGCCGGGATGCCGTGCCAGACCCGGCAGACATAGAGCGGCATCAGGAGGTGGAACTGCTCGTAGGCATGGGAGGCGAAGGTCAGCGGCGCCAGGCACTTGGCCGAGACATCGAGGCCTAGCTCCTCGGCCAGCTCGCGGATGACGCAGGCCTCGGGCGTCTCGCCGGGCTGGACCTTGCCGCCGGGAAACTCCCACAAGCCCGCCATCGGCTTGCCCGCCGGCCGCTGGGCCAGGAGCACCCGGTGGTCGGCATCGATCAGCGCGCAGGCTGCGACCAGCAGCAGGTCAGGACCGGTAGCTGGCATTGATGTCGATATAGGCGTGGGTCAGATCGCAGGTCCAAACCTTCGCCTCGCCCGGCCCGTCGCCGACGCCGACCTCGATCAGGATCTCCTGGCCCTTGAGATGCGCCGCGACCGGCGCCTCGTCCAGGCCGTCGACCCGCCGGCCGCCGCGCGCCACCGCGACCCCGCCCAGCGCGATCGCCAAGGCCGCCACCTCGACCGGCTCGCCGGCCTTGCCGACCGCCATCGCGATCCGGCCCCAATTGGCGTCCTCGCCGGCGATCGCGGTCTTGACCAGCGGCGAATTGGCGATGCTGAGGCCGATCCGCCTGGCCGAGGCGTCGTCCTTGGCGCCCGCGACCCGGATCTCGATCAGCTTGGTCGCCCCCTCGCCGTCACGCACAACCTGCTGGGCGAGATCGACCGCCACCTGCTCGAAGGCCAGGGCAAACTCGGCGAACGCCGGGTCGTCCGGGCCCTGCGGCGGCGGATGCTCGGCCTGGCCGGTCGCGAAGGCCAGCAGCATGTCCGAGGTCGAGCTGTCGCTGTCGACCGTGATCGCGCAGAACGAGCGCTGGTTGACCCGCTCGAGCAGCGCCTGCAGCCAGGCGGCCGGCAGCGCAGCGTCGGTCACGAGGTAGGCCAGCATGGTCGCCATGTCGGGCTGGATCATGCCGGAGCCCTTGGCGATGCCGGCGATCGTCACCGCGGCCCCGCCGATCCGGGCGGTCGCAGCACTGCCCTTGGCGAAGGTGTCGGTGGTGCGGATCGCCTCGGCGGCCGCCCGCCAGCCATCCGGCCGCAGCTCGCGGACCATGGCCGGCAGCGCCTCGATGATCCGGCCGACCGGCAAAGGCTCGCCGATCACCCCGGTCGAGCCGACGAACACCTCGTCCGCCCGGCAGCCAAGCAGCTTGGCGACCGCCGCCGCCTCGGCCTCGACCGCGACATCGCCGGCCGGGCCGATCATGACATTGGCGTTGCCGGCATTGACGATCAGCGCGCGCGCCCGGCCGCCGCCCAGGATCCTGCGGCCCCAGAGGATCGGATGGCCGGCCACCTGGTTGCGGGTGAACACGCCGGCCACCGTGCTGCCCGGCGCCAGCTCGAACAGCGCCAGATCGTCCCGGCCGCGATAGCGCAGACCGGTCGCCGCGGTCGCCAGGCGCAGGCCAGGCACCGGCGGCAGCGCCGGAAACGCCTTGGGAGCGAGCGGCGAGGGCGCCAGCGCCATGG
>CADEGR010000229.1:0-1436 GCA_902826935.1 uncultured Alphaproteobacteria bacterium | reverse complement strand
GCATCGGCGTGCCGTCGATGTTGAAGCGCTCGACCTTGGCGCCGGAGCGCAGGTCGGTCACCAGCGCGGTCACGATCTCGCGCGCCACGTCCTGGCGCAGCTGCGGCGCGGTGTCCTCGAAGGAGGGCTCGACCTTGCGCTTGTCGACCACCTGGATGACGTGCCAGCCGAACTGGGTCTTGACCGGCGCCTTGGAGATGTCGCCCTTGGCCATCGCGAACGCCGCCTCGCCGAACTCGGGCACCATCTGGTCCTTGGCGAAGAAGCCGAGATCGCCACCCTTGGCCGCGGCCGGATCGGTCGAATGGGCCTTGGCCTGCTCGGCGAAGTCGGCGCCGCCTTGAAGCGCGGTGATCACGTCCTTGGCGGCCTTCTCGTTGTCGACCAGGATGTGCCGGGCATGGACCTCGTCATGGACGAAGTCCGGCTGCTTCTTCAGCTCCTCGTAGCGGGCCTTCAAGCCCGCCTCGTCGGTGCCGGCATTGACCTTCTGGCGCAGCAGCGCGTCGCGCATCACGTTCGAGCGCGCCTGATCGAGCATCGACTTGACCGCCGGATCGTCGGCGAGCGCCAGCCGCTCGGCCTCCTTGGCCAGCAGCTCCGAATCGATCATCCGGTCGAGCAGCATCGGGTAGATCGCCTCCAGCGGCACCTGGCGCATCTGTTCCGGCAGGCCCTGCGCCGCCGCCTCGAGCTCGCTGCGCAGGATCTGATCGCCATTGACCACGGCCACGACGGGATCCGCCGGGCTGGCTGGGTCGGCGGCCCACGCCGCCGTGCCGAGCGCGAGGAGACCGATGGCGGCGGTCATGGTTCTGGCCAACATGGGGGAAGCTCCGAGCAGTCGGTAGGACAGTGGGGCATAAAGCCATAAGCGGCCGCGCGCCACAAGAACCGGCGGCGGCCCGCCGGCAGGTTCGCCCAGGCCGGCGGCGCGGCCGTCTCGATCCGGCGCCCGCCCAGCCCTGATTTGGCGCTGCCCGGGCCCTGATCCGGTGGCGCTCGGCCGACCCGGCCAGCGAGCGCGCTCGCGTTGACAGGCCCTGGCAAACTGCCTATCTGACGCTTTAGCAATTGCTGATTTGCTTCCGCCGCGGAGGTCATGCGCCCATGATCGGCGCCCTTGCCAAACGTCTGTTTGGCTCGTCCAATGACCGCATCGTCAAGTCTCTGCGCAAGACGGTCGATGCGATCAACGCCATGGAGCCGGCGCTCGAAGCGCTGAGCGACGAGGCGCTGCGTGCGCGCACGCCCGAGCTGCGCCAGCGCCTGGCCGCCGGGGCCAGCCTGGACGACCTCCTGGTCGAGGCGTTTGCCACGGTGCGCGAAGCCAGCAAGCGGACGCTGGGCCAACGCCATTTCGACGTCCAGCTGATCGGCGGCATGGTCCTGCATCAGGGCAAGATCGCCGAGATGAAGACCGGCGAAGGCAAGAC
>CADEGR010000228.1 GCA_902826935.1 uncultured Alphaproteobacteria bacterium | reverse complement strand
CTGGGCCTGGCAGAGCTGTCGCTGCTGCCGCGGCTGGGCTGCAAGGGCCGGATGACCTTGCCCCGGCTCAATGGCGAGGGCGTGCGGCTGGTCGATCAGCCCAATCGCGCGGTCCGCCAGCCGGATGGCGGCCTTGCTGCGATTCTGGCGCCGACCGAGGTGCTGCTGCTGGCCCCGCTTTCGGGCGAGGCGCCGCTTCAGGCGAAGCTCGCAGCCGAGTGGCGCCTGGAGCAGGCGGACGGCATGTATCTGGTGCCGCGCCAGGACAGCCATTTCTGGTTCGCCCTGACCGGCCGCCAGGCGGCTGCAATGCTCGCCAAGCTCTGCGGCGTCGATCTCAGGCCCGATCAGTTCGCCGATCTGACCATCGCCCAGACCTCCGTCGCGCGCGCCAACGCGATCGTCATCCGCGCCGATCTGGGCGCCACGCTGGCCTATCATCTGCTCGGCGACAGCGCGTCCGCCGGCTATTTCTGGGACTGCCTGGTCGATGCCATGGCCGAGTTCGGGGGCCAGCCGGTCGGCCTCGCCGCCCTGCGCGCGCTCGCCGATGGCTAGCGTCGCGGACGACGATTTCCAGGAGCCGCATGCCCTCGAGGGCGCGCGCGACAACCGGCTCGAGGTCGCGATCGGCCGCGAGGTGCGCGCCTTTCGCAAGAAGCTGGAGCTGACCGTGGCCGAGCTGGGCCGGGCGGCCGGCCTGTCGCCGGGCATGCTGTCCAAGATCGAGAACGGCCTGACCTCGCCGTCCCTGGCGACGCTGCAGGCGCTCTCGCAAGCCCTCGACGTGCCGGTCACCGCCTTCTTTCGGCGCTATGAGGAGGCGCGCGAGGCGGTGTTCGTGAAGGCAGGGCAAGGCCTCGCGATCGAGCGGCGCGGCACCCGGGCCGGCCATCAATATCAGCTGCTCGGCCACACCCAGTCGAAGCGTCTGGCGGTCGAGCCCTATCTGATCACGCTGACCGCGGAGTCCGACGTGTTCCCGCTGTTCCAGCATAGCGGGCTCGAGTTCCTGTACATGCTGGAAGGCGAGGTGGTCTATCGCCATGGCGACAAGACCTACACCTTGACCCCGGGCGACAGCCTGTTCTTCGACGCCGATGCGCCGCACGGGCCGGAGGATCTGGTGCGCCTGCCGATCCGGTTCCTGTCGATCATCACCTACCCGCGCAGCGAGCAGGAGGCCTGAGCGGCCATTCATAGCCGTTGACGAGTTACATCGCGCGAAACTAATTTTCTTCTAGATAATCCGATCCTCGGGAGGAGCGGCGCCATGTGCGGCATCGCCGGGCTGTATCTCAAGAACCGGGCGCTGGAGCGGCAGCTGGGTGCCTTGTTCGCGCCGATGCTGATCGAGCTCAGCGATCGCGGGCCGGACAGCGCCGGGGTCGCGGTCTACCACGACCCGATCGACGAGGATGGGCTGAAGCTCACTTTGTACCATCCCGATCCCGCGTTCGATTGGGACGGCCTGACCGAGTTCCTGGAGGAGGAGGCCCAGCTCAGCGCCGAGATTCAGCCGATCGCGTCCCATGCGGTCCTGATCAGCGACGGCGACGAGGCGAGCTTGCGGCCGGTGATCGAGGGCTATGATCCCGAGCTGCAGATCATGAGCCTGGGGAGGGTGATCGAGATCTACAAGGAGGTGGGGCTGCCGGCCGAGGTCTGCGCCCGCTTCGGGATCGGCAGCCTGCAAGGCAGCCATGCCATCGGCCATACCCGGATGGCGACCGAGAGCGCGGTGACCACCGCCGGATCCCATCCGTTCTCGACCGGGCTTGATCTTTGCCTGGTCCACAACGGCTCGCTTTCCAACCACAACTGGCTGCGCGCCCAGATCGAGCGGCGCTTCGGCATCCATTGCCGGACCGAGAACGACACCGAGGTCGCCGCCGCCTATCTGACCGCCAAGCTGCTCGACGGCTTGAGCCTGCATCAGGCGCTGGAGGCTGCGATCGGCGATCTGGACGGCTTCTACACCTTTTGCGTCGGCACCGGCGCTGGCTTTGCCGTGCTGCGCGATCCGATCGCCTGCAAGCCGGCGGTGCTCGCCGAGACCGCGGACTGGGTCGCGATGGCCTCCGAATATCGTGCTTTGACCGGCTTGCCCGGGGTCGAGCGCGCCAAGGTCTGGGAGCCGCAGCCGGCCACGGTCTACAGCTGGGGCGCCGCGGCGTGAGCGCTGGTGCTGCCAATCTGATCGAGCTGGATCTGGCCGAGAGCAGCCTGCGCGCGGTCAACCAGACCCTGCAGCGCCATAATGGCAAAGGCGAGGATGGCCATTACCGGATCCTCCGGCCCAATGGCGCCCATGCGCTCGCCTGCGGCCTCGACGCGCCGCTCACGGTCGAGATCGCGGGCCATGCCGGCTATTACTGCGCCGGCATGAACCAGGCGGCCCGGGTCACGATCGCCGGCAATGCCGGGCCGGGCGTCGCCGAGAACATGATGTCGGGCGTGGTCCGGGTCCAAGGCGATGCCTCGCAATATGCCGGCGCCTCCGGCCATGGCGGGCTCCTGGTGATCGAAGGCAACGCCTCGTCCCGCTGCGGCATCTCCATGAAGGGCATCGACATCGTGGTGCTGGGCGATGTCGGCCATATGAGCGCCTTCATGGCCCAGGCCGGCCGGCTGGTCGTGCTGGGCGACGTCGGCTCCGATTTCGGCGACAGCATCTACGAGGCGGTGCTCTACGTGCGCGGCCGGGTCGCGAGCCTGGGCGCCGATTGCATCGAGAAGGACATGCAGGACGAGCACCGCAACGACCTGGCCGACCTCCTGCGTCTGGCCGGGATCGAGGCCGAGACCGGCGAGTTCCGCCGCTACGGCTCGGCCCGCCAGCTCTACCATTTCAAGACCGACCATGCGGGGGCCTATTGATGAGCGAGGCGGCGCCCGAGCCGGTCCCGGCGGCTGATCTGACCTACTCGGAGACCTTTCCGCCGGCGGTCATTCGCGAGATCCAGCGGGCGGCGGACCAGGGCATCTACAGCATCCGGGGCAGCGGCGCGAAGCGGCGGGTGCCGTGCTTCGACGATCTCCTGTTCCTCGGCGCCTCGATGTCGCGCTACCCGCTGGAAGGCTATCGCGAGCGCTGCGGCACCGATGTCTGGCTCGGCACGCGCCATGCCACCAAGCCGCTCCATCTCAAGATCCCGATCACCATCGCCGGCATGAGCTTCGGCGCGCTCGGCGCCAATGCCAAGCGGGCCTTGGGCCTGGCCGCCACCGCCATGGGCACCAGCACGACCACCGGCGATGGCGGCATGACCGACGAGGAGCGGGCCGCCTCGGAGCTGCTGGTCTACCAGGTCCTGCCGTCCCGCTACGGCCTGAACCCGGACGATCTGCGCCGGGCGGACGCGCTCGAGGTGGTGGTCGGCCAGGGCGCCAAGCCCGGCGGCGGCGGCATGCTGCTCGGCCTCAAGATCACCGAGCGGGTGGCCAAGATGCGCACGCTGCCGGAGGGCATCGACCAGCGCAGCGCCTGCCGCCATCCAGACTGGACCGGCCCGGACGATCTCGCGCTCAAGATCCTGGAGCTGCGCGAGATCACCAATTGGGAGAAGCCGATCTACGTCAAGATCGGCGGCGCCCGCGCCTATTACGACACCGCGCTGGCGGTCAAGGCCGGCGCCGACGTGGTCGTGCTGGACGGTATGCAGGGCGGCACTGCCGCGACCCAGGACGTGTTCATCGAGCATGTCGGCCTGCCGACGCTCGCCTGCCTGCGCCAGGCGGTCGATGCCCTGCAGGAGCTGGATGCCCACCGCAAGGTGCAGCTGGTCATCTCGGGCGGCATCCGCAGCGGCGCCGACGTCGCCAAGGCGCTGGCCATGGGCGCCGACGCGGTCTCTATCGGCATGGCGGCGCTGATGGCGCTCAACTGCAACCGGCCGATCCACCACGCGGACTACGCCAGGCTCGGCACCGCGCCCGGCGCCTGCCACCACTGCCATACCGGCCGCTGCCCGGTCGGCATCACCACCCAGGATCCGTTGCTGGAGGCCAGGCTGGAGCCGGAGGCGGCCGCCCGGCGCGTGCGCAACTACCTGGCGGTGCTGACCCTGGAAGCGCAGACCCTGGCGCGCGCCAACGGCAAGTCGCATGTCCACAATCTCGAGCGCGAGGACCTGGTGGCGCTGACGGTCGAGGCCGCGGCGATGGCCGGGCTGCCGCTCGCCGGCACCAGCTGGGTGCCCGGCCGGACGCGGGAGTAGCCTGGCGGTGGGCGTAGAGGATGGCTGGGCCGGCGGCCGGATCCGGCGAACAC
>CADEGR010000227.1 GCA_902826935.1 uncultured Alphaproteobacteria bacterium | reverse complement strand
GGAGGCCGTCCGTCGAGCGGCCGGCCCTCGATAGTGGCCCGCGATCATCAGCATGGTGCCTCCCGTCGGTGCATGGCATGGTCGCCCGAATAGGACGTTGGCGAACGCGCCGCGCCGACAAGGGCCTACGCCACGGCACCCGGCTCAAATCCCGTGCCAAGCTCTGGTCAGCGCACGGATTCCCAGGGTCGCATGGACCGGTGCCAGGATCGCCCACCCTGGTTAAGAATCCGTTGTCCTGCGCTGCGCCTCGCCCCGCTCCACCCGCGCGCCCTCACGCCGCCGGCGCCGGCTGCACCCGCCGCTTGAACTGGATCGTCCGGATCATCTCGCGGATGCGCGGCTGGATCTCGGTGCGCCAGCGGGTGCCGTTGAACACGCCGTAATGGCCGACGCCCGGCTGGACATAGTGCACGCGCTCGTCGGTCGGGATGCTGGCGCACAGATCCTGGGCCGCCTCGGTCTGGCCGACGCCGCAGATGTCGTCCAGCTCGCCCTCGACGGTCATGAGCGCGGTCCTGCGGATGGCGCCGCAATCGACCAGCTCGCCCCGATGCTCGAGGGTGCGCTCGGGCAAGGCGTGCTCCTGGAACACGGTCTTGACGGTCTGCAGGTAGAACTCCGCCGGCAGGTCCATGACCGCCAGATACTCCTCATAGAACTTGCGATGCTGCCCGGCCGAATCGCAATCGCCGGCGACCAGATGCTGGAAGAACTTCCAATGGGCCTGCATGTGCCGATCCAGGTTCATCGACATGAAGCCGCCCAGCTGCAGGAAGCCCGGATAGACCTGGCGCATGCAGCCGGCATGGGGAAACGGCACCCGGTCGATCGCGTTCTCCTCGAACCAGGCGAGCGGCCGGGAGCCGGCCAGCTGGTTGACCTCGGTCGGGTTGCGGCGGGTGTCGATCGGCCCGCCCATCAAGGTGAGCGACGCCGGCTGGCAAGGATCGTCCATCGCCGCCATGACCGCGGCCGCGACCAAAGCCGGCACCGAGGGTTGGCAGACCGCGATCACATGGGTGTTGCTGCCGATGAAGCGGATGAACTCGATCAGGTAGTCGACATAGTCGTGGAAATCGAAGCTGCCGAGGGCGAGCGGGATGGTGCGCGCGTCGCGCCAGTCGGTGATGTAGAGATTGTGCTCCTGGATCATCGCCTGGACGGTGCCGCGCAGGAGCGTGGCGTAGTGGCCGGACATGGGCGCCACCAGCAGCACCTTCGGATCGTAGCGCTTGCCGCAGACCCGCTCGTCGCGATCGAAATGCAACAGATCGCAAAACGGCTTGCTCAGCACGATCTCCTCGGCGACCGGCACCGGCAGGCCGTGGATCATGGTCTGCTCGATGCCGAACTCCGGCTTGCCGTAGCGCCGGGTCAGGCCCTCGAACAGCTCGCAGCCGGCGGCGATCGCCTTGCCGAGCGTGGTGTAGGCCAAGGGGTTGAGCGCGTGGCTGTGCAGCCGGTGCAGGAGCCGCGAGCCGACCCGCCAGGGCGCGATCATGGCATGCGATAGTTCAAAGGTCTGGTAGTTCATTCTGGCACCCCCTCCACCGGCCCCCGCCGGCCGCAGCGCAGCATTTGTCGGATCCAGATGGTCCCGCTAGGGTGGCAGGCAAGAGCCGTGCGACAAGCCGGCCGCCGGCGCCGCCAGCGTCGGCCCACCCCATCGCCAGCAGGAGGGCCCAGCCGATGCCGACCGATCTGAAAGTTGCCCTGGTCACCGGAGCCGGCAGCGGCATCGGCCGCAGCGCCGCTTTGGCGCTGGCTCAGTCCGGCTACGCCGTGACCCTGGCCGGCCGGCGCCAGGACGCGCTGGAGGCGACCGCGGCGGCGGCGCCCAGCGGCGCCCGCATGCTGGCCGTGCCGACCGATGTCGGCGACCCGGCCTCGGTCGCGGCCCTGTTCGCCGCCTGCGAGAACGAGTTCGGCCGCCTCGATGTGCTGTTCAACAATGCCGGCACTGGCGCGCCCGCGATCCCGCTCGAGGAGCTGACCTTCGAGCAGTGGCAGGCCGTGGTCGACGTCAACCTGACCGGCGCTTTCCTGTGCACCCAGGCCGCCTTCAAGCTGATGCAGCGGCAAACGCCGAAAGGTGGCCGGATCATCAACAACGGCTCGATCTCGGCCTATGCGCCAAGGCCCAACTCGGCGCCCTACACCGCGACCAAGCACGCCATCTCGGGCCTCACCAAATCGACCGCGCTCGATGGCCGCCAGCACGACATCGCCTGCAGCCAGATCGACATCGGCAACGCCCATACCGAGATGGCGGCGCGCATGGCGAGCGGCGTGCCGCAGGCCGACGGCTCGATCAAGGTCGAGCCCCTGATGGACGTCGATCACGTCGGCCGCGCGGTCGCCCATATCGCCAGCTTGCCGCTCGATGCCAACATCCTGTTCATGACCATCATGGCCACCAAGATGCCATATGTCGGCCGCGGCTAAAATCCCCGCTGTCGATCACCTTCCAGCTGAGCGCGCCAGCTGTGGTGCCCGCGCCAGGCGCCTTGCGCCCGGATCTACGCGAACCAGGCCGGATGCTGGCGGCGCAGTGCGACCAAAGCGCTCACCACCCGATCGGCCGCGTCATGATCGCGGGGCCGGAGCGCCAGATAGGCGTTGAGCGCCGCCCGGCAGGGCGGCTCGCCGTCCCGCTGGCTGGCCGCGCGATAGGCCTGCACCGCGCTGCTCAGCGCCTGCTCGATCGAGGGCTGCGCCGGGACCGCGGCGGGCGCGTCCGGCCGCTTGAAGCGGATCCGCCAGCCCGGCACGGCCGGCAGCTCGGCCTCGACGAACCGCGGCTGGGTCCAGCCATAGCCAAAGCTGGGCGCGCCGATCGAGGTCTGCAGACTGGTCATGACGGGCTGCCTCCATCGTGGTGGGTGACCGATGCCGCACCGTCTGCGCCAGAGCCTCGGCGCCTGCCGGCATCGCCGTTCTGGAGGAGCAAAACTCCATGGCCGGGATGCAGTTCCCTTTGATGTAGAATGATCCTGCCGGCAGGTCCGCCGCCGCCCGTCCCGAAGGAGCGCCCGCCCGATCGCCAGCCCGCCCGAGCGCCGGCCCAGCCTTGAGACCCCGCCGGCCTGGCTGCCGGCCGCGCCGTTCATCTTCCTGTGCTTGTGGTCGGGCGGCTTCGCCTTCGCCAAGATCGGCCTCGCGATCATGGCGCCGATCACCTTCCTGGCGCTGCGCTACGCCTTGGCGCTGGCGATCCTGGCCGTCCTGTTCCTGGTCTGGCGCCCGCCCTGGCCGGCCCGCGCCAGCCAGCTGGGCCACCTGGCCGTGGTCGGCCTCCTGATCCAGGGCATCTATTTCGGCTGCGCCTATGGCGCCATGGCGCTGCACATCTCGGCCGGCGCGCTCGCCCTGATCCTGGCCCTGCAGCCGATCCTGGTGGCGCTGGCCGTCCCCTGGCTCGCCGGCGAGCGGGTCAGCGCCCGCCGCTGGCTCGGCCTGGCGCTCGGCCTGCTCGGCGCTGGCTGGGTGATCGCCGCCCGCGCCCACATCGAGATCCCGAGCCCCGCCAGCATCCTGCTGGGCGGCATCGGCCTCGCCGCGATCACCCTCGGCACCCTCTACGAAAAGCGCTTCGGCACCGCCCAGCACCCGATCACCGCCAACCTCGTCCAATATGTCGTGGCGCTGGCCGCCCTCCTGCCGGTCGCCCTCCTGACCGAGGACACCACCATCCCCTGGCGCCGCCCCGACCTCGCGATCAGCCTCGCCTACCTGGTCCTCGCCAACTCCCTGCTCGCGATCACCCTCCTCCTCGCCATGATCCGCCACGGCGAGGCCGCCCGCGTCTCCGCCCTCTTCTTCCTGGTCCCGCCCATGGCCTCCCTGATCGCCTGGGCCGTCCTGGGCGAGCCCATGCCGCCTCTGGCCTGGCCCGGCATGGCGCTCGCGGCAGCGGGGGTGATGCTGGCGCTGCGGCCGGGGCGAACATAGTGAATGATCGGCCGAGTCCATGAGTGCCACCTAGAAGCGGCCGTGGTCGTCGAAGGGCGATCCGCGGTGCAAGCCCGGCAGCAGATCGAGCAGATTCCGCAGGTCCCAGCTATTGGCGAGCACCGACAGCAGCGCGATGGCGACCGACAGCCAGAACAGCGCCAGCTTCAGCTGCGGCAAGGCCTACATCAGCGCCTGAACCGACATCATCAAGGCCAGCGGCAGGCAGATCGCCAGCACGATCTGCCAAAACAGCGGCAGCCCGTCCGGCTGCGACAGCAGCTGATCGACCAGGACACGAATCGCAATATCCATCCCCAGCCTCGTCCGGTTCGACCGTCGCCATCAGGCGACCGTCATGGTGCAGTCGCCGCTACCTCCGCTTCCA
>CADEGR010000226.1 GCA_902826935.1 uncultured Alphaproteobacteria bacterium | reverse complement strand
ACGCCTATGGCGGCAGCATCAGCCACCGCGTCCGGTTCCTGCTGGAGGTGGTCGATGCGGTCAGCGCTCGGGTGGGCAGTGCACGCACCGGCGTCCGGATCTCGCCGGTCAATCGCAGCAACGATCTGGTCGATCGCGAGCCGCTGCCGCTGTTCATGACGGTCGCAGAGGAGCTCAGCCGGCGGCAGATCGCGTATCTGCACGTGGTCGAGGCCGGCGACACGGCGCCGCCCTTCGATTTCGCGGCCCTGCGCGCCAGGTTCGCCGGCCCCTATATCGCCAATGGCGGCTATGACCGGGCGCGCGCGATCGCGGCCGTCCAGGCCGGCCGGGCCGATCTGGTCGCCTTCGGCCGGCCGTTCACCGCCAATCCGGATCTGGTCGATCGTCTGCAAGCGGACCTGCCGCTGGCGGAGCCGGATGCCGCGACCTACTACCAAGGGGGTGCCCGCGGCTACACCGACTACCCCACCGCCAAGGCCGGGCCAGCCGGCGATCCGCGGCGCAAGGTCGGCTGAGCGGCGCGCCGCGGCATGCGCTGCCGTTCGGCGGCACCAAAGTCCCTGAATTTGCCGGAACGCCGAGCGGCCAGCAGGGTTCCCATTCTGTGCGCCCGCATGGTGCGCCGGCGGCAACGCGGCTAAGGTTGGCGCGCGGCGCAGGCGACGCTCCGATCCGGCCAGCGGGGCGCGTCGCATTCGGGGACAGGTGGCATGGCGAGCAGCGGAGACGGCCGGCATTTCACGGGCGCACCAGCATGCCGGTCAACCAGGTCGCGGATTCGCCGAGCCTTCAGCCGAACTGCGTCTATGTCATCCCGCCAGATCGCGAGCTGGTGATCGAGGGCGACGACATCACCGCTCGGCCGTTCAGCGAGCCGCGCGGCCGGCGCGCGCCGATCGACATGTTCTTTCGCTCGGTCGCGGCGGTGCGCGAGGATGGCATCGCGCTGGTGCTGAGCGGCGCCGGCTCGGATGGGGCGCTCGGCGCGCGGGCGGTCAAGGAGGCGGGCGGCCTCGTCTTCGTGCAGGATCCTCACGACGCCGAATATTCGATGATGCCGCGCAGCGTGATCGCGCTCGGGATCGCCGATTTCGTGGCCCCGGTGGCCGAGTTGGCGGCGCGGGTCGCCGAGGTGATGCGCAGCAAGCAGTCGGTGCTGACGCTGAGCAAGGAGGCGGCGGATGGCGAGATCCGCCGGATCATCGGCTTTCTCAGATCACGCACCGGCCACGACTTCACCCAGTACAAGCGGGCCACCGTGAACCGACGGATCGCACGGCGGATGCAGGTGACGCGCCGAGCGACCCTCGCCGACTACGCGGATCACCTGAAGAGCACGCCGGAGGAGGCGCAGGAGCTGTTCAGCGACCTCTTGATCTCGGTCACCATGTTCTTTCGCGACCGCAAGGCGTTCGAGGTGCCGGCCACGGATGTCCTGCCAGCAATCTTCGATCGGCTGCAGAACGACGAGGGCATCCGCGCTTGGGTGGTCGGCTGTGCCACCGGTGAAGAGGCCTACAGCCTGGCGATGCTACTGCTCGAGGAAGCCGCAGGCGCAAGCTGCCGCCGCCGCTGCTGATATTCGCAACCGACCTCGACGAAGGGGCGCTCGCGACCGCCCGCGAAGGCGTCTATCCGCGCTCGATCGAGGCCGATATTGCCGACGATCGCCTGCACCGCTTCTTCGTGGCGGAGGGCGAGCAGTACCGGGTTCGCAAGGAGGTTCGCGAGCTAGTCCTGTTCGCGACCCATAGCGCGCTGAAGGACCCGCCCTTCCTGCGCCTGGACCTGATCACCTGCCGCAACTTCCTAATCTATCTGGAGCGCGAGGCGCAGCGGCAGCTCTGCGGACTATTCCACTACGCGCTGAAGCCCGATGGCTACCTGTTCCTGGGCTCGGCCGAGACCGTCGACGCCACGGCCGAGCTGTTCCGGCCGATCAATCGCGATGCCCGCCTGTATCAGGCGAAGGCGGTGGCGTCGCGCCGGCTGCCGCTCCTGCCACAGATTGCGCCGGAGCATCGCTCGGCGGTGCGCGAGCGGCCTCGGCCGCCCCGGCTGGCCGGGGAGCTGGGCACGACTGGCCAGCATGCCAGCGCGCTGGAGCGGCTGGCGCCACCCAGCGTCTTGTTGGACGACGCCTTCAAGGTCCTGCATCTGTCGCCCAGCGCCGGCCGCTTCCTGCAGCCCTCGGAAGGGCCATTTCGCGATGAGCTGCCAAGCCTGATCCGGCCGGAGGTGCGGGTCGATCTTCAGGCCAGCCTGCACCGCGCTTTCGAGCACGGCGAGGCGAGCCTGACGCTGCCAGTGATCGTGGCCTTCGACGGCACGTCGCGGCGGATCGTCCTGCATATCGCACCGATCGCGAGTGACCAGGGCCTGCCGGCGCAGGCGCTGGTGTTCTTCCTGGACGGCGGACCGGCCGAAGCCCTCGATGAGGCGGAGCGCAGGGACCACGGCGAGCGCAGCGAAGAGGTCCGGCGGCTGTACGAGGAGCTGCGGGTCGCGCAGACCCGGCTGGGCGACCTCAGCGCCGACCATGATCTGGCGGTCCAGGAGCTGCGTGCCGCGAACGAAGAGCTCCAGTCGATGAACGAGGAGTATCGCTCGACCCCGGAGGAGCTGGAGACCTCCAAGGAGGAGCTGCAGTCGATCAACGAGGAACTGCGCACCGTCAACGCCGAGCTGAAGAGCAAGCTGGAGAGCATTTCCTCGGCCCATAGCGACCTGCGCAACCTGATCGCTTCGACCGACGTTGGCACGCTGTTTCTTGACCCGGAACTGAGGATCAAGCTGTTCACGCCGACGGTGTCGGAGCTGTTCAATATCACCGATGGCGATCTCGGCCGGACCATCACCCACTTCACTCACAATCTCGACTATGATGGCCTCGCGGCCGACGCCACGACCGTGCTGCGCGAGCTGGTGCCGCTCGAGCGCGAGGTCGCGGTGCCCGATGGCCGCTGGCTGATGGTTCGGATGCGGCCCTACCGCACGATCGAGGACCGGATCGATGGCATCGTGGTCAGCTTCGTGGAGGTCACGGATCTGCGCCGCTCGGCCGACCGCTTGCGGGCCAGCGAGGGGCGCTACCGGACCCTGTTCGAATCGATCGACGAGGGCTGCTTGATCGTCGATGTCGTCCGCAACCCCGCTAGCCAGCCGATCGATTGGCGTGTCATCGATGCCAATCCGACCGCCGAGACGATGCTCAAGGCAGCGGTCAAGGACCGGCGGCTCAGCCAGGTCGTGACCGGCTTCGAGCCGCTTTGGTGGCAGCTCGCCGGAAGCGTCGCCGAGACCAGCGAGCCGCAGCGGCATGAGCTGTTCGTCCAGCCGCTCGAGCGCTGGTTCGAGCTGCATCTCTCGCGGGTGCCGGAGCGGGCGGAAGGGCCGCATGCGGCGGTCCTCATGCAGGGGCACCTGGGATTTGGCGACTGGCAGCGCCCAGTGGGATGCGAGGGGCCGCGAGCTGATCGGCCTCGCGGAGCGCGACACGACGGTCGCCGCCTGGTTCGCCCGGATCCACCCCGAGGATCGCGCGACGGTTGAGGCGGAGCTCCAGGAAATCCAGCGCGTCGGCGGCACGTTCGATCAGGAATACCGGATCGTCCTGCCGCAAGGCGAGGTGCGGTTCATCCACGGGACCGGTGCCGTCCAGGTCGGACGGGTCGGCCAGCCGCGGCGCAGCGCCGGGCTGGTGCGCGACGTGACCGAGCAGCGCCAGTGGGCCCAGTCGCAGGAGCTGCTGATCGGCGAGCTCAACCATCGGGTCAAGAACATGCTGGCGGTAGTCCAATCGATCGCCGATCAAACCCAGCGCAGCGCCGCCAGCCCGGCCGAGTTCGTCCCGGCGTTCGAGCAGCGGCTGCAGGCGCTAGCGCGCGCCCACCGCCTGCTGACCGAGCGCAATTGGCAGGGTGCCGCCTTGCGCGAGCTGGCCGAGGAGACGCTGCAAAGCCTGGTCGAGGGCACCAGCCAGCAAATCGTGATCGATGGGCCGCCGATCGACCTGTCAGCCAATGCCACGATCACCTTGGCGATGGTGCTCAACGAGCTGGGGACCAACGCGCTCAAGCATGGCGCCTTATCGGCGCCGCGAGGCACGGTGCGGCTGCGATGGCGCGTGGTGGCGGCTAACGATGGTGGACGCAGGCTGATCCTCGACTGGCTCGAGCATGGCGGGCCGTGGGTCGGCGAACCCGCCCGGAAGGGGTTCGGGACGACCATGCTCAAGAAAGGCGTTGCCTGGGAGCTGGAAGGATCGGTCCACCTTGACTATCGTAAGGAAGGCTTAGTTTGCACGATGGAGTTTCCGATCAATGGCAAACTCCGCCTGGGACGGCAGCCGGCAGCTTCGG
>CADEGR010000225.1 GCA_902826935.1 uncultured Alphaproteobacteria bacterium | reverse complement strand
ATAGGTCGCGCCCAGGGCGTAGCCGCAGGCGTTCAGCCGATGGGCGCGCATGCCGTGGCCGTCCATGACCGTGGCATGGGCATCGAACACCGCCCCCATGGTTGCGCCCGGCCGCAGCGCCACCTCGCAGGCCGCGAGCGCTTCGGCGCAGGCGGCCTGCATCGCCACGTGACGTTCGCTCGCCCGGCCGACCAGCAGCGTGCGCATCAGGCAGGCATGGTACTGCCGGTAGACGCCGGCGAACTCCAGGGTCAGCTGGTCCTCGGCATCGAGCCGGCGCCGGCCGGTATAGTACCGGCAGAGCAGCGCCTGCGGCCCGGAGCCGATGATGAATGGATTGCCCGGATAGTCGCCGCCGCCACGAAAGATCTCGCCATGCATCGCCGCCAGGATGGCGCCCTCGTCGGCGCCCGGCCGGGTCTCGGCGATCGCCGCCGCCAGCGCCGCATCCGCGAGCTCGGCCGCCCGCCGGACATAGCCCAGCTCGGCCGGCGACTTGACCAGCCGCAACGCGGCGATCAGATCCGAGGCGTCCGCGGTCCGGGCAAAGCCCGCCAGCGCCGCGTCGAGCCGCCGGCCATTGGCCGCGGTCAGGCCGTGGCTGTCATACTCGACGCCCAGCCGCTGGCCGGCCAGCCCCTGCCCCGCCAGCAGATCGCGCAGCTCGACCGCCGGATCGCCGCCCGCCCGATCGACCCAGATCCGGATGTCCCGAATGGTCGAGGTCTGCTCCGCCTGCCGCAGATCCGGCGCCCGGGTCAGCAGCACCATCGCGCCGTCCGCGCGCAGCACCAGGCACTGGAAGAAGCAGTAGCCGAAGGTGTCGTAGCCGGTCAGCCAGTACATGCTCTCCTGCTTGAACATCAGGAGGCCATCGAGCCCGCGCTCGGCCATGGCAGCAAGCGTGCGGTCAAGCCGGCCGTGGAACTCGGCAGGTTCGAAATGGAGAGGCAAGACGGGCTCCTCTAGCAACACCGGTCTGCATGGGGCTTGCGCATCGAGTGTGCCACCGCCGACCCGACATCTACAATTCAACATGTTGGAGGCGAGATCGAGCCGCGCCAATTGATGATGGGGCTGTCCAAAACATACTTTTCATATAATTTGCGACAGCCTACACTATCAGTGGTAGAAAGGCATATCGTTCAAATCATCATAGGCATAAAGATGAGGCAATGCAGCGACATTGAGCCGCAGGCGCCTAGCGGCAGCATCGATTTGGATGACGCTACTGATCTGGTCCAGCGGCGCAATCGTGCCGAATAAAGACTTCGAGAACGAGACTTCGGGCTCGCCGACCAGGGCGCGCAACGAACCGGCTAGCATATTTGCTGCATGGACTGCGCTTGAGGCCCTTTCGCCGCAAATATACCGACGCAACGAAGATCTCGCCGGCGGCGACCGCAAATGTGTCGCCAACCTTGCCGCCGGCAGCTTAGTTCCTTGGAGCCTTGGCGAACGTTCTCCTCCAGATCGACGACTATACTATCAGGTCATTCTTGGTTCGATCTTAATGGCAGGCGCTGCCGAGGCGTTGAACAACGCGTTCGGCGATGATGGCGAGCGAAACATGCAGGCTAGTGGCAAAGCGGCCATCGCCGCTGTGCTGATCGACAATGAAGGCATCCTCGTCGAAGAGAATAGCGTCGCGGCATCGAGCTTTGCCTGGGCACTGCCGCTCGCGCTGGCGCTCGAGCTCGAAACCTTGGGGATATGGCCAAATCTCGAGAGATCGATTGCCGATAGGCTCCTTGGCCTTTTGCGCCGTTTCGATGATGACGGACGCCCGCTGCCGCTCGACCATCCTACGATCCTCAAAGCGTATGGTTGGCTCGTTAAAGAGTTCCGATTGCCAGTTCACCTAGTGCACTGACGCATTCACAGGATTCAGTTTCTCGATGATCTTGCTGGCAGGTTTTGTCCAGATGAACGGCTTGGATTCGGCGTTGTGCTCATCGAGATAGCGATTGATGGCGGCCTGCAGGTCGACGATCGACCGGAAGACGCCGCGCTTGAGCCTTTTGCGGGTGAGTGCCGAGAAGAAGGTCTCGACGGCGTTCAGCCAGGAGCCCGATGTCGGCGTGAAGTGGAAGACCCAGCGCGGATGTCGGGCCAGCCATTGGCGGACCTTCTCGTGCTTGTGGGCGGCGTAGTTGTCGAGGATCACGTGGATCACCTTGCCGGCGGGCACGGCGCGCTCGATGGCGTTGAGGAAACGGATGAATTCCTGATGCCGATGGCGCTGCATGCATTGGCCGAGCACCGTGCCGTCGAGGACGTTGAGGGCGGCGAACAGGGTGGTCGTGCCGTGACGGACATAGTCATGGGTCATGGTTCCGGCCTTGCCGGGCTTGAGCGGCAGGCCGGGCTGGGTGCGGTCGAGGGCTTGGATTTGGGACTTCTCGTCGATCGAGAGGACGAGCGCGTGGGCGGGCGGCGCCATGTAGAGCCCGACGATGTCCTCGAGCTTGGTGGCGAAAGCGGGATCACGCGAGCGCTTGAAGGTCCTGATCCGATGCGGCTGGAGCTTGTGCGCCTGCCAGATCCGCTGAACCGTGCGCAGCGAAACGCCCGCGGCCTTGGCCATGGCGCGACCGGTCCAGTGGGTCGCTTCGCCCGGTGGCTCGCCGCAGGTCAGCGTCACGATGCGCTGCACGACCGTCTTGGCGACCGGCGCTTTGCCGGGCTTACGGGTCGCATCGAAGAGCAAGCCGTCAACGCCGGCGTCGACGAACCGCCGCTGCCAGCGCCAGACCGCCGGCCGGCTGATCTCGCTCCTGCGCGCGATCTCGGCGACGTTCAAGCGCTCTGCCGACCAAAGGATGATCCGAGCGCGCGCCACATGTTTTTGGCTGCGATTGCGATCGACGACGATCGCTTCAAGGCGAAAGCGGTCATCAGCCGAAACGAGGGGACAGACTTCCTGAGACATGCCAACGGCATCGCACATCTCAGTAGCATTGTGAATCCTGTGAATGCGTCAGTGCACTAGTGCACTTCCATGCGATTCCGCGCGGCTTTACCGGCCCGAGCCTGCTGGCGATGATCCTGTTCGAGAAATATGGCTGCCACCAGCCGCTCAACCGCCAGAGCGAGCGCTATGCTCGGGAGGGCGTCGATCTGTCCTTGTCGACGCTCGCCGATCTGGTCGGGGCTTGCGCCTTCGCCTTGCGGCCGCTGGCGCAGTTGATCGAGGCCCATGTGCGGCCAGGATCCGTCGGCGGTCATGGTCCGCTACTCGCGCGATCGCAAAGGCACGAACCCGGCCAGCCATCTGGCTGGCTTTGCCGGGGTGCTGCAGGCGGATGCCTATGCCGGCTTCAACCGGCTGTTCGATCCTGACCGTCATCTGACCCAGATCACGCCGGCGCTGTGCTGGGCGCATTGCCGGCGGAAGTTCTTCGAGCTGGCCGATCTCGCCGGGCAGGCCAGAAGCCGGCAGCCGGTGGTGATCTCGCTGATGGCGCTGGTGGCGGTCAGGCGGATCGACGCCCTGTTCGATATCGAGCGGGCGATCAACGGCCAGAGCATCGAGCAGCGCCTGGCGGCTCGCCGCGAGCATAGCGCGCCCTTGGTCGCCGAGCTCGAAGCCTGGCTGCGCGAGGAGCGCGCCAAGCTGTCCCGGCATGCCGCGGTCGCCGGCGCCATGGACTACATGCTCAAGCGCTGGGCGATGTTCACCGCGTTCCTCGAGGACGGCCGGATCTGCCTCACGAACAATGCGGCCGAACGGGCGCTGCGCGGCGTCGCGCTCGGCAGACGCTCATGGCTGTTTGCCGGCTCCGATCGTGGTGGTGAACGGGCCGCTGTGATGTACACGCTCATTGGCTCGGCGAAATTGAACGACATCGATCAAGTGACGTGACTGATGCGGAGTTTGCCTTGATTGCGCCGCTGCTGCCGTCAGCGCGACCTGGTGGAAGGCGGCGAACGACCGATTTGCGCGAGGTGCTCAATGCGATCTTGTATCTCGTGCGGACCGGCTGCCCGTGGCGGCGGCTGCCACGGGAGTTTGCGCCGCGCAGCACGGTCTACGGCTATTTCCGGCGCTTCTGGCGAGACGGCATCTGGCACCGGATCTGGATGATCTTGCTGATGGATGCACGCGAGCAGACCGGCAAGGAAGCGTCGTCGACGGCGGGCATGGTCGACAGCCAGAGCGTGAAAATCGCGGAATCCGGCAGGTTGCGAGGCTATGATGCCCGCAAGAAGATCAACGGCCGCCAGCGCCATCTCGTCACCGATATCCTTGGCCTGCCTTTGAACCTAGAGCAAATTCTAACCTTATGGAATCGTTAGGGATTCCCTTCTGATTTACGATGTGATCCAAAATCTGGGCTGTTGAGGGAGGCCAGCCTGCATGCC
>CADEGR010000224.1 GCA_902826935.1 uncultured Alphaproteobacteria bacterium | reverse complement strand
CACCAGCGGCACCGTCGGATCGGTGCGGCACAATCGCCCGGCATGCAGGCCGACCGCGGTATGCGGATCGATCAGCTGGCCGGTGGCGCGGAAGCTGGCGGCCAGCTCGGCCGCGGTCGCCGCCTCGTCGACCCGGGCAGCCGCGAACTGCTCGCATAAGCGGCCATGGGCATCGGGCGTGAGCGTGCAGGCGCGGATCCTGGCGAACTCGTTCATCAGGGTCGCGACCGCCGTGCCGTCCTGGTCGTAGAGATCGTAGAGCAGCCGCTCGAAGTTGCTGGCGACCTGGATGTCCATGCTCGGGCTGATGCTCGGCATGACCGTGCCGGCACGATAGGCACCGGTCTGGATGCAGCGCGCCAGGATGTCGTTCTGGTTGGTGGCGACGATCAGCTGGGCGATCGGCAGCCCCATCTTCGCTGCCGCGTAGCCAGCATAGACGTCGCCGAAATTGCCGGTCGGCACGGCAAACGCGATCTGCCGCCAGGGCCCGCCCAAGGCCAGCGCTGCGGTCACGTAGTAGACGATCTGGGCCATGATCCGGCCCCAGTTGATCGAGTTGACCGCCGCCAGGTTCTGGCGCTCGCGAAAGGCGGCATCGCCGAACAGCGCCTTCACCAGCGCCTGGCAATCGTCGAAGCTGCCCTCGATCGCGACATTGTGGACGTTGGCTGCCGTGACCGTGGTCATCTGCCTGCGCTGGACGTCGGACACCCGCCCCGCCGGGTGCAGGATCACGATCCGCATCCGCTCACGCCCGGCGCAGGCGTTGATCGCGGCCGAGCCGGTATCGCCCGAGGTGGCGCCGACGATCGTGATCGCGCGCTCGCGCGCCTGCAGGAAATGCTCGAACAGCCGGCCCAGGAGCTGCAGCGCGACGTCCTTGAAGGCGAGCGTGGGCCCGTGGAACAGCTCGAGCAGCCAGTCATTGGCGGCAAGCTGGCGGAGCGGCGCGATCGCGGCGTGGCCGAAGCCGGCATAGGCCGCATCGATCATCGCTGCCAGCTGATCCCGGGTCAGCGCGTCGCCGACATAGGGGCGGAGCACGGCCAGGGCCACCTGCTGGTAGCTTTGCCCCTGCAGCGTGGCCAGCGCCTCCCGGTCGAAGCGCGGCCAATGCGCCGGCACGAACAGCCCGCCATCGGCCGCCAGCCCGGCAAACAGCGCGTCCTCGAAGCCGCAGGCCGGCACCTCGCCGCGCGTGCTGACATAGCGCATCCCGATCGTCGCTCCCTTGGCCGCAGCCCTGCCCGGCTAGCTCAGGTAGCGAGCTTGTAGATGATCGAGGAACGGCTGCAAAGCGAGCTCCTGGCCGGTCGCCAGGCGGACCAGCTCGGGCAGCTCGTAGCGCGAGCCATGGCCATGCACCGAGCGGCGCAGCCAGCCGAGCAGCGGCGCGAAATCGCCCTGCTCGATGCCGGGCAGGATGGCTGGCTCCGCCGCGGTCGCCGCCTGGAACAGCTGGGCGGCCAGCACCGCGCCCAGCGTGTAGCAGGGGAAGTAGCCGATGGCGCCGATCGGCCAGTGGATGTCCTGCAGGCAGCCCAGCCGGTCGTCCGGCGGGGTGATGCCCAAGAGCTCCTGCATGCCGTCCCGCCAGGCGCCCGGCAGGTCGGCGACCGCGAGATCGCCCGCCAGCAGCGCCCGCTCCAGCCGGTAGCGCAGCACGACATGCAAGGGATAGGTCACCTCGTCGGCATCGACCCGGATAAAGCCGCGCTCGACCCGGATCGCCTGGCGGTACAGCGCGTCCGGCGCGAAGTCGGCCCCGGTCGCGCCGAAATGCTGGCGCAGCAAGGGCGCCAGGTAGGTCATGAACGGCCGTGAGCGGCAGACCTGCATCTCGATCAGGAGCGACTGGCTCTCATGGAGCGCCATGCCGCGGTCTTGGCCGACCGGCTGGCGCCGCCAGTCCTTAGGCAGGCCGGCGCTGTAGAGGGCATGGCCGGTCTCGTGCAGGATCGCCATCAGGCCCGAGGCGGCATCGGCCTCGTCATAGCGGGCGGTGATCCGGACATCATCCGCGATCCCGCCGCAGAACGGATGGGCGCTCTCGTCCAGCCGGCCATGGCTGAAGTCGAAGCCGAGCCGCGCCATCAGCAGGCGCCCGAGCGCTTGCTGCTGCGCCACCGGGAACGGGCCCGGCCGCGGCCGCGCCGGGGCCTGCGCCTGCTCGACCTCGGCCAAAAAATCCGGCAGGAAGTCCGCGAGCGGCAACAAGATGGCATCGACCTCGGCGCCGCGCAGGCCGGGCTCGTAGCCGTCGAGCAGGGCATCGTACGGCGCCAGCTCGAGGGCGCTGCCGAGGGCGCTCGCCTGCTCGCCGGTCAGCCGGAGCACCTCGGCCAGCGCCGGCGCCAGCGCCTTGAAGTCCGCCGCCGGCCGGGCGTCCCGCCAGACCATGACCGCCTTGCTGGTGGCGCGCGCCATGGCGCCGACCAGCGCCGGATCGACCGCGGTCGCGCGGCGATGCTCGCGCTGCATCTCGCGCAGATTGGCGGATTGCCAGGGATTCAGACCGCTCGCCTCGGCCTCGGCCGCGGCCAGGAGATCGCCGGTGTCGGCGGCGATCAGGCCATCATGCGCGAGCTCGCTCAAGGTCGCCATCTGCTCGGCCCGCGCCTCGGCCCCGCCGGCGGGCATCATCGCCTCGCGATCCCAGCTAAGCACGGCGAGCGCGCCCTGGATGTCGGCGATGCGGGCAAAGCGCCGCTCCAGGCGCGCATAGGCACTCATGGCAGGATCCTTCTCGAGGGGCGTCAGCTAAGCGGCACGGGGCTGCGCCTGGCCGGCCCGCCTGGCCTCGGGCAGCCGGGATGGCGCCGGCCGCTGACCGCGGGTGCGCCACATCAGCCGCGCGATCAGGGCAAAGGTCAGCACGCCCAACGCCTGGTGCAGCACGGCCAGGCCGGTCGGGATCTCGAGCAGGACCACGGCCGCACCCAGCATGACCTGGAGCACGATCGCGAGCAGGGCGCCGGCCGCGAGGCGGCTATGGGCCAGCTGGGCGCGCGTGCCGATCACCAGCCCGATCACGCCCAGGCAGGTGCCGGCCGCGAGCCAACGGTGGCTCATATGCAGCCGGATCAAGGGATCGCCCATGTCCGGCAGCAGCGTGCCATCGCAGAGCGGCCAGGTGGCGCAGGCCAGCGAGGCGCCGCTCTTCGCGGTCATCGCCGCACTCGCCATGGTCGCGAGCGCCAGGAACCAGGTCACCACCGCCAGGCTGCGCAGCGGCCGCGCCGCCGGCGCATCGTCCCGGCCGCTGCTGCGCTCGTAGATCAGCCACAGCACGCTGAACAGGAACAGCGCGGTGGTCAGATGCAGGGCGACCGACCAGGGGCTGTTGCGATCGAGCACCGTTAAGCCGCCGAGCGCTGCCTGCAGCACCAGGAGCAGGAGCAGGGTCAGGCCATGGCGCGGCAGGCGCCGGCCATAGTCGCGCGCGGCCAGGCACAAGGCGGCGATCGCCAGTACCAGCGGCCCGAGCACGAAGCCCGCGATCAGGCGGTGCCACCATTCCAGCATCACCTGGCCGTAGCTGTAGCCGGCATCGGCCGGAATGCTGCCGGGCGTCGGCAGCCAGTGGCCGTAGCAGGTCGGCCAATCCGGACAGGACAGGCCGGAATTGGTCGCCCGGACCCAGGCGCCCAGCACGATCAGGATGAACGCCGCCACCAGCGCCACCGCCGTGACCCGATGCAGCAGCAGCGGCTGGGTCACGCTCACCTCGTCCTCGCTCGATCTTGCCGCCATGGCCCTCGCCAATCAGCCGTCCGCGAGTGCGATATAGAGCTGGATCCTGATCCATGCCAGGGCGCAATGCGCCTAGCGCGAGCGGTTGAAGAGCAGCGCCGCCGGGTCGGCCCGGGCGGCTGCCTCGGTGCAGGCCGCCGGGCCGAGCCGCCCCTGCAGCTTGGGATAGCGCTCGGCCAGCGCCGCGAGCGAGATGCGCTCGGCCAGGCGTGGCCGGGCGACGCAGAGCGCACCGGCGCTTCCCCAGGCGGCCTCGAAGCTGAGACCCGGCGCGTTGGCCGGCTGTTGGATGCCGAAGCGGTCGTAAAGATCGATCAGGGTGCCGTCCTGGGTGAAGCTCTGGCCGTCGCCGCCGTAATCGGCGCGCGCCAGGTGGACGCAAGCCTGATGCAGAGCCGCGAGCGGCGGTCCGCCCGGCCGCTCGTCCCAGGGCCGATAGCCCCAGCGGATGCATTTGCCGATCGCCCCGCTGGTGCAGGCGAGCGTGAAGCCGCCTTGGCCATCGGGCACCGGAAAGCCCAAGCGCCGGCCCTCGGCATCGGGCGCGCAGAACGGCGTGGGCGGCGCTTGGCCGGCACTCACCCTGAAATCATGCAGCAGGATCGGGCCATTGACGGCCGCCCGATCCGGCTCGACGG
>CADEGR010000223.1 GCA_902826935.1 uncultured Alphaproteobacteria bacterium | reverse complement strand
TGGAATTGCCAGCAGCACATCACGCCGCGCTTCAACGAGCGCGACATCGCCGAGGCGGTCCGCCCGTTGCGCGACCGCCTGGCGCAGCTCGAATCCGAAAATGCCAAGCTACGCCAGCACCTTGCCGCCAATCGCGATCCCTAGTGAGTACGGAGCAGGTGGCGCCGATCGCGCCGGTGCGCGCCATTTACTCCGGGTAGACCCGGACCCGGGCCAGGAAGTCGGTGGCGTACCATTCTTCGGCGCTCAGATCGCGCTTGCCGCGGTTCGGCCAGGGGTCGCGCACGGTCGCCAGCACGACCTCGCCGACCTCGCCGCCTGGCTCCTCCAGATAGCGCACCGCGGTCAGGACCATGACGTGGCCCTGGGTGCCCAGGATCAGCGGCATGTCGTGGGTCAGATCCTCGACCGCGGTCAGCGGATTGGCACTGGCAGTATCGCCGGTCACCCGGAAGCTGCGCCCCTTCTCATCCCGCCAGCTGCGGTTGAGGTTGGCCATGATCGTGCGCGCTTCGGCCGGCAGGTTGACGATCTCGCCCCACGTCTCCTTGACCACCATCTCCTGCGGGACCACGAAGCCATAGTAGCGGAACACCATCTCAATGCTGGCGGCCCAGCACCATTGATCGAGATGCTGGCCGCCGCTCGCCGCCGCGGCGACGTGGGCGAGCTTGGTCTGCAGGCCGGCCTCGCATTCCTGGACCTCCGGCAGGAAGCCCGGCTCGCAGGTGACCGCCGCCAAGCCTGGCCGGCTTCCGGCCAGCCCGGCCCCGAATGCTGCGGCCGAGGCCAGGCGCAAGCAGCGTCGCCGATCCATGGCCATGCTCCGATCCGCCTCCGTGGTCCCGCCCTGCCGCGCCCGGTTCTAGCGCAGAGCGCTGGTCGAACCCAAGGCCTCGTCATCACCCGGTGCGGCATTCAGCACGCGCCGGACCTCGGCCTGGAGCGCCGGCAGGATGTCGGTCGCGAACCAGGGATGGCGGTGCTGCCAGGGCCGGTTGCGCGGCGACGGATGGGGCAGCGGGAAATGGCTGGGCAGGAACCGCGCGAAGTCGCGCACGGCCGCGGTCAGGCCCGCCCGCGCCGCATCCGGCCGATGGCGCGCCAAGGCGTGGCGGCCGATCATGACGGTCAGGCGGATCGCCGGCAGGGCCGCCAGCAGCCGGCCGTGCCAGCGGGGCGCGCAGGCGGGTGCCGGCGGCAGGTCGCCGCCCTTGCCAGTGCCGGGATAGCACAAGCCGGTCGGCAGGATCGCGACCTGGTCGGGATCGTAGAAGGTTGCCCGATCGAGACCGAGCCAGGCGCGCAGGCGCTCGCCGGAGGGATCGTCGAACGGCCGGCCGGAGCCATGCGCCAAGCGGCCAGGCGCCTGGCTCGCGAGCAAGAGGCGCGCCCGGGCGCCGATCTGGACGATCGGCCGCGGGCCGAGCGGCAGGTCGACGCAGGCGCGGCAGCGGGCGACCTCGGCGCGCAGCGCCGTCAGCTCACCAGCCGCCAGGTGGCGCGTCGTCATCGTCGATGCCCGGCACCAGATCGTAGGCCGCCTCCAGCGCATGGACCGCGCCATCCGAGCGCAGCTGGCTGGAATAGAGATGAAAGCCGCTGACCGCGAACGGCTCGCTGCGAAAGAGGCTATGCCGCATCAGGTAGGTCGCCAGGCCGGCTTGGCCAGGCGGCCTGGGCAGCCGGGCCAGCGTGACATGGGGGCTGTATTTGCGCGGGTCGGGCGGCAGGCCGACCTCGCGCAGAGCCCGGTCGATCCGGCGCCGCAGTCCGTGCAGCTCCGGGCTCTTCGCGACCCCGGCCCAGAGCACCTTGGGCTCGCCCCGCGGCGGGAACATGCCGATGCCGCGCAAGGTCAGCTCGAACGGCCCGCCCGGCACCAGGGCCAGCGCGTCAGCGACCTCGTTCGCCTCGCCATTATGCAGCTCGCCGATGAACCGCAGCGTTAGATGCTGCTGCTCGGGCAGCAGCCAGCGGACGTCGCCCAGGCCTCGCTGCAGCGGCGCCAGCGAGCGCTTGATGTCCTCCGGCAGCGGCAGCGCCACGAACAGGCGGGGCATGGCGATGGCTCCCCAGGCAGGTCACGAGCGCGCAGGCGCCCTCTCCAGGCGACCACGCCGCCCTTGCCAAATGGCGGGCAGTCCCATACCTACGGGACCTCACCCAGGCAGGACAAGGTCGGGTCATGCGAGGACGGAGCACGACCGGCGGCGACGAGTTCGTCCGCGAGGTCGACGAGGCGGTCCGTCAGGACCAATGGTTGAAACTCTGGCGGCGCTACGGGACCTGGCTGATCGCCGCCGCGGCGACCATCGTGGTTGGCTCGGCCCTGGGCGTGGGCTGGCGGGAATATCGCGCCAGCCAGCGGCTGGACGAGGCCCGCGCCTATGCCGCGGCCGAGCAGCAGCTGCGCACCGGCCAGCCCGCGGCAGCCGCCAAGGCGTTTGCCGAGCTGGCCGAAGACGCCCATGACGGCTTTGGCGTCCTGGCCCGGCTGCGCGCCGCCGAGGCGCAGGCCGCCGCCAAGGACCCGGCGGCCGCCGCGGCGAGCCTCGCCGCCCTGGCGACCGGCAGCGGCGTGCCCGCGCCCTACGCCGATCTGGCCAAGCTCATGGCCCTGCAGCAGCGCTTCGACCAGACTGATCCGCAGACCATGCTGCGGGAGCTTGAGCCGATTCTGGCGAGCGACGGCCCGTGGCGGCAGAGCGCGCTCGAATTGAAGGCCCTGGCCCAGCTGAAGATGGAAGACGTCGCGGCGGCGCGCAGCACGCTCGCCGAGCTGACCGGCCAGCCGAACCTGCCGCAAGCCCTGGCGCGGCGCGCCTCGACCTTGCTGGCCAGCCTGGGTCCGGCACCCGGCGCCGGCACGGAGCCGGCCAAGCCTGCAGCCGGCAATGCGCCCGCCCCGGCCGCGACCAGCGCCAACCCGGCGGTGCCGGCCGCCGATGCGGGCGTGCCGGCTGGCCAGGCCACCAATTGATGCGCAGCACCTGGCCTTGGCTGCTGGCCGTGCCCTTGCTCCTGGCCGGCTGCGGCGGCGATAGCTGGCTGGGCAGCGACGAAGGGCCGCCTTTGCCGGGCAAGCGGACCTCGGTCCTGCTGCTCGATCGCCAGCTGACCGCCGATCCGAGCCTGAGCGACCTGCCGATCCGGCTGCCGGCGCCGGCGGTCAATGCCGACTGGCCACAGCATGGTGGCACGCCGACCCACGCCATGCAGCATCTGGCCGCGGCCGACCAGCTGAACCTCGCCTGGAGCGTCCGGATCGGCGGCGGCTCGACCAAGATGAGCCAGCTGCTGCCCCAGCCGCTGGTGGTCGGCGGCAAGGTCTACGCGATGGACGCCTTCGGCGCGGTCGTGGCGCTCGATGCCAACGACGGCAACGAGCTGTGGCGCTTCACGCCGGAGAGCGCTGGCCTCGAGGACGGCATCATCGGCGGCGGGCTGAGCTTCGGCAACGGCCTCCTGGTCGCGACCTTGAGCTCCGGCACCGTGGTCGGCCTGGACGCCGAGCGCGGCGTCGAGCGCTGGCGCCAGTCGCTGGCGGTGCCGCTGCGCTCGGCCCCGACCATCGCCGATGGCATCGTCCTGGTGATCACCGCCGACAATCAGGTCTATGGCCTCTCGGCCGGCAGCGGCCAGCCAGTCTGGCGCCATGCCGGCCTGTTCGAGAGCGCTGGCGTGCTGGGCGGGCCCAGCGCTGCGGTCGACCGCGGCATCGCGGTCGTGCCCTATTCCTCCTCCGAGGTGTTCGCGCTGCGGATCGACAGCGGCCGGCCGCTCTGGAACGACACCCTGCAGCGGCCGCGCCGGACCGAGGCCTTGGCCCAGATCAACGACATCGACGGCGATCCGGTGATCGATGGCGATCTGGTCTATGTCGGCGGCTATGGCGGCCAGCTGGCGGCGCTCGACATGCAGCGCGGCGTGCGCGCCTGGGACATCGATCTGACCACCACCCAGACGCCGTGGCTGGCCGGCGATTTCCTCTATGTCCTGACCGATCGCGACGAGATCGCCTGCATCGTCAAGTCGAGCGGCCGGATCCGCTGGGTCAGCCCGACGCTCAAGGAGACCAAGCTGGCGAGCGGGGCCGCGCCCACCACCTGGTCCGGCCCGGTCCTGGTCGGGGATCGTCTGCTGCTCGGCAGCTCCAAGGGCGAGGCGGTCGCGATGTCACCCTATAATGGCCAGATCCTGAGCCGCCTGTCCCTGCCCGCCCCGGTCGCGACGCCGCCGGTGGTCGCCAATCGGACGATCTATTTCCTGACCGAGACGGCCGAGCTGCTGGCCTATCGCTGAGCCCCGATGTCCCTGACCGTCGCGATCGTCGGCCGCCCGAATGTCGGCAAATCGACCCTGTTCAACCGGCTGGTCGGCCGGCCGCAGGCGCTGGTCGAC
>CADEGR010000222.1:2826-4513 GCA_902826935.1 uncultured Alphaproteobacteria bacterium | reverse complement strand
CGCGCCCGTAACATCATCCGCCCACGCCAACCGACCAGCCAAAGGGCCGGCCCAGGCTTGACGTACGTCAACACGGCACGACCTCTGGCCGATAGGATGGTGGTTTGGGTCGGATGGAGGACGGATCATGCGGGTCATCCTGGTGCCGCTGGCCGGCGATGCCGGCGATCAGGTCGCGTTGGCCGCCGCCGGCCGGCTGGCGCGCCTCGGGCACGGCCATATCGATGCCGTCTTCCTCCGGCCCGAGCCGGGCGAGCTGATGCCGATCCTGGGCGAGGGCATGTCGCCGGAGCTGATTGATTCGGTCATCCAGGCGGCGACCGAGACCTGGGATGCCCGCCGCAAGGTCGCGCGCGCGGCCTATGACGCCTGCCTGAGCGCCGCTAGTCTGGTCGAGGCCGCCGAGCCCGGTGCTCGCGCCGACTCCGAGCCGAGCCTGCGCTGGCTGGAGGTCACCGGCTCGGCCGCCGCCTTGGCGCTCGACCATGGCCGGCTGGCCGACCTGATCGTGCTGCTCCGGGCCGAGCGCGATGATCTCGATCGGCAGCAGATCCTGGAGGCGATGCTGTTCAACACCGGCCGTCCGTTGCTGCTCGCGACCCAGCGTCTGGGCGAGGCGCCGCTCGAGCGGATCGCGATCGCCTGGAGCGGCAGCCTGGAAGCAGCCCGCGCCGTGGCGGCTGCATTGCCCTTGCTGCGCCAGGCCAAGGCGGTCCAGGTGCTGACCGCGCCGCAAGGCGAGGCCGCGGCGACCTCGCCCGAGCGCTTGTGCGACTATCTGCGCTGGCATGGCCTGCACCCGAGCGCGGTCCAGCTGCCAGACGCCGGCGCCAACCTCGGCCCGGCCCTGCAGGCCGCGGCCCGGGCGCATGGCGCCGATCTGCTGGTGATGGGCGGCTACGGCCATTCCCGGGTGCGCGAGCTGATCTTCGGCGGCGTCACGCGGCATATGCTGAACCAGCCGGATCTGGCGGTGCTGCTGGCGCATTGAGCGGATGGCCCAGGCGCCCTGCCCCGACGCCCAGGCGGCGCTGCTCGACTGGCTGATGACGCCAGCCGCCTATGGCGCGCCGGCGGACCAGGCGGTCCAGCGGATCGACACCCACGCCGCCGCGATCTTCCTGATCGGCGCGCGGGCCTTCAAGCTGAAGCGTGCCGTGGCCTACAGCTTTCTCGACTTCCGGACGCTCGAGGCGCGGCACGCCGCCCTGGCCGCGGAGCTGCGCCTCAACCGGCGCACGGCGCCCGAGCTTTATCGGCGGGTCCTGCCGATCACTGCGGCGCCGCAAGGCGGCTTCGCGCTGGCGGGCGACGGCGAGGTCCAGGACTGGCTGCTCGAGATGGCGCGCTTCGATCAGGCAGCGCTGCTCGACCGGCTGGCGGTGGAGGCGCGGATCGACGCGGCTTTGATTGAACGCCTGGCTGCCGCGATCGCCGAGTTCCACGCGCGCGCCGAGCCGCATCCCGAGCAGAACGGCAAAGCCGGCATGGCCGCGGTGGTGCGCGGCAACGCTGCCGATCTGGCCGGCCTCGCCGCAGGTCTCGGCCGGGCCGAGCAGATCGCCAGCATCACGGCGCGCACGGACGCGCTGCTGGCGGCCAAGGGGCCGCTGCTCGAGGCGCGCGGCCGGGCGGGCATGGTCCGGCGCTGCCACGGCGATCTGCATCTCGGCAACATCGTTCTCCT
>CADEGR010000222.1:0-2726 GCA_902826935.1 uncultured Alphaproteobacteria bacterium | reverse complement strand
ACCAGCTCCGCCAGCGCGCCCGGACCCTGCTCGAAGCCGGCCGCAGCGTGATCGTCGATGCGGTCCATCTGGCGCCAGCCGAGCGCGCTGCGCTGGAGCGGGTCGCGCACGCGGCCGGCGTGCCGTTCCAGGGCTTCTGGCTGGCGGCGCCAGGACCGGTCCTGGCAGCGCGCGTCGCCGGCCGCCAGGGTGACGCCTCGGATGCCACGCTTGCGGTGCTGGCCCGGCAGCAGGCGATCGATCCCGGCCCCTTGACCTGGCAGCGCCTCGATGCCAGCGGCCCGACCCCGGGCTTGCTGGCCCAGGCGCGCCGCGCCCTGGACCTGGCGCCGTGAGCGCACCATCCTCTCCCGATCAACCGGAGACCCTCGCCATGCTGAGCATCAACCCCGAGAAGGTCTGCTACGTCATCCAGAAGGCGCGCGAGCTGGATGTGAAGGTGGCGCCCGAGGAGATGAGCGACGATCAGGACGACATCGAGCGCATCCTCGAGGACTATGCCGACGATCCGACCATGCAGGAGCTGCGCGACTTCCTGCGGGCGCAGAGCGACGACGACCTGAAGGAGATGCTGGCCCTGGTCTGGATCGGCCGCGGCGACTACACCGCCGACGACTGGGACGAGGTGATGGGCGAGATCGACGACGTCCGCGAGCGGCATACCGTCGACTACCTGCTCGGCACGCCGCTGCTCGGCGACTTTCTCGAGGAAGGCCTGGCCGCGTTCGAGCTCGCCTGCAGCGACTACGCGCTGGAATAGCTCGGCAGCAGCACCGCAGCGCCTTGCAGGCGACCCGCGCGGAGATCCGCCAGCGCCTGGTTGGCGGCCGCCAGCGGGTAGGTCTGGACCGTTGTCCGAACCGGCACCTTGGGGGCCAGCGCCAGGAACTCGGCCGCATCCCGGCGGGTCAGGTTGGCGACCGAGCGCAGGGTCCGCTCGCCCCAGAGCAGCTCGTAGGGAAAGCTTGGGATGGCGCTCATGTGGATGCCGCCCGCGACCACCACGCCGCCCTTGGCGACCGCCTTCAGCGCCGCCGGCACCAGGGCGCCGACCGGCGCGAATAGCAGTGCGGCGTCCAGCTCCTCCGGCGGCGCCTGGTCCGATCCGCCGGCCCAGGCCGCCCCTTGCGCCAGGGCGAATTCTTGCGCCGCGCCATCGCCCGGCCGGGTGAAGGCGAACACGCGGCGGCCCTGGTGGCGCGCCACCTGCGCCACGATATGGGCGGCCGCGCCGAAGCCGTAGATGCCGAGCCGCTCCGCGTCGCCGGCCATGGCGAGCGTGCGGTAGCCGATCAGCCCGGCGCAGAGCAAGGGGGCGGCTTCGGCGTCGCCATAGCCGTCCGGCAGCGGGAAGACGTAGCGGGCATCGGCCAGGGCATGGTCGGCATAGCCGCCATCCAGGCTGTAGCCGGTGAAGCGCGCCCGGTCGCACAGGTTCTCGCGGCCGCTGGCGCAGTAGCGGCAGACGCCGCAGCTCCAGCCGAGCCACGGCACGCCGACCCGCTGGCCCAGCCGCAGCGCCGCGCCGCCCTCGCCCAGCGCCGCCACCCGGCCCACGATCTCATGGCCCGGCACCAGCGGCAGCTTCGGCTCGGCCAGCTCGCCATCGACCACATGCAGATCGGTCCGGCAGACCCCGCAGGCCGCGACCTCGACCAGCACCTGGCCCGGCCCAGGCACCGGCGCCGCCCGCTCGACCAGCCGCAAGGGCGTGCCGGCGCGTTCGAGGATCATGGCGTGCATGGGGTGGTCTCCGGTGCTGCGGGCGCGGGCGCCGTCTGTGCTTCTTGCCCTGACTGCTGCTTTGTGGCTTGCTGCCGGCGGATTTGACTTTCGCTCGCATGCGCTTGATCACTATTTGGTCCCATGGCCCAACCATCGGTTTTCATCAGCTATAGCCATAAAGACGAAGCGCTCAAGGATGAGCTGCTACCGCAGCTGAGCGTCCTCCAACATCTCGGCGTCTTTCACTATTGGGACGACCGGCAGATTGGCGTCGGTGAGGACTGGTTCGACGCGATCAGCGAGCAGCTCGCGCATTGCCCCGTCGCGATCCTGCTGGTCTCTGAGCATTTCCTGAGTTCGAGGTTCTGCCTGCAAGAGGAGGTGCCGCCGCTGCTGGAGCGCCGGCGGCGCGAAGGCATGCTGGTGGTGCCGCTCCTGATGCGCCCATGCGCCTGGCATCGGGTTGCCTGGCTCAAGGCGATCCAGATGCTGCCGCGCGACGGCCTGGCCGCGATGGAGCTGAAGCCGACCCGCCGCGCGCGCATGTTCGTCGAGGTTGTGGATACCATCTGTGATTTCCTCGAGGCGCTGCAGAAGACCCCGGCGGCAGCGCCCACGGATCAAGCCATTGCCGCAGCCGCGCTGCAGACATCCGTCCAGGGCGATCGCAACCTCGTCGTTCAGCTCATCGGCAACGGCAACACCCTCAATCTGGCTCCCCGCGAGGCGCCAGTATCGGAATGGCCGCCGCTGGCACCGGAGTTTGTGGACCTCGAACGCCTGCCGGAGACTGGATACGAGCTGATCGGCCGCGAGGCTGAGCTGCAGATGCTCGACGAGGCCTGGGCGTCGCCGACTATCGACGTCGTGGCGCTGGTCGCCTGGGGCGGCGTTGGCAAATCGACGCTGGTGCGAAAATGGTGCAGCTATCTGGCTGCCGACAATTACCGGGGCGCTGGGCGGGTGTTTGCCTGGTCGTTCTACAGCCAGGGGAGCAGCGA
>CADEGR010000221.1:2910-4530 GCA_902826935.1 uncultured Alphaproteobacteria bacterium | reverse complement strand
TCAAGGACAAGACGTCAGCGCCCAACCAGCTCTGGCAGACCGACTTCACCTATCTTGCCATCCCTCCCGCGCCAGTTCCGAGCCAAATTTTAAGCCTGGCATTGAACTTGCTGGCATTGGCCATAGTCTCAAACTTGGGGATGGGAGCGCCGATCGAATCTTGCGCGAGAGCTGACGGTGCGTCCCCGTAGGGGGGAACAGCAAATGACGATAAGATCACGCGTTGCCCGGCAAGGGTGGGGCATGGCAGTGGCGGTCAGTCTGCTCGCAGCCACGCCGGCGGTGGCCGCCGACCTCAAGGAGGTCAACTTCAGCGAGGCGGTCCACAATCTCGGCTACATCAACCTCTATGTCGGCATGCACGCCGGCATCTTCGAGAAGCACGGGCTGAAGATGAACGTCACCGCCGCCGGTGGCGACACCCAGACCTTCGCGGCCGTGCTCGGCGGCTCGGCGGATTTCGCGATCGGCGATGCGACCATGGCGCAGATGTCGCTGGAGGCTGGCGGCCCGGGCGTGGTCGTCGGCACCGTGGTGCAACGCGCCCATTATTTCGGCGTGTCCAAGAACCTGGAGCCGATCACCGATCCAAAGGCGTTCAAGGGCCTGACCATCGTCACCTCGCCCGAGCCCAACACCAATTACAGCGTGGCCAAGCGCATGCTGGAGAATGCCGGGCTCAAGGTCGACGTCGATACCAAGATCCTGCAGGTCAACCCAGGCACCGAGATCGGCGCGATGCTGGCGGGGCAAGCCGACATGGCGATCGCCTACCAGCCGAGCGTCGCTTCGGCGGTGGCGCAGGGTGCCAAGGTCGTGTTCGACTTCTCGACCTATGTCGGCCCGTTCTGCAACACCGGCATCATGGTCCTGCCCCAGACCCTGGAGCGCGACCCGGAGATGGTCCAGGCGCTGGTGACCTCGTTCGAGGAAGCCTCCCGCCTGACCTACAAGGACCCAGCCTTCGCCAAGAAGGTGGCGCGCGAGGAGTTCCCGGATCTGCCCGGCGAGGTGGTCGACGCTGCGATCGACGCCGAGCTACAGTATCTCATCCCGGCACAGTCGGTGGTGGTCAAGGAAGATCAGTGGAAGAATCTGATCGACATGCAGATCTATCTTGGCAACGTCAAAGGCACGATTCCGTTCGAGCAGATCATCGACAACTCGTTTGCGGAGAAGGCGGTCAAGCAGCTGGACGGCTGAGCGCATGACCAACGGCGGAGCTGTGGCCACGGAGGTGGGCGCAGCGGCGCCCCCTCTCGTTGCCGCGCACCTTGCCAAGCACTATGACGGCGAACGGGTCGCCGTGCCGGTGATCGCCGAGCTGTCCTTTACGCTGGCTGCCGGCCGCATCTTGAGCATCGTCGGCCCGTCCGGCTGCGGGAAGACCACGTTGCTGAACGTGCTCTGCGGCCTGATCCCACCCAGCAGCGGCGACGTCCGCTGGCATGGCGCGCCCCTGCGGGGGATGCCGCAAGGCGTCGGCTACATGCTGCAGAAGGACCTCTTGTTCCCCTGGCGGGATGCGCTGGCCAACGTCATGCTCGGCCTCGAGGTCAAGCAGGTGCCGCGTGGTGAGGCGATGGCGCGGGCGCAGCGAGTGCTGACCCAGCTAGGCCT
>CADEGR010000221.1:0-2810 GCA_902826935.1 uncultured Alphaproteobacteria bacterium | reverse complement strand
TGGCCTCGAAGGTCGCCATGTCGACCCTCTCGGTCGTGGTGGTCGCCCTGGTGACCTCCTACAAGGGCGCCATGAGCGTCGATCCGGACCAGATCAACCTGATGCGCACGCTGGGCGCCCGCAAGAGCCAGATCTTCCGCCGCCTGGTGGTGCCGGCCTCGCTCGCCGACATCTTCGCCGGCCTCAAGCTCACGGTCGGCTTCGCCCTGATCGGCGCGATCATCGGCGAGTTCATGTCGTCCTCGGAAGGCCTGGGCCATGCCATCTTCAAGGCCGGCAGCCTCTACATCATTCCGAAGGTCTTCGCGGCTCTGGTCGCGACCATCGCTTTGGCGCTATTGCTCGCCTATCTGGTCGGCGAGCTGGAGAAGCTGCTGATGCCCTGGCGCCGCGAACGCTAGAAGCTACCGCCGGCACGGCCGGCCATGGCCACCAAGGAGGTCGTCGCGTGACCAGCCAAACCGTCACCAAGCACGGCAACATCAAATACGCCCTGTCGGCCCAGGACCAGTTCGTTGCCCGGGTCGAGCCCGGCACCGAGTTCACCGTGCAATGCGCCATCAATATCAATGACGGCGTGCTCACCCATGCCGGCCAGCAGCTGACGCCGCAGGACGTGACATTGCCTTTCGTCAACGGCGCCACCGGCCCGATCGAGGTGCAAGGCGCCCAGCCCGGCGACATGCTGAGCGTCGAAATCCTGGACATGCAGCTGGACAGCCTGGGCTACAGCTCGCTCTGGCCCGGAATCGGCATTTTCCCCGACTGGGTGCGGCACAAGGAGTTCGGCATCAAGACCCAGGCGGTCGAGGTCAAGGACGGGCTGGTCCATTGGGACGAGCGCCTCAAGCTGCCGGTCAAGCCGATGATCGGCGTCGCCGGCGTGGCCCCGATCCATGGCGCGGTCCTGACCGTCGACAACGGACCCCATGGCGGCAATCTCGACGTGCAGGAGATCACCCCCGGCAACACGGTCATGTTCCGGGTGCACCATGCGGGCGCCCATCTGTTCCTCGGCGACTGCCACGCGATCCAAGGCGATGGCGAGTGCGTCGGCATGGGGGCGGTCGAGATCGCGGCCGATCTGCGGGTGCGCCTGACGCTCGGCCCAGCACCGGCGCGCATGACCTGGCCCCGGATCGAGACGCCCACCCACTACTGCACGCTGGGCTGCGCCCGGCCGCTCGAGGACGCGATGCGCATCGCCTTCGAGGAGATGATCTACTGGATGGAGGACGAGCTCGGCTTGCCGGCAACCGACGCCTACCTGTTGCTGGCCCAGATCGCCGAAGCGCGCTGCACCCAGATGGTCAATCCCAAATACACCTATATCTGCAAGGTCTCGAAGGAGGTCTGGCAGGCCTACCGGTAGCGTATGCCCGGGCGAAACTGAAGAGGTTTCGATCCCAGTACCTCTCCCTCAGCCGGTCCGCCCTATCGCTGCAAGGCTTCGCGATGCGTCGGCGCAAGCCTGCTCATCCGGAGCGCTCCTGGAACTCCAGAAGCGAGTGACGATAGGCCGACGCGGGCGGCGACTCAAGCTCGTTTGTTCTTACTTTGTTCCAGGCCGCCGCATGCCCGTTGTCACCATATTGGCGGCCGAATGGACACTCGGCAATCAGCATTTAGCTGTAAGCGGCGGCGCAAAAGTGGGCCACTGGAGCGGTGGCGCAGTGCCACTGCGGGGGCGGTGTAAAACCGTGCCAGTGGTAAGACTTGGCCTTTTCTGGAACGAGAAGGTCGGGCCGGGAGATGTATTCGGTGGAGGTCTACAACGCAGTTCGTCGGTACGTTTTCATCGAGGGGCATAGCCGGCGCGAAGCAGCCAGACAATTTGGGATATCACGGGAGACGGCGCGCAAGATCTGCCGCTATGCGGAGCCGCCAGGCTATCAGCGCCGACAGCCGGTGCATCGGCCGAAGCTTGATCCGTTCACAGGCATCATCGATCAGATCCTGGCGGATGATCTCCAGGTGCATGGCAAGCAGCAGCATACGGCCAAGCGGATCTTCGAGCGCCTGCGCGACGAGCACGGCTTTGAGGGCGGCTACACGACGGTCAAGGACTATGTGCGGGATGCCCAGGTCCGGACCCGCGAGATGTTCGTGCCGCTGCTGCATCCGCCGGGCCATGCCCAGGTCGACTTCGGCGAGGCGCTCGCGATCATCGGCGGCAAGAAGCGCAAGATCCACTTCTTCTGCTTTGATCTGCCCCAGTCCGATGCCTGCTTTGTCAAAGCCTATCCGGCGGAGACGACCGAGGCCTTCCTGGACGGCCATGTCTCGGCCAGGCGGAACTTCATGGTGCCGCTGCCGCGAGCCGCCGACTTCGATGAATTGAATGGGCGCCTGCATGACTGTTGCCTGCGTCGGCAGGCGGACCATGCCGGGCGCCACAGGGGGACGATCGGCGGACGGCTGGCGCGAGATGTCGCCACTCTTCGTGCGCTGCCGGCGGCGCCGTTCGAGGCCTGCGAGACGCGTGCCGCCAAGGTGAGCTCGACCAGCCTGGTGCGCTATCGTGGGAACGACTACTCCGTGCCGACCGCCTACGGCTATCGCGACGTGCTGGTGAAGGGCTTCGTGCACGAGGTGGTGATCTGCCATGGCAGCAAGGTGATCGCTCGCCACCGTCGCTCCTACGAGCCGGCCGACTTCGTGTTCGACCCGCTGCACTACCTGGCGCTGTTGGAGCACAAGACCGGCGCGCTCGATCAGGCCGCACCGCTGGCCGGCTGGGACCTGCCCGAGCAGTTCGGCCATCTGCGCCGCCTTCTGGAAGCGCGCATGGACCGGCACGGGCGCCGCGA
>CADEGR010000220.1 GCA_902826935.1 uncultured Alphaproteobacteria bacterium | reverse complement strand
CGCGGCCTGCCCAACATGGCTAGGTTGAGAGCGGCAAGACCAAAAGGCGCGCTAGTCGGGCGTTCGCCCGGAAAAAGCGGCCTTCTGGGCCGCGCTGGCCGGAGTCTGATGCTCCGCCTTCCAGCGCTCATAGGGCATGCCGTAGACGATCTCGCGCGCCTCGTCATAGGACATGGCATGGCCCTGCGCTTCGGCCGCCGCGCCGTACCATTTGGCCAAGCAGTTGCGACAGAAGCCGGCGAGGTTCATCAGATCGATGTTCTGGACCTCGCCATGCTCGCGGAGATGGGTGAGCAAGCGGCGGAAGGCAGCCGCCTCCAGCTCAGTCCGCGTGCGCTCGTCCAGCGGCATTGGCACCGTGCAGATCCCTTTGATTGCGCCAGGCCGGCCGGACCACCTCGTCGGCCGGACTGGCGATGCTTTCCTCGATCAGCCAGTCGACCACCGCGCGGGCCGCTTCCAGCTCGTCGGCGCCGTCGGCGCGCGCCTTGGTGTAGACGCCGCGCTGCCGGTCGGCGCTGGTGCCGCAGCGGATGATCCGCCTGGCGTTCTCGACCTCGGCCAGGCACCCCCAGCGCGCCGCCTCGACCTGGACCAGCTCGATGATCTCTTCCAACAGCTCGGCGAACGGCTTGCAGCTCTGGGCGCCGAAATCGGCGAGCGAGCCGTCGATGCCGTAGCGCTGCGCCAGCGACTTGTTCTCGGCGACCAGGATCAGGCGATAGCGCCGCCAGGTCTGGTTCTGGGCGCGCAAGCGATAGAGCGCGGCCAGGATCGCCTGGTAGAGGGCCGCGATGGTCACGGTGTCCTCGAGCTGCGTGCAGACGTCGCAGATCCGCAGCTCCAAGGTCGGAAAGCGGGCGCTCGGCCGCAGATCCCACCAGATCTTGGTCGGATCATCGACCAGGCCGACGTCTTTCAAAGACCGCAGCATGGTCCGCCACTCATCGGCATTGGCGAAATATTCGGGCAGGCCGGTGCGCGGCAGGTCGCCGAACACGGTCGGCCGATAGGCCTTGAGGCCGGTATCGGCGCCTTCCCAGAACGGCGAGGAGGTCGACAGCGCCAGCAGATGGGGCAGGAAATAGGTGACCTGGCTCATCAGGTCGATGCGCAGGTCGTCATCCTCGATGCCGGCATGGACATGCATGCCGCAGATCAGCATGCGATCGGCGCGCGCCCGCATGTCGTGGCACAAGCCGTCATAGCGCTCGTTGCGGACCCGCTGCTGATCGCGGCAGCGGGCGAACGGATGAGTCGAGACGGCGACGATCGCCATGCCGAAATCGCGCGCGATGTCGGATACCGTCTGGCGCAGATAGCGCAGCTCGCGGCGAACGTCGTCGACCGTATGGCAGATCGAGGTGCCAACCTCGACCTGGGCCTGCAGCAGCTCATGGCCGACCTGGCTGCCCAGCGCGGCCTTGCATTTCGCCATGAACGCCGCAGGCGGCGAGGCGACCAGATCACGCGTGACTGGATCGACCAGCAGATATTCTTCTTCAACCCCGAGCGTCAGCGACGGCGGCACCATCTGCATGAGCGGCTAGTCCCCAACTCCCCCACCGAGCATAGAGTGTGGGGTCAGACAGAGCTGGCTGCAAGACCTCAACCAGACGATCTGCCCAGGCCTCGGCCGCCTTGCGCGTCTCGATCAGATCCTGGCGGATCTCGAACGCGACATTGGGGAAGCGCCGGCGCTCGGCGTGGAAGCGCATCGAGTAGCAGCCGGGATAGTTGCCGGAATAGGGCAGATTGGCGCCAACGCAGAGATCGGGATCCTCCTGGAGCCCGGCCAAGACCGGCCGAGCCAGGCGGTCATCGTCATGCCAGAGCACGCCGACATGCCAGGGCCGGTGCTGCCGCTGCATCACCGGCGTGAAGCTGTGCATCGAGATGATCACGGGCACGCCGACCCGCTGCCGCAGCGCCGCGATCTGCCGGGCGATCATGCGGTGATAGGGCAAGAAGGACAGACGCAGCCGATGCCGCCGCTCGGCCTCGCTCAGATTCTGGTTGGCCGGCACGAAGGTGCCATCGGCGATCGCCGGGATCGAGGTTGGCGAGCTCGGCTCGCGATTGGGGTCGATCACCAGGCGGGACACATGGTTCAGCACGGCCACCGCATCGAGCTTGGTCGCCAGGCGCCGCGCCATGTCGGCCGAGCCGATGTCCCAGCCGATATGCCGGGCCCGCTCATGCTCGGGCAGGCCGAGATCGCCCAGATAGCTCGGAATGCGCCGGCCGGCATGATCGGCAATCACCAGGACCGGAGCCTGGCCATGCGGATTGAAGACTTCAACCGCCTCGACGTCCTGACTGACCGGCGCGGCACGGACGACGGGCGCTTCAGTGCGATCAAACAAATCGGGGGCTGGCTCGTACATCAGATCCTCTTGTCCCGATCACCTACGGGATACAACCGCTACACCCGGAGATCGTCACCAGCTGTAGCCGATTCAACATGCTGGTCAATCACTTGTGCCCGGCTGGCCACAACATGGTCCTAGCCGAATTTGATTAACCAATGATTGCTATGTTCGGCAATCGCGCCCTGGCTTTCTTGGAACTTGAAGTTGCATCACGCGCGCCAAGGCGCACAAGCATGGACCGCCTTATCAAGCAAGTTGATCTCTTTAGTCGGACGAACAATCTACGCGATCCAACCGGAGATCATTCACTCGCCGGTAGTGTAGCATAAGCTATTCAACTGCCTACCAATTCCGCCCTGCCGGTGCGGCCGGGCGGTTGATCGTCTGGTTGACCGTTGCAGCTTCGCAACAGTCCAGGGCGCACTTCGCCAACTGCCCTCGCCTCGTCCCGAAAAAAAGTGGCCCGGCATGAACATGCCGGGCCGCAGGCTTGGGAGGAGGAAGGTTAATCGCCTGGCGCGTCGCGCATGGTCCGCCTCGCTGGCATCACGAGCAGCCCGTGGTCGAGCCGCAGGTGTCGCATTTGAGGCAGGTGCCGCTCCGCACCAGGGTGAAATTGGCGCAGCTCGGGCAGGGGTCACCTTCATACCCCTTGAGCCGCGCCAGCCTCGCCTGAGCCAGGCGGCCCTCGAGGGCCGCCGCCTCAGCCGATTCGCTCAAGGCCAAAGCACCGCTGGTCGCCTCGGTGCCGCTCCGGCCCTGGATGATCGCGCCCGTCGCACCACCGGCTGCGGCCGGCGCTGCGATCTGGCTGGAAAGCTGGGTGTCCGCCCGGCCGCCGCCCTTGAGCAGGCGGAGATTGCCGCGGACGAAGCCGCTGCTGGCCAGGTGGGAAATCATGGCATCGTCGCGCTTGAGGCTGCGCTCCTTGGCGCCGTCGCCCAGGCTGTCGTGATGCAGATCGGTCGGATCGACATTGGCGAGATCGTTGCGATCCAGGTACGAGATCGCCAGCTCGCGGAAGATGTAGTCGATCACCGAGCTCGCCATCTTGATGGTGTCGTTGCCCTGGACGACGCCCGACGGCTCGAACCGGGTATAGGCGAACGCCTCGACATATTCCTCGAGCGGCACGCCGTACTGCATGCCGATCGAGACCGCGATCGCGAAGCTGTTCATCAAGGAGCGGAACGCCGCCCCTTCCTTGTGCATGTCGACGAAGATCTCGCCGAGCCGGCCATCGGCATATTCGCCGGTCCGCAGATAGACCTTGTGGCCGCCGACCGAGGCCTTCTGGGTGTAGCCCTTGCGCCGATTCGGCAGGCGCCGGCGCTCGGCCACGATCCGCTCGACCACCTTCTCGGCCAGCTGGACCGCCCGCTCGCTGCCGACCGCGGCCAGGATCTCTTCGGCGGCATCATCGGGGGCGGCATCGTCCAGCGCGATCGCCGAGAGCGGCTGCGACAGCTTGGAGCCGTCCCGATACAGCGCCATCGCCTTCAGGCCGAGCTGCCAGGCGTCCAGATAGGCGCGCCCGCAATCCTCGATCGTGGCGCTGCTCGGCATGTTGATGGTCTTGGAGATGGCGCCGCTGATGAAGGGCTGAGCCGCCGCCATCATCCGGATGTGGCTGCTGGTCGAGAGATAGCGCTTGCCGAGCCGGCCGCAGGGATTGGCGCAGTCGAACACCGGCAGATGCTCGTCCTTGAGGTGGGGCGCGCCCTCCACCGTCATGGCGCCGCAGCAATGCAGGTTGGCGGCCTCGTAATCGGCCCGGCTGAAGCCCAGATGGGTCAAGAGATCGAAGGTCGGATCGACCAGCTGGGCCTCGCTCAGGCCGAGCGCCGACTGGCAGAACTCCTGGCCCAGCGTGTAGGGGTTGAAGGCATATTTGATGTCGAAGGCGCTCGGCAGGGCCTGCTCCAGCCGGACCAGCGCCTCGGCCGTGAAGCCCTTGACCTCGAGCGTCTCATGATTGATCGCCGGCGCATTCTTCAAGCTGCCGCGGCCGACCGCGTAGCGCACGATGTCGTCGATCTCGGCCGGCGCGTAGCCGAGCGTCGCTAAGGCGCGCGGCACCAGCCGGTTGATGATCTTGAAGTAGCCGCCGCCGGCCAGCTTCTTGAACTTGACCAGGGCGAAGTCGGGCTCGATCCCGGTGGTATCGCAGT
>CADEGR010000219.1:2467-4707 GCA_902826935.1 uncultured Alphaproteobacteria bacterium | reverse complement strand
CCATAGGTCGCCGAGGCATGCAGCAGCTCCGCGACATGCCGCTCGACCGCCGCGAGATCGAACTCGAACACCTTCAGATAGCGGCGCCGATAGTCGTCGATGTCCGGCGACTGGCGGTCGCCCGGCGCGTGGTCCATCAAGGACACCATGCGCACGCGCGGATCGCCCAGATAGGCCTCGAGCAGGCCGAGGATGCCGGGATGGGTGACCTCGCAGCGCATGTGGAGCAGATGCTCCGCCTTGAGCATGCCATGCTCGCAGGCCGCGCGCAGGCCGGCCACGATCGGCTGGATCGTCTCGGCGCGCGAATCCCAGCCCTCGGCCGCACCCAGCGTCAGGCTGTCGAACACGGTCGTGATGCCCGAGCCGATGATCTGGGTGTCGTGGCTGACCGCAGCGCTGACCGCGTCCCAATAGACGCCCTGGCGCGGCTGGTAGTGGCGCTCCAGGGCATCGGTATGCAGATCGATCAGGCCCGGCAGCAGATAGTCGCCGGCCAGATCAAGCGCGCCCGGCACATGGGACCGGCCGGCATCGATCGCCCTGATCACGCCAGCCGCCAGCCGGATGCTGCCGCGGACGACCTCGTCCGCCAGGACCAGCCGGGCATTGGTCAGCACCGTCTCGCCCGCCCGCGCGGCAGCGCTGCCGGGCTCGTCCTCGATGATCGATCGGCTCAACTGATCCGCTCACCCTCGCGCCAGACCGCCGGCACCATCGGCGGCTCGTCAGGCCGGCGCAGGCGCACCCGATCGGCGCGCAGGCCCGGCCGGCTCGCGCCGCGATCGGCGCAGGCGATCATAGCGGCGAGGTCGCGGCTGACCAGCCCGATCCCGCCCGCCAGCGCCCCGTTCGGCCGATTGGCAGCGAGCATGTGGCATGCCGTAGTCCAGCCGGCAACCAGCGGCTCGCCCCTCGTGGCCCAGGGTCAACCCGACGATCGGGCGAACAGCGCGCCGCCTGATTAACCCAATCTTCAGCTGATCCGGCGATCCTGCCCACGGTCCATGCGATCCTGGGAATCCGCGCGCCGTGGAGCGCGCCCCTGGGGCCGGACAGGAAGGAGGCTCGGAATTGACCCGGGTGCCGGGTTTTCGGAAGAAGACCCATGGCAAGACAGCATCGATCCCACAGCGTCGCATTCAAGCGCCAGGTCGCCGAGGAGTTTCTCGCTGGCGAGACCCTGCATGGTCTGGCGAAGCGGCACGATATCTGCCGCAATCAGATCCGGGTTTGGGTCGCGAAGTACGAAGCCGGCGCCTTCGACGACGACGCTGGTGCCGCCGATCTGATCCAGGCGTATGAAGCCCGGATCGCCGCCCTCGAGCGGCTGGTCGGCAAGCAGGCGCTCGAGCTCGAGTTTCTAAAGGGGGCATCGGCAGGCGCAGCGCGCACGAGAAACGCGCCTATATCCGTGATCACCGGCCCTATGGGCTCGCCATCGCTCAAGGATGCCGGCTGATGGGCCTGCCGCGCTCCACGTTCTACGACGTGCCGGCCGCACCGGCCGACGAGGCCGAGATCGTCGCCCGCATGCGCGCGATCTGCGACGAGTTCGAAAGCTACAGCTATCGTCGCGTCGGCGCCGCGTTGCGCCACCAGGGGATCGTGGTCAACAGCAAGCGGGTGCGCCGGCTGATGCGCGCGCACGACCTGCAGCCGAGGCGTCGCCGGCGGTTCGTCACCACCACCGACAGCGATCACGATCGTCCGATCGTCCCGGATCGCGCCAAAGGCATGATGGTCAACGCGCCGAACCAGCTCTGGGTCGCCGACCTCACCTACATCGCAATCGCAACCGGCTTCGTCTATCTAGCCGCCATCCTCGACGCTTGGTCGCGCCGGGTGGTGGGCTATGCCATCAGCCGCTCGGTCGACGCGCGACTGACGCTAGCGGCCCTGAAGGCCGCGCTCCGTGTTCGTCGACCGCCTCCAGGCTGCGTCCATCGTTCCGATCGAGGCGCGCAACAGGCCTCCGAAATCTACCGCCGACTGCTCGCCGAGCATGGCCTGGTCGGCTCGATGGGCCGGCACGGCAATCCCTATGACATGCGATGGCCGAGAGTTTCATGAAGACGCTCAAGGTCGAGGCGGTGTACCTGATGGCGTACGAGACCTTCGAGGACGTTACCGCCGATCTCCCGCAATCTATCGACGACGTCTACAAGATGCGCCGGCTTCACTCAGCCCTTGGCTATCTGAGCCCCGCCCAGTTCGAGGATCACCACACCCGGCCAACG
>CADEGR010000219.1:0-2367 GCA_902826935.1 uncultured Alphaproteobacteria bacterium | reverse complement strand
CGGCGATGGCAGCGGCGGCAGGTGAGCTGGCCAGTCAGCTGCAGGAGCTGATTGGACTACGGTCCGCGGTCGCACGGCAGCCGCCGGGAGCGCAAGGCGTGCTCCCCTTTGCGCCCCGCATACCATGGACCGTGGGCGCCGCCGCTCGCCCCGCCAAACCCAGTGCCCGCGCGAACTACCGACTCGCCCCCTTGCGCCTCCTCCGTATCACTCCGGCAGCTGACGTTCCCGCCATGCCTGGGCACGATTCCTTCACCTTTGCGGCCCATTCTGGCAACTCCTCAGATGGTCCATGCGACGCTGGTAATTCGGACCGGTGCAGCTCGATCGGCCGCCGCGCGGACTCCCAGGGTCGCATGGACCGCGGCCACCATCGCAGGCAGATCCAAAGAAAGTCCTAAGGCATCAGGCCGAGCCCGCGATCGCCGCTCGCCCATGCCGCCTGCGTGGCGCGCGCTCGAGGGCTGGCCTAAGCTTGCTGCAGGCCAAGCCGAGGGAGAGCGCGATGGCGGACGACCAGCAGGACAGCCAGCGGGGCCTCCGCCGCGGCCTGACCAACTACGGCGATCCGGCCTTCAGCCTCTATCTACGCCGCTCCTTCGCCAGCTCGATGGGCTACAGCCGCGCCCTGCTCGACCGGCCGATCGTCGGCATCGCCCATGCCGCCAGCGGCTTCAACAACTGCCATCGCCAGATGCCGGAGCTGATCGAGGCGGTCAAACGCGGGGTGCTGGCGGCCGGCGCCTTGCCGATCGACTTCCCGACCATCTCGCTGGGCGAGGTCTTCCTGCAGCCGACCAGCATGAAGTTCCGCAACCTGATGAGCCTGGATGTCGAAGCCATGCTCTGCGCCCAGCCCATGGATGCGGTCGTCCTGGTCGGCGGCTGCGACAAGACCGTGCCGGCCCAGCTGATGGGCGCCGCGTCCGCCGACCTCCCCGCGATCCAGCTGGTCACCGGCCCGATGTCGACCAACCGGCATCGCGGCGAGCGGCTGGGCGCCTGCACCGATTGCCGCCGCTACTGGGCGCGCTACCGGGCCGGCGAGATCGACCAGGCCGAGATCGAGCAGGTCGAGCGGCGCCTGGCGGCGACCGCCGGCACCTGCGCCGTGATGGGCACGGCCAGCACCATGGCCAGCCTCGCCGAAGCGCTCGGCATGATGCCGGCAGGCGCGGCCGCGATCCCGGCGGTCGATGCCGACCGGCTGCGCATGGCCGAGGAGACCGGCCGGATCGCGGTCGGCCTGATCGGCAGCGCCCTGCGGCCGAGCCGGATCATGACCGCGGAGGCCTTCGAGAACGCCTGGCGCCTGCTCCTGGCGCTGGGCGGCTCGACCAATGCCGTCCTGCATTTGACCGCCATCGCCGGCCGGCTCGGCATCCGGACGGATCTGGCGCGCATCAACCAGCTGAGCGACAGCACGCCGGTCCTGGTCGACCTCAAGCCGACCGGCAGCGGCTACATGGAGGACCTGCACGCCGCCGGCGGCATCCCGGCGGTCCTGCGCGAGCTGCGCCCGCTGCTCCATCTGGACTGCCGCATGGTCACGGGCGAGACCCTGGGCGAGCGCCTCGACCGGGCGCCCGCTTGGGTCGATCGCGCGATCATCCACAGCCCAGCCGCCCCGGTCCGGCCGGAGGGCGGGCTGGTGGCGCTGTTCGGCAATCTGGCGCCAAAGGGCGCTATCCTGAAGCGCTCGGCGGCCGATCCGGCGCTGTTCGAGCGCACCGGCCGGGCAGTCGTGTTCGCCAGCCTGGCCGACCTCGCCGCCCGCATCGACGATCCCGACCTCGCGGTCACGGCGGACGACTTCCTGGTCCTGCAGCATGCCGGTCCCGCGAGCGACGCGGCCATGCCGGAGGCGGGCTACCTGCCGATCCCGGCCAAGCTCGCCAGCGCCGGCGTCAAGGACATGGTGCGGATCTCGGACGCCCGGATGAGCGGCACCGCGTATGGCACGATCGTCCTGCACGTCGCCCCCGATGCCGCCTCGGGCGGGCCGCTCGGCCTGGTCCGGACCGGCGACCTGATCCGGCTCAGCGTCGCCGAGCGGCGGCTCGAGCTCCTGGTCGACGAGGCGCTGCTGGCCGCCCGCCGCGCCGAGCAGCCAGCCACCGTCCCGCCATCCGCACGCGGCTATGAGCGGCTGTATCGCGACCATATCCTGCAGGCCGACCAGGGTTGCGACTTCGATTTCTTGCAAGCGCTGTAGCTTCGAACGGCTGGAGCCGGGTCGAGCCAAGCGAGGGCCGGCTGGGCGATCGCGTCAGACCGCCATTGCGCCCGTGATGCCGCAGACCCAGCCCGGCGCCCGCCGCGGCGACGATCGGCGCGTGCTCACCGACGGCATTCATGGGCTGCGGA
>CADEGR010000218.1 GCA_902826935.1 uncultured Alphaproteobacteria bacterium | reverse complement strand
GCTTTGAGCTTACACGCAATTACGGCACGCCAGCCGTTGCAGCTTGGAGCACGCTGTTCGGATTTGCCGCCCTCCTGCCATGGACCTTGTGGGAGATGTCACGAATTGCGGTGCAGCCGACCGCCGCGGGGATCGCGATCGCTGCCTATCTCGGGGTGTTCGTGACGGTGGCGGGCTTGTTCCTTTGGCTCCACCTGCTTCGGACGGTTACTGCCGTCGTGGCGACCAGCGTGCAGTATCTGCACCCGCTCGTGGGCATTGTCGTCGCTGCGGCTATGTTCGGGGACACCCTTGGACTGTTCTTCGCCTCAGGCGTCGTGCTCATTCTCGGCGGCCTCGCCCTAGCCCTTGGTGCGGCCCGACCGCGTCGGCGAGCGGGCACGAAGGCTGCATAGCAGGGGGGAGATGAGCAACCCGGATGGCGCTTTTGGCAGGCTTGGATGTTGGCGCGCCCGGAGGGATTCGAACCCCCGACCCCCGGATTAGGAATCCGATGCTCTATCCTGCTGAGCTACGGGCGCCCGGTCTGATCGGGCTACCCTAGCCAAGCGGGCGAAGGGCTGTCCAGGCTGGTCGTGCGGGCAGGCTGGACGGGGCGGGCGGGGTATGGCAGCAAAGGGCGGCGGCGCATGACGTGCCGGGCGGCTGGACGGAGTGGTGCTGGCTTGAGAGCGGCGGTCTGGCTGATGGCGGTGGGCTTGGCGGTGCCGCTTGGCGCCTTGGCGCAGACCAGCGGGGCGGAGCGCTCGGCTTGGACGGCCAGGGCGGTGACCTCGGGCACCAGCCTGCGGCTGGAAGATGGCCGCGAGGTCCGGCTGGTGGGCGTGCGGCTGCCGGAGGCGGCAGCGGGCGGCGAGCTGCGGGCGGCGCAGGCAGCGGCCGCCGCCGAGGCCGCGCTGGCCAGGCTGGCGCTCGATCGCCCGCTCCGGCCCTTGGCGGCGCCGGTGCCGGTCGACCGGCATGGCCGGCTGCTTGGCCAGATCGAGCGCACCGATGGCTTGTGGCTGCAGGCCGCCTTGCTGGAGCAGGGCCTGGTGCTGCTGGCGCCCGAGCCGGGCGCGCCGGACCGGCATGCGCTGATGCGGGCGAGCGAGCAGGTGGCGCGGGCGGGCGGGCGCGGCCTGTGGGCGGTGCCGGGCTGGCAGCCGGTCGCCACGGCCGAGCTGGGCGGCGCCACCGGGCGCTTTCGGATCGTGCACGGCCGGATCGAGCGGGTCGCCAGCGTCGGCCGGTTCGTCTACCTGAATTTCGGCGCCGACTGGCGCACCGACTTCACCTTGCGCCTGGCGCCGGATCTGCTGGCGGCGGACTGGCCGGACCTGGACCGGCTCGTGGGCCGCGAGGTCGAGGCGCGCGGCGTGGTCCAGCAATCCGGCGGCCCGCTGATCGAGCTGGCGCATCCGGCGCAGATCGAGGTCCTGCCATGAGCCATCGCCGCCGACTGCTCTGCCTGGCCCTGAGCGTCAGCCTCGCCGGCTGCAGCCAGGTCACCAACCCCGCGACCGGCCGCACCGAGTTCACCGCGATGAGCCCGGAGCAGGAGGTCAAGACCGGCCAGGCGGAGCATCCTAAGGTCCTGGCCCAGTTCGGCGGCGCCTATGACGACCGGACCCTGCAGGCCTATGTCACGCGCATCGGCGAGCGCTTGAAGGTGGTCTCGGAGCTGCCGGATCTGAAGTTCACCTTCACCCTGCTCAACAGCGACGTGGTCAATGCCTTCGCGCTGCCGGGTGGCTATGTCTATCTGTCGCGCGGCCTCCTGGCGCTGGCCGAGAACGAGGCCGAGATGGCCGGCGTGATGGCCCATGAGATCGGCCATGTCGCCGCGCGCCATACCGCCCAGCGCTACACCCGCGGCGTGCTGGCGCAAGGCGGCCTGGCGCTCGGCACGATCCTGGCCGGGGTGTTCGGCGGCCGGGCCGCGGCCGAGGCGGCGCAGCAGCTGGGCGGCGCTGGCGCCCAGGCCTATCTGGCCGGCTACTCGCGCGATCAGGAGTTCCAGGCGGACGAGCTGGGCGTGCGCTATCTGGCGCGCGCCGGCTATGACCCGAAGGCGATGGCGAGCTTCCTCGAGAAGCTCGGCCGCAATGACCAGCTGGCGCGCAAGCTGGCCGGCAAGGCGGGCCAGCCGGACCCGGCCACCAGCTGGTTCGCGACCCATCCGCGCACGCCGGAGCGGGTCGCGCGCGCCGCCGAGCAGGCCGGCAGCGGCGACGGCGAGATCGAGCAGGCGGCCTATCTCGATGCGATCGACGGGCTGATCTACGGCGAGGATCCGAGCCAGGGCTTCATCCAGGGCCGGCGCTTCGTCCATCCGACGCTCCGATTCGCCTTCGAGGCGTCGCCGGGCTACCGGCTGGCCAACACGCCCAGTGCCGTGCTCGGCCGCGGCGCGGACGGCAGCGCCCTCAAGTTCGACGCCGACCAGCCGCAGACCAAGGGCGGCATCAAGGACTATCTGCTGCAGGACTGGGCGCGCCAGCTGAAGGCGAGCTCGCTGCGCAACGTTCAGGTCGGCGAGGTCAACGGCCTGCCGGTGGCGAGCGCCGCCACCTTGGGCAAGCTGGCCGATGGCAGCACGGTGGCGGTGGCGCTGGCAGCGCTCCAGGCGGCGCCGGACCGGGTTTATCGCTTCATGTTCCTGCATCCCGGCCAGCTGACCGAGCAGGCGGCCAGGACCGATCGGGCCATGGTGCAGAGCTTCGCCCGGCTGAGCGCCGCCGAGGCGGCGGCGATCCGGGCCCATCGGATCAAGATCCAGGCGGTCCAGCCCGGCCAGACGGCCGAGCAGCTGGCGAGCAGGATGGCGGTCGAGGACCTGAAGCTGGACCAGTTTCTGGTGCTGAACGGCCTCGAAGCGGGCGCCAAGCTCGCTCCGGGCGAGCGGGTCAAGCTGATCGTCAACTAGCCCTGGCGATCCGGACGGCGCCCGCGGTCCGGCCGCGGCCCCGGGCGCAAGCCCGATCAAACGAGCAGCGCGCCGCCTGATGAGCCCAATCTTCAGCCAATCCAGCAAGCCTGCCCATGGTCCCTGCGACCCTGAAAATCCGCGCGTCGATCAGGAAGGCTGCTGGCCTGCCCCTTCGCACCGGTCCAGCTGCTGACGAAAGAACTGGATGTCCGCCGGCTTCGACCGTGGCACCGAAAACGCCGCCGCCATCATGACCATCGTTGAGACGGCAAAGGCCAACGGTCTCATCCCCAGGCCTAGATCACTGACCTCTTGAACCGTCTGCCTGATCACAAGGTCAACTGCCTCGACGAGCTCCTGTCCTGGAAATGGCAGCCGGCAAGGCAAAATCCCCTAAGCCGTCAAGGTGGCCTTCATCGCGCGCTTACCTTTGACCAGCACTAGATCGGCCAGCGCGACTTGGCCGCGCGTGCGACGCAACGGCAAGATCATCTGAACTTCGTATTAACATCACCTTCAGTGCTGATTCAGCTCGGTGGCGATCGTTCGACTCTGGAAAAAAAGTATGTCGCGCAGTGAGAGCCCCATGCAGGTCCGGATTATTGCTGCGTCCTTGGCTGCATTTGCACTGTCGATTCCCGCGGCCGCGGAGGAGCGGGCGAAGAACGGGCGCGGCTTCTACCTTGGCTTGACCTTGGCCGAGGCGAGCTACGCGACCGACAACGATTTCGGCGACGAAGACAGTGGCATCCTTGCCTTCGGCTTGATTGGCCTGACCGCCGGCTATCGCTTCGACGACCATCTGCGCGCCGATCTGGAGCTGGGCGCGCAGCCGGTCGATGAGTCGTTCGACCAGGTCGGCCGGCTGGCGCTCAGCGGCTACTACGATCTGCGCGCCACCGATCAGCCGATCGTGCCCTATCTGGGCGGCGGGCTGGGCATCGCCGACATCGGCGATTATCTGCCCAACGCCGCCAATTTCTCCTGGCATGCCGAGGCGGGCGTCGCGTTCAACATCAACTCGACCTTCGCCATCGTGCCGGCCTACCGCTACACCTGGATCGACGATGGTCAGGACCGGGTCGCGAGCGATGCCGTCGACATCCACAGCATCCGCCTGGCCGGCCGCGTGAGCTTCTGATCGCGGCCCCGAAACCGCGCATTGCCAGGATGCGCTGCAGGAGGTGGCGGCGCGGGCATGGGCTGCAGCGCGGCGCCCAAGCGGAGCCGATCATTCGGTCGCGCAGCAACAGCGGGTATTCCCGCCGAGGGACGGCCGCGCCTTCCGCATGCTGGTGGTGGTCGACGAATATATCCGGGAATGTCTGGCGATCCTGGTGTCCAGACGGCTTGGCAGCGATGACGTCCTAGCGTTTGCTGACCGAGCTGTTCGTCGCCCACGGTCCGCCCGGCTACATCCGCTCGGACCCATGGGGGGCTGTGGCTCTCCGCACCCCACCGGATGGCCCCGGAGCTCTGCGCAAAGGCGGTGCGGGCCTGGCTGGCCAGGCAGAAGGTCGGCACGCGGTTCATCGAGCCCGGCAGCCCCTGGTTAGAACGGCTACCGCGAGAGCTTCACCAGCAAGCTGCGGGACGAGCTCCTGAACCTCAAGATCTTCTACAGATTGCAGGAGGCCGAGGTTTTGATCGAGCAGTGGGGCCGCAGTTGCAACGGCCATTGGCCCCACAATTCGCCCGGCTACCGTCTGCCGGCACCACAGACGATGGTTCGGGCCTCGGCCGGTCTGGCTACGCTCCGCCAGCTCGCCCGAGGCAGCAGGGGTGTCCCTGCACTAGAATTGCGGGTGGC
>CADEGR010000217.1 GCA_902826935.1 uncultured Alphaproteobacteria bacterium | reverse complement strand
CTGCCGGGCATCGAGCATGCGATCGTGTCCGACGAGATGCTGGAGCGCATGCCGGCGAAGCCCCGCCGGATCGTGGTCATGGGCGCTGGCTATATCGGCATCGAGCTGGCCAGCATCCTGAACGGCCTGGGCGTCGAAACCAGCCTCCTGTTCCGGCGCAAGCTGGTCCTGCACGGCTTCGACGACGATCTGCGCCAGTTCATGCAGGACCAGATGGCGGCGCGCGGCCTGGACGTCCGGCCTGAGACCGTGATCGAGCGGATCGAGCGGCAGGGCGACGGCGTGTTGGCGCACAGCTCGGCGGGCCCGATCGCGGCCGATGCGGTCCTGTTCGCGACCGGCCGGGCGCCGATCCCGCGCACCCACGGCATCGGCCTCGAAGCCCTCGACGTGGCGATGACCCGAAGCGGCGCCATCAAGGTCGACGCCGGCTATCGCTCGAGCCAGCCCAGCATCTACGCAGTCGGCGATTGCAGCGACCATGCCCATACCGGCATCGACTCCGGCCACTTCGACCTGACGCCGGTCGCGATCGCCGAAGGCCGGGCGATCGCCGAGACCCTGTTCAACGACCATCCGCTGCAGGTCAATTACGCCACCGTGCCGACCGCGGTGTTCGGCCTGCCGGAGGCGGCGGCGGTCGGGCTGACCGAATGGCGGGCGCGCGAGCTGGGCTACGATGTCCAGATCTACCAGACCAGCTTCCGGCCCTTGCTGCATACCTTGACCGACCTGCCGGTCAGAGTGTTCATGAAGCTCGTGGTCGACCGGGCCAGCGATCGGGTGCTCGGCTGCCACATGGTCGGCGACGATGCGGGCGAGATCATGCAGGGGCTGGCGGTGGCGCTGACCGCCGGCGCCACCAAGGCGCAGTTCGATGCGACCGTTGGTCTGCACCCGTCGGCGGCCGAGGAGTTCGTCACCATGTACCAGCCGCGGACCTGACCGGACCCGGCCGGCGGTTGATTTGAGGGACGTGATCATGGCGCGTGACTGGAGCCCGGCGAGCTGGCGGGACAAGGCGGTCGGGCAGATGCCCGACTACCCCGACCCGGCGGCGCTCGCCAAGGTGGAAGCGAAGCTGGCCGGCTACCCGCCTCTGGTGTTCGCCGGCGAGGCGCGCGAGCTGAAGGCGCGGCTGGCGGCCGTGGCCGAGGGCCGGGCGTTCTTGCTGCAGGGCGGCGATTGCGCCGAGAGCTTCGCCGAGTTCTCGCCCGACAATATCCGCGACACCTTGCGGGTCCTCCTGCAGATGGCGGTGGTCCTGACCTTCGGCGCCGCCTTGCCGGTGATCAAGCTCGGCCGCATGGCCGGCCAGTTCGCCAAGCCGCGCTCGACCGCGACCGAGCAGATCGACGGCCGCGAGCTGCCGAGCTACCGCGGCGACATCGTCAACGGGCTGGAGTTCGAGGAGAGCGCCCGTCTGCCCGATCCGGAGCGCCAGATCCAGGCCTATGCCCAGGCGGCCGCGACCCTCAACCTGCTGCGCGCCTTCACCGATGGCGGCTATGCCGCGCTGACCCGGGTGCATAGCTGGAACCTGGGCTTCGTCGAGCAATCGCCGCAGGGCGAGCGCTACCGCGACTTCGCCAATCGGATCACCGAGGCGGTCGCGTTCATGCAGGCTTGCGGCGTGTCCGAGGACAATACGCCCGAGATCAAGCGGACCAGCTTCTACACCTCGCACGAGGCGCTGCTGCTGGGCTTCGAGCAGGCCATGACCCGGGTCGATTCGACCTCCGGCCTCTGGTACGACACCTCGGCCCATCTGGTCTGGGTCGGCGAGCGGACCCGCGACCTGCATGGCGCCCATGTCGAGTTCTGCCGCGGCATCGCCAACCCGATCGGGGTCAAGGTCGGGCCGCAGGCGGACCCGGACGAGCTGTTGCGCTTGTGCGACCGGCTGAACCCGATGAACGAGGCCGGCCGGCTCACCGTGATCTGCCGGATGGGCCATGACCAGGTCGAGCCACGGTTGCCGGCCTTGATCCGCGCGGTCAAGCGCGAGGGCAAGAAGGTGGTCTGGACCTGCGATCCGATGCACGGCAACACGATCAAGTCCAGCTCCGGCTTCAAGACCCGGCCGTTCGACCGGATCTTGGCCGAGGTCCGCAACTTCTTCATGGTCCACAAGGCCGAGGGCACCCATGGGGGCGGCGTGCATATCGAGATGACCGGCCGGGACGTGACCGAATGCACCGGCGGCGCCCAGGCGATCACCGACGAGGGCCTGGCCGATCGCTACCACACCCATTGCGATCCCCGCCTGAACGCGCAGCAGAGCCTGGAGCTGGCCTTTTTGATCGCGGCCGAGCTCAAGGAGGAGCGGCAGGCCTTGCGGGCGGTGGCGACCTGATGACCAGCGAGCTCGAACGGGTCGACGCCGCGATCGCGGCCATGGCGGCCGGCCAGATGGTGATCGTGGTCGACGACGACGACCGCGAGAACGAGGGCGACCTGATCATCGCGGCCGCCAAGGCCACGCCCGAGCAGCTGGCCTTCATGATCCGCCACACCTGCGGCATCGTCTGCGCGCCGCTCTCGGCCGACGAGGCGCGCCGGCTGCGCCTGGATCCGATGGTCGCCAGCAACGACGCGCCGCTCGGCACCGCGTTCACCGTCTCGGTCGACTATCGCTTCGGCCTGACCACCGGCATCTCGGCGGAAGAGCGCTGCAACACGGTCCGCGCTTTGGCCAACGGCAATGCCGGACCGGCCGACTTCGTCCGGCCTGGCCACGTCTTCCCCCTGGTCGCCAAGGATGGCGGCGTCCTGATGCGCTCGGGCCATACCGAGGCGGCGATCGACCTCGCCCGCCTGGCCGGCCTGCCGCCGGTTGGCGTGATCTGCGAGCTGGTCAATGACGACGGCACGGTCAAGCGGGGGCCCCAGATCCAGGCGTTCGCCGCCGAGCACGATCTGAAGGTGATCTCGGTCGCCGAGCTGATCGCGTATCGCCAGCGCCGCGAGCGGCTGATCGACTGCGTCGGCCAGTTCGAGCTGACCACCGAGATCGGGCCGGCGCGCGGCTTTGCCTATGCCACCCGCTTCGACCATCTGCAGCATCTGGCCCTGGTGTTCGGCACGATCGGCGATGGCCTGGCGGTGCCGACCCGGCTGCATCGCGAGAATGTGCTGGCCGACGTGTTCGGCCGCCATGATCTGCTGAGCCGGGTGTTCCAGCGCTTCAAGGCCGAGGGCCGGGGCGTCCTGGTCTATCTGCGGGAAGGGGCGGCCGGCGTGCCGGCGGGCGAGCTGCAGGGCACGGCCGCCCCGCCCGATCCCGCCAGCCACATCGAGCAGAGCCGGCGCCAGGAATGGCGCGACGTCGGCCTGGGGGCCCAGATCCTGCGCGATCTCGGGGTCAGCTCGATCAAGCTCCTGGCGACCCGCTCGCGCCAATATATCGGCCTGGCCGGCTTTGGCGTCTCGATCGATTCGACCGAATTGCTGGCAGGTTGAGCCGGGCGCGCTGACGGCCGCCCGCTCGGCGGCTGGGCAAGCGCCGCCTGATCGGCTATGACAGGTGCAACCGGACGGCTGGCCAGCGCGCCAAGCAGGCGCTGAGCCGCCGCGTGAACCGGAGGAACGCACTGTGCGACGCTATGCCGAAATGGCGCTGGCGATCTTCGCCCTATGCTCGTTGTCGGGCTCGACCTTCTTCTTCAGCTTCATCGGCATCGATCCGACGATCACGATGGAGGAGCTTGAGCAGTTTGATGTCCAGATCAGGAACTTCTACCTGGTCATCTATCTGATCGTGCTGTTCCTCTGCGCCATCAACTGGCGCACGGTGCTGCTCGGCATGGTGGCGGTCTGGCCGGTCATGGCGGTGCTGGGCTTGTGCTGGCTGTCCTACTTCTGGTCGATCGACCCCGAGACCACCTACCGGCGCGATATCGCGCTCACGATCACCACGCTGATGGGCGTCTATCTGTTCGCCCGCTTCGAGCTGCCCGACGCGTTGCGCGTGCTGTCGATCGGGCTCGGGCTCCTGGCGCTGGCTTCGATCGTGGTCGCGATTGCCATGCCGGAGGTCGGCGTCCATGCCGATGGCGACCATGCCGGCGCCTGGCGCGGCGTGTTCGTGCACAAGAACTTCACCGGCCGCGTGATGATCCTCGCCACGGTCGCGATGCTGGCCGCCTGGTTCACGCCCGGCGTCAGCCGCCTGCTGCTGGCGATCTTGCTGCTGGCGACCCTCCTGGTCCTGGTCGCCAGCACCTCCAAGACCGCTTATCTGTCGGCCGTGGCGCTCCTGGGTGCCTGCCTCGCGGTCCGGATGGTGCGCGGCCGGCCGCTACGCAGCGCGCTTGCGACCCTGGCCTTGCTGGCCGTGATCTGGCTGGGCGGGGTCCTGCTGAGCGCAACCTACGAGCAGATCCTGCTGGCGCTCGGCCGCGATCCCACGCTGACTGGACGGACCGAGCTGTGGTCGTTCGTGATGAGCCAGATCTCCTTGGATGGCCGCTGGCTGACCGGCTTCGGCTATGACGCGTTCTGGGCCAGCGATTACGGCCCCGGCAGCCGCTACAAGGTCGATTGGGGCATTGATCACGCCCATAACGCCTGGATCGAGATGGTCCTGAACACCGGCCTGATCGGTGCCGTGCTGATGCTCGGGATCTGCCTGATGACGGTCTATCGGGGCGTCATCCTGGCCCGCTACTACCAGGGCACCGGCGCGTCCTTGCTGGTGATGGGCGTGATGTTCACGCTCTTGACCGCCGGCATGTCCGAGCCGGTGTTCATCGAGAAGCACTCGATCACCTGGATCATGATCGTGCTCGCGGTCGGCTGCGCCCGGGCGCTGACTGCCCAGCTGGTCA
>CADEGR010000216.1 GCA_902826935.1 uncultured Alphaproteobacteria bacterium | reverse complement strand
GTGAGGATGCAGCCAAATGCGCCGGCGGCGTGAGGAGCCTGGCATGAGGTCCTCCAGACGCCCGTGCGTGGACCGCTGGATCTGCCCTCGACCTAGTCTGGCCGAGCCGACCTCGGCGTACTCCGATCTCGGCACGCTCAGTCGGCTCGATGCCGTCCACCGCAGCCCCTCGCAGCCATTGATTTGCCAGAACCGGCCTGCTGCAGGCGCCAGCGCAGCCGCCATCATCGGCTGGCTGGCGGCTGTCCAGCCGCAGCGGCATGGGCCATGGCGCTAGGCCGAACGCGGCTGGATTGCCGAAGCGGCGCCGTTGACCATCAAGGTCAGCTCCTCGGCCGACATCGGCTGGCAGAAATAGAAGCCCTGGAACTGATCGCAGCCCGCGGCCTGCAGAATATCGATCTGGCGCTGGGTCTCGACGCCTTCGGCATTGACCTTGAGCCCCAGGATCTCGCCGAGGTTCAAGATGGCGCGCACGATCGCGGCCGAGCTTTGATCGGCCTCGAGCTGCTGCACGAAGCTGCGGTCGATCTTGATCTTGTCGAACGGAAAGCGCTGCAGATAGCTCAAGGACGAGTAGCCGGTGCCGAAATCGTCGAGCGCCAGGTGGACGCCCAGCTCCTTCAGCTTGGCGATGGTCGCCAGCGCTGCCTTGGTGTCCTGGATCAGCACCCCTTCGGTAATCTCGAGCTCGAGGCGATGCGCCGCCATGCCGGTCTCGGCCAGGATGTCGCGGACGATGCCGATCAGCTCCGGATCGCGGAACTGGGCGCCCGAGACGTTGACCGCGAGGCTGACCTCCTGCCAAGGCGCCACCTGGGCGCAGGCGGTGCGCAGCACCCAGGCGCCCAGCTGCATGATCATGCCGGACTCTTCGGCCAGCGTGATGAACTCGTCGGGCCGAATTAGGCCGCGCTCGGGGTGGCGCCAGCGGACCAGCGCCTCGACCCCCATGAGGCGGCTGTCGTCTGCCGCGATCATCGGCTGGTAATGCACCTCGAAGCTGTCGGTGCGCAGGGCCTCGCGCAGATCCCGCTCGAGCGCCTTCCTCGCCTGCAGCGCCGCATCCATGCCCCGCTCGAAGAACCGATAGGTGCTGCGGCCCTCGGCCTTGGCCCGGTACAGCGCGATGTCGGCGTGCTTGAGCAGGGTCTGGCCGTCGCTGCCGTCATCGGGCGCCAGCGCGATGCCGATGCTGAGGCCGATCAGCACCTCATGCTCGCCGAGCCGAAACGGCTTGGCGAACGCATCGACCAGCCGGCGCGCCAGGATCCGGGCGCCGGCGACGTCGTCCAGGCCGACCTGCACGATCACGAACTCGTCGCCGCCAATGCGCGCCACGATGTCGGTCTCGCGCCCGGCGGCGGCCAGCACCTCGGCGGCGGCTTTGATCAGCTGATCGCCGACATCGTGGCCCAGCGTGTCGTTGACCTCCTTGAAATGGTCGAGATCCAGCGCCAGCACGGCCACCAGCCCGGACTGGCGCTGGCGGAAGGCCAGGCTGTGCTCCAGCTGCTCGTGCAGCAGGACGCGGTTCGACAGGCCGGTCAGGCTGTCATGCAGGGCCATGTGGTGGACCTGGGCCTGGGCCTCGATCTGCGCCGTGATGTCCTGGCCAGTGCCGCGATAGCCGAGGAACCGGCCCGTGGCGTCGACCATGGGCTTGCCGCTGATGCTCAGATGCCGCCGGCTGCCGTCCGCGGCGGTGTGCAGGAAGCAGACATCGCGAAATGGCCGGTGCGCCTCGAGATCGGCCAGATAGCCGCGCCAGGCTGGGTCGTTGCGATCCATTCCGGCGCAATCCCAGAACGATTGGCCGAGCAGGGCTTGCGGCGCCCGGCCGAGGATCGCCCCGCCCCGATCCGAGATGTAGGTGAAGCGCTGCTCGGCATCCTGCTCCCACAGCCAGTCGGAGGCGATCGTGGCGAAATCGTGGAAGCGCGCCTCGCTGACCGCCACCAGCGTCATCGCGCGCCGGGCATGCAGCAGAATCAGTCCCGCCAGAGTCAGCACGACCGTCAAGGCGAGAGCGAGCGGCGGCAAAACCGAGCGCCACAAGGCGGCGCCAGGCTGCTCGGCGCGCCAAGTGAGCACGCCCTGGAGGTGGCCGTCCCGAGCCTCGAGCGGCAGCTGGGCTTGCTCGGGCGGCGCGTCCGTGACCAGGTGCAGATCGGTCAGCAGATAGCGCTGGCTGACTTTGTCCAGCAGTGCCGCATCCAGCGCCTGCATGAACACCAGGACCGAGCGCGCGCCAGGCGGCGGCGCCGGACCGGCCTGCGCGCTGATCGCGCTGGCGGCGGCGATCATGACCTTGCCCGACTGCTTGAGCAGGCCGAGCACGGCGGTGCCAGGCTCGGCATTGGCGAACCGCGCCTCCCGGGCCAGCGCACCCAAGCTTGGGCCGAACATGGCGAGCGCATCGAGCGGCCGGCGCTCGCCATCGGCCATGGCATAGACGGTTCGATCATCTTGGCTGAGCACGAAGCTGAAGTCATAGCCCCAAGTCTCAGCCACATACGGGCCGACATTGGCGTCGGCCCAGTCCGGATCCAGCCGCAGATGCAGGTTTTCGAAGGCTTCCTGCCAGAGCGCGTAGTCGGCGGTGCTGGACCCGACCTGCTCCTCCAGATCAGCCAGGGCGCTGTGCGCCAGCCGCAGCGAATTGTCGAGCGCCAGCTGGTCCAGCCGGCCGGCCGCGAACCACAGGATTGCCGGCAGGCTGAGCGTGCTCAGGCAAACGAGGAGCGCAACCGGAAGCAGCACCCAGCGCTTGGCACTTAGGCTGTCAGAGTCCTCGAGCAAGCCGGCATGGCGCATTCGATCCGGGGCCATCTCAACAAAATCAGCGCGATCAAACGCCGACCGTAGTCGCCCCGGATTACTGATTGGTTAATGCTGGCAAATCAGATGTCGTGCCGGGTCCGTCACCGCTCGGCAAAGGCGAGCTTGGCGCCCAAGGCGACGAACGCCGCGGCGAAGCTGCGGCGCAGCCAGGCCAGCACCCGCGGCCGCGCGATCACCCGATCGCGGATCGCCGCGGCGAACAGGCCGTAGCCCACGAACACCACGAAGGTCAGCAGCATGAACACGCCGCTCGCCTCCAGCATATGGGCGAGCGGCGCCGGATCATCGGTCGGCACGAACTGTGGCAGGAAGGCCAGGAAAAAGATCGAGAGCTTGGGGTTGAGCAGGTTGATCAGGATCGCGGTCGCCGTGACCTCGGCGGCCGAGCGGGCGCCGACCTGATCGTCGACCCGCAAGGCGCCCTGCTCGCGCAGGCTCTGCCAGGCCAGGTACAGCAGATAGGCGACGCCCAGATACTTGAAGAGCTGGAAGGCGAGGCCACTGGCGTGGAGCAGGGCGGCAACGCCCATGATCGCGGCCGCCATATGCGGCAGGATGCCGAGCGTGCAGCCAAAGGCGGCGACGACGCTGGCCCAGGCGCCGCGCGACAGGCCGGCTGCCAGCGTGTACAGCACCCCGGTGCCGGGCGAGGCGATCACGATCAGGGCGGTGATCAGGAACTCGATGCTCATGGAATCGGCCTCGGGCTGGGGATCGGGCTCTGGCTGGTCGGCCGAACGCCCGCTCAGCATGGCCGTCGCCGGGGCGGAGGGCAAGGCTGCGGCTGGTGCTGCCCCTCGCTTGACAGCTTGCGCGCTCCTCCGCATTGTCCGCGGCCGAAGGATGCCCATCTTTTGGATCGGCGTCCCTACAACCGTTGCGAGACTGCCAGCACCATGTCCGAAGCCGTGGCCAGCGCGCCGTCCGAGATCGTCCGCATCACCCTGCCCGATGGCAGCCAGCGGACCTTCACCGGCACGGTCACCGGCAGCGAGCTGGCGGCCTCGATCGGCCCTGGCCTGGCCAAGGCCGTGGTCGCGATGACGGTCGATGGCGCCCTTTGGGACCTCGCCCGCAGCCTGCCCGATGGCGCCAGCGTGCGCTTCATCCGCCGGCAGGACGAGGACGCCCTGCCGCTGATCCGGCACGATGCCGCCCATGCCATGGCCGAGGCGGTCAAGGAGCTCCATCCCGGCACCCAGGTGACGATCGGGCCGGCGATCGAGGACGGCTTCTACTACGACTTCGCCCGCAACGAGCCGTTCACGCCCGACGATCTGGTCGAGATCGAGGCGAAGATGCGCGAGATCGTGGCGCGCGACGAGCCGATCAGCCGCGAGGTCTGGGACCGGGCCGAGGCGATCCGCTTCTTCGAGCAGCAGGGCGAGCAGTACAAGGTCGAGCTGATCCGGGATCTGCCGGCGGGCGAGACCATCACCTTCTACCGCCAGGGCCAGTTCGTGGATCTCTGCCGCGGCCCGCATATGCCCTCGACCGGCCGGCTCGGCACCGCGTTCAAGCTGATGAAGGTGGCCGGGGCCTATTGGCGCGGCGATGCCAAGAACGCTCAGCTGCAGCGGATCTACGGCACCGCCTGGGCCGACCAGAAGCAGCTGGAGGCCTATCTGCATCGGCTGGAGGAGGCCGAGCGGCGCGACCACCGCAAGCTCGGCAAGCAGCTCCAGCTGTTCCACGTCCAGGAGGAAGCGGCCGGCTCGGTCTTCTGGCATCCCAAGGGCTGGACGCTCTATCGCCAGGTCGAGAGCTACATGCGCCGCCGGCTCGACGCCTCGGGCTATGTCGAGGTCAAGACGCCGCAGCTCTATGACCGCATCTTCTGGGAGCAGTCCGGCCACTGGGAGAAGTTCCGGGAGCACATGTTCACGCTGGAAGCCGAGCACAAGACGCTCGCGGTCAAGCCGATGAACTGCCCGGCCCATGTCCAGATCTTCAACCAGCAGCTCCACAGCTACCGCGATCTGCCGCTGCGCATGGCCGAGTTCGGCGCGTGTCACCGCTACGAG
>CADEGR010000215.1 GCA_902826935.1 uncultured Alphaproteobacteria bacterium | reverse complement strand
CCGGCCGCGGCGGCCGGCGAGCCCGGCTGCACGCGCGTCACGCGCACGCCGCCGTAGACTCCCAGCGCGCGCAGGTCGGCGCGCGAGAGGTCCTGCAGGCCGAGGCCGAAGTCGTCGCGCGAGCGACGCTCGAGCAAGGGCCGCGCACCGGCGAGTTCCTCGCGCTCGGGGCGCGTGGCGAGCTCGACCGCGAGCTCGAGCGGCTTGCCGTCGCGCCACACGGAGAGCGCTGCCTCCTGGCCCGGATCGAGGGCCGCGATCGTCTCCGACAGACCACGGGTGTCGCCGATCGCCTGGCCGTTGACGGCCGTGATGATGTCGCCCTTGCGCAGGCCGGCCTCGGCCGCCGGCGTGTCGTCGTAGACGCGGGTCACGAGCGCGCCCTCGGCGTCCGGCGCGTCGAAGGCCTCGGCCAGCGTCTCGGTCATGGGCTGGATGCCGACGCCGAGCCAGCCGCGGTCGACGCCGCCCTTGGTCTTGAGCTGGCCGACGATCGTCTTGACCAGATTGGCGGGAATAGCAAAGCCAACGCCGACCGAGCCGCCGCTCGGCGACAGGATCGCGGAGTTGACGCCCACGACCTCGCCGTGCGCGTTGAACAGGGGCCCGCCGGAATTGCCCTGGTTGATCGCGGCGTCGGTCTGGATGAAGTCCACATACGGGCCGGCCTGGATGTCGCGGCCGAGCGCCGACACGATGCCGGCCGTGACGGTGCCGCCCAGCCCGAACGGATTGCCGACCGCGAGCACGGTGTCGCCGACCCGGACGCTGTCTGAATCGCCCAGCGCCACCATCGGCAGCGGCTGGTCGCTCTGGATCTTGATCAAGGCGATATCCGTAGGCGGATCCGCGCCGATCACCTTGGCCTCGAACTCCCGCTCGTCGGCCATGCGGACCTGCACGGTCTCGGCGCCCTCGACCACGTGGTTGTTGGTCACTATGTAGCCGTCCTGCTCGATCACGAAGCCGGAGCCGAGGCCGCGCAGGCGCTGGCCTGGCTGTGGTTGCGGCTCCGGCGAGGGAATGCCGAAGCGGCGCAGGAACTCGTCGAGCGGCGAGCCTGGCTCGACCCCGCCCGGCAGGCCGCTGGGCGTGGCGCTCACCTCCTTGCTGACCACGACGGTCACCACGGCCGGACTGACCTTGGCGACCAGATCGGCGAAGCCTTCGGGCGGCAGGTTGGCATCGGCGGCCGGGCTGAGCGCCAGGCTCGCCGCCAAGGCCGCGCCCAGCGCGGCCGGATGCCAGGCGGCTGCGTGCAGGAACGCGCGGGCAGACCCTTGCTGCGCCATGATCGGCTCCCTCCCTCATCGTCACCTAGGTGGACCGAGATGCTACGCCACATGCCCGTCGGATCAAGCGGATCCCGGCAGTTCCCTGGAATTGGTACCACCTTCGGCGCGATCGCCGCGTGACATCGGCGTCATGCGGCGGGCTGGTCGGCTGCGGGCCCGCCGCAGTGCTGGACAGTCGGGGCGTTTCGCGCCACCTAGAAGCCGGTCAAGCTTGGCACAGCGGGTTCAAGGATGAGCGACATCGCACCGGATTATCGGGACTACCGGGCGCAGGACGAGGCGAGCCTGCCGGACTATCTGGGGCGGCTGCCGGCGATCGCGGCGCGGCTGGGCGGCCGGGCGGCCGACTGGGCGGTGCGCGAGGTGGGCGATGGCAATCTGAACCTGGTGTTCATCGTCGAGGGCCCGGCCGGCGGCGTCGCGGTCAAGCAGGCCCTGCCCTATGTCCGGCTGGTTGGCGAAAGCTGGCCCTTGCCCTTGTCGCGCGCCCACTACGAGCATCTGGCGCTGGTCGAGCAGGCCCGCCATGTGCCCGATCTGGTGCCGGCGGTGCTGCATTACGAGCCCGGCCAGGCGTTCATCGTGCTGGAGCTGCTGCAGCCGCACATCATCATGCGGCGCGGCATGATCCAGGCGATCCGCTATCCGCGCTTTGCCGACGATATTGCCCGGTTCATGGCCGAGACGCTGTTCCGGACCTCGGATCTGTGCCTGCCGGCGGCCGAGAAGAAGGCGCGGATCGCGGCCTTTTGCGGCAATACGGCGCTGTGCAAGATCACCGAGGACCTGATCTTCACCGAGCCCTACATGGTGGCGCCGAACAATCGCTGGACTAGCCCGGAGCTGGACGGCATCGCTGCGGAGTTCCGGGCCGATGCCGAGCTCAAGCTCGCGGTCTCCCGCCTCAAGCTGAAGTTCCTGGCAGCACCCGAAGCGATGCTGCACGGCGATCTGCATACCGGCTCGGTCATGGCGACGCCCGAGCAGACCAAGGTGATCGATCCGGAGTTCGCATTCTATGGCCCGATGGGCTTCGATATCGGCGCGGTGCTGGCCAACCTGCTGCTGAACTATTTCAGCCAGGACGGCCATGCCACGCCCGAGGCACCACGGGCGGACTATCAGGATTGGGTGCTGGCGACCACGGTCGAGGTTTGGCAAAAGTTTGCGGCGCATTTCCTAAGCCTTTGGCGGAGCCATGCGACGGGTGACGCATATCCTGCGCCGCTGTTCGAGGATGCGTCGTCTCAGATGCGCCTCGAAGAGGAGCGGGCGTCGCATCTGCGTCGCCTATTCCGCGACGCTTTGGGCTTCGCCGCCGCCAAGATGATCCGCCGCATTCTGGGCCTCGCCCATAACATCGACCTGGAGTGGATCGAGGATCAAAAGCGCCGCGCCTTATGCGAAACCCGCGCCTTGCGGCTCGCGCGGGAACTCATGGTCCATGCCGCCGATTATCCCACGATCGAGACAGTGACGGATGCGGCCAGGGCAATGCAACGCCAATCTTTCCAAGGTCTTGGCTGAGGGGGCGCAGGATGAAGGTGAACGGCGTCCACTACCGCACGATCTGGCTGAACGACGACGGCTGGTCGGTGGAGATCATCGATCAGACCCGCTTTCCCCACCGCTTCGAGACCGTCACTTTGCGCAGCCTCGATGAGGCCGCCCATGCGATCCGCGCCATGCTGGTCCGCGGCGCCCCCTTGATCGGCGCCACCGCAGCCTACGGCCTCTGCCTGCAGCTGCGTCAGGACGCCAGCGATTCTGCCCTTTCCGCCGCCTATGACTGCCTGCTGGCGACCCGGCCGACCGCGGTCAATTTGCGCTGGGCGCTGGACGACATGCGCCATGTGCTGCAGGGCCTGGCGCCAGCGGCGCGACCGGCGGCCGCCTATCGCCGCGCGGCCGAGATCGCCGACGACGATGTCGCGATCAACCAGGCGATTGGCCGCCATGGCCTCGCTCTGATCCAGGCGATCGCGGCCAAAAAGCCGAGCGGCGGCCCGGTCAACATCCTGACCCATTGCAACGCCGGCTGGCTCGCCACCGTCGACTGGGGCACCGCCACCGCGCCGATCTATATGGCGCATGACCGCGGTTTGCCGGTGCATGTCTGGGTGGACGAGACGCGGCCACGCAATCAGGGCGCGGCCCTGACCGCCTGGGAGCTTGGCCGCCACGGCGTGCCGCATACCGTCATTGTCGACAATGCCGGCGGCCACCTGATGCAGCAGGGTTTGGTCGATCTGTGCATCACCGGCACCGACCGGACCACCGCGAACGGCGATGTCTGCAACAAGATCGGAACCTATCTCAAAGCCTTGGCGGCGAAGGATAATGGCGTGCCGTTCTACGTCGCCCTGCCCTCGCCCACCATCGATTTCGGCATGGCCAGCGGCGACCAGGTGCCGATCGAGCAGCGCGGCGCCGAGGAGGTCGCGAGCATCGCCGGCCTGGGCCCGGATGGCGCCGTCACCAGCGTCCGCCTGCTGCCCGAAGGCAGCCCCGTCGCCAATTTCGCCTTCGACGTTACGCCCGCGCGGCTGGTGACCGGCCTGATCACCGAGCGCGGCGTCGTGCCGGCGAACGCGGCCGCCCTGGCCGCGCTGTTTCCCGACCGCGCGGCCGCGTGAACCAGGCGCATGCGGATTCGCCAGCTCAGCCGCCAGTAGCCACGGCGTCCCTGCGGCTCGGCCGATTGTCGATCTGGCCGCCGGTGGTGCTGGCGCCGATGGCTGGCGTGACCGACGCAACCTTCCGCGAGCTCTGCCGCGGCTTTGGCGCCGGCCTCTATGTCAGCGAGATGGCAACTGCTCGAGGCATCGTCGAAGGCTGGCGGCGCAGCGTCGAGATCAGCCATTTCGGCAGGGACGAGCGCCCAAGGAGCATCCAGCTCTACGGTACCGATCCGCACTGGGTCGCACGCGCGGTCGCGAAGCTGGTGGCCGAAAGCGCCATCGATCACATCGACCTGAACTTTGGCTGCCCCGCCCGCAAGATCACCCGCCAGGGCGGCGGCGCGGCCTTGCCGCTACGCCGGCTGCTCTATCGGGCCATCGTTGCCGCGGCGGTGCGCGAGGCTGGCGCGGTGCCGGTGACGGTCAAGCTTCGGCTCGGCATCGATGTCGGTTTGCTGACCTTTCTGGAGGCCGGCCGGATCGCGGAGGCTGAGGGGGCTGCAGCGGTCACTCTGCACGCCCGCACCGCCGCGCAGCTCTATTCCGGCGCGGCCGATTGGTGGCAGATTGCGGCCTTGAAGACGGCCGTGCGCAGCATTCCGGTGCTGGGCAATGGCGATGTGTTCGAGGCCAACGATGCGTTGCGGATGCTCCAGCAGACCGGCTGCGACGGCGTCGTGATCGGCCGCGGCTGCCTTGGCCGCCCCTGGCTGTTTCGCGATCTCGCCAATGTTTTTGCAGGCCAGCGGCCACCACCTGCGCCGCGGCTTGGCGAGGTTTGCACGGTCATGCTGGACCATGCTCGCCTGCTCGTAGTCCGCCGTGACGAGGCGGTGGCGCTGCGGCAGGTCCGCGAGCATGCGGGGTGGTATGCCAGCGGCTACGCTATCCTGCCTGATCGTGGC
>CADEGR010000214.1 GCA_902826935.1 uncultured Alphaproteobacteria bacterium | reverse complement strand
AAGACCGGCCAGCGCTTCACGGCCATGATGCCCACCGCCGCCACCGTCATCGCCCTTCGAAGATTGTCATCGGACCTTGATGCGGCTCGCGCCAGCTGACCGCGGCAGCGCTGACCTCGCACCGCGCATTCAAGAGGCTCAAGCTGTGGCCGGATCAACGTGCGAGCGCGGCGGATCATGGCAATCCCGAAGCCCCAAGCTTGGACTGCTTGCGGCGGTTGGCGTTGGTTGAAGCGGCACAGGAACCCGTCAAGACAGCGCCGCAGATGGGACGCTCGAAGGCAGCGATCGACCCAGATGCCAGCTTCGGCTCGACCACTGAACGTGCCCTCCCACGGGCAGCCTTGGCACGCGAGGGCATGCTGTTTTCCGCCATCCGCACCAGGGCCGCGAGCGGCGATCGTATTGACTGCCCTTAGTGGGTCGGAGCATCGGCAGCAGCCACGCCAGCTTGTCGGATCCGCGGGCCGGCCGGATCGGACTTGTCCGCCACAGCCGGCGCCTCAGCTGTCGTCGCCCGTCATGGTCTCGAAACTGCGCCGGATCTGGGCCGGGTCGTGGTCGGCCCAGCGGACCAGCAATTCGGCCAGCCGGGGATCGAGCGGCGTCGGCAGCATGATCATCAGGCGGACGAACTGGTCGCCGCGCTGGTTGCGCCGATCGGCGACGCCGCGGTTCTTCAGCCGCAGCATCTGGCCGCTATTGGCGCCTGGCTCGACGGTCACCCGGACTGGCCCATCGATGGTCGGCACCGTGATCTTGGCGCCGTGCACGGCTTCGGCCAGCGTTATCGGCAGATCGAGATGGATGTCTCGGCCCTGGCGCCGGAAGTGGCTATGGGTGGCGATCGTGACGTGGACCAGGAGATCGCCGGGCGGGCCGTCGAGGGGGCTCTTGCCGCCCTGGCCGCGCAGCCGCAGCGTGCGGCCATCATCGGCGCCGGGCGGCAGCTCGACCTCGAGCCGGCGTCCATCCGCGGTCACGATCGGCTGCTTGCCGCCGCGCATGGCGCTGAGGAAGTCGACCTCCAGCTTGACATGCTGGTCGCTGCCCCTGAGGCCGCGGCGCCGGCCGTCGGCCGCGTCCAGATGCTCCTTGAAGGCCGCTTCGAAGGCGCGCTCGTCGGCCGTGCGCTGCTGCCGGCCGAAGCCGCTGCCGAACATCCGCTCGAACACGCCCTCGATGCCATCGCCCCACCAGCTGGCGCCGCGCTCGTCGGCGGCCGGGCCGCGCCGCGTCGGCCCCGCGTCGAGCCGGCTGCGATCGAGGGCGGCCCGCTTGATCGGATCGGCCAGGACCTGATAGGCCTCGGTCACCTCCTTGAAGCGCTGCTCCGCCGCGGCATCGCCCGGATTGTGATCGGGATGCAGGGTCTTGGCCAACCGCCGGTAGGCGCTTTTGATGGTCGGCAGATCGGCATCGCGCGGCACGCCCAGCGTGCGGTAGGGGTTGTTCATGACCTCACCCGCCGGACCAGCCGAACCGGGGCGCAGCGGCCAGGCCGCGGATCCTGCAACGGCCGCCGGAACATTGGATGGATCGCCTGCATGAGCCTGCCATGCCCTGCATATAGCCGGCTCCACCTTACTGAACAATTAATCCCCAAGTTGATCTTGACAGAGCCATTCGAACGGTGGATATCCCTCACCGTAAGTAGTCATCAAATCTCGTAAATATCAACCAAAGCGCCGCAAACCAAGTCGGAACGAGGGGCCGCCCAAGCGGCTCAAGCTCGCGCCTGTCGCGTCTCGATCAGCTCGCCGACCGCTGTCTTGCGGCGCCGACCGGCCCGTCCTTGCCCGGACTGGCCGCTGGAGGCCTTGCATGCTTCGTCGCTCCGCGCATTGCCCCGGGCTGCTGCCATGCTGCCTGGTCGTTGGCCTAGTGCTGGCCGGAGGGCGCGCTCCTGCCGTGGCTGACGAGCTGCGGGTCACTATGGCGAGTGGTGCAGCGCATGGCCAGGCGCATGCGGTGGCGAGCGGGCTGGCCGCCTTGATCGGCAGCCAGCCGGAGTCCGTCGGGCTCGAGCTGACGGTGCTGCCGAGCGACGGTCCGCTCGACAATCTGCGCCTGCTGCGCGCCGGCCAGGCCCAGTTCGCGATCCTGCCGGCGATGCTGGCCGCAGGCGCCGGCTCGACGCTTGGCGCCGCCGCGACGCTCTGGCGCGATCCGGTTCAGGTGGTGCTGCCGCAAAGCGCGGTCCGGACCGGCACGCTGGACGACCTCATCGCCCTGCGTGGCCAGCCCTTCTGGTTCGGCCAGCCGCAAGCCGCCTCGACCATCGCCAATCGCCTGCTGCTGCTCTCGCTCGGCCTGGATCTCGAGCGCGACTACCAGGTCAGCGACCTGCCGGACGAGGCGAGCGCGCTCGGCGCCTTGCGGGCGGGCCGGCTGAAAGGCATGGCGGTCGCCGCGAGCAGCCCAGCGGCCGTGCTGCGCGGCGCCTTCGCGGCGGAACAGCAAAGCCCGGCCGAGGATCCCCTGCAGCTGCTCGACTTCACCGATGCGCATATCGCGGCGATCAATGACGATCGCGGCTTGTGGACCTCGTTCATGATCCCGGCCGGGACCTATGCCGGCCAGGACGAGGACGTCCATACCGCTGCCCAGGCCAATCTTCTGGTCGCCCGCTCGGACGTCGACGCCGCCACGGTGCGCGCGGTCGTGACCACCATCTTCAACCATCTCGACCTGCTGCGCGGCGCCGATGATGCGCTCTACCAGATGTCCTTGGACCGCGCGATCTTGGGCGTGACCATCCCGCTCCATCCAGGGGCCGCGGACTATTATGCGGCGGCTGGCGTGCTGGCGGTGCATGCGGAGGACCGGGTTGCGGCCGGTCCGCCCCGCGGCGGACCGCTGCAGACGCTGCGGCCGGGTGCCGTGCCGGCGGCGGTCGGATCGGAGCCCGCTTCGCCACCGGCGGCGCCGACGCCGGGCAGCGTGGCCTCCGAGCCCTGGCGCGCCCGCGCCACGCTGTAGGCAGCTGCAAGGGCGGCGCAGGCGCCTTTTTTGCGGGGCGGCGCCGCGGAATCGGATGGCGGGGCTTGACCCGGCGGCGAAATTGCGTTTCCAAGCCCGGACCCGTCGTTGGCGTCGCCGGCGCCGACGGACGGCCGCTGCCTTGGCCCCCGCTCATCAGGTGCGACTGCCGCCCATGTTCGACCGCCGCCAGTTCCTGCTCGCCAGCGCTGCCATGGCCGCCGCCGGCCACCGTTTGCCCGCCGCCTTTGCCCAGGCCGATCCCGCCGCCGCCAAGATCCGCCTCGGCGAGGCGGCGCCCTTTTCCTTCGACGCCCTGAAGGAGCGCGCCAAGGTCCTGGCGAGCGCGCCCTTCCAGGAGCCGGTGGTCCGCGCCGCCGACATCCTGGAGACAGTCGACTACGACGCGTTCCAGCAGATCCAGTTCAAGAAGGACCACGGCCTCGGCGCCGATGGCAGCGTCAACTTCCCGGCCCAGTTCTTCCATCTCGGCCGCTACTTCAAGGCGCCGGTCAAGATCTACGCGCTCCAGGGTGGCCAGGCGCGGGAAGTGCTCTACGGGCCCGATTACTTCACCTTCGGCAAGACCGACTTCGACCAGACCCTGCCGCCCGATCTGGGCTTTGCCGGCTTTCGGGTGATGTCGGATGTCGAGGCCAAGACCGACTGGCTCGCCTATCTGGGGGCCGCCTATTTCCGCAGCTCCGGCGAGCTCGACCAATATGGCCTCTCGGCCCGCGGCGTCGCGATCGACGTCGCCATGCCGCATCCCGAGGAGTTCCCGCGCTTCACCGAGTTCTGGCTGGAGCCGGGCCCGGTCGACAGCGACCAGTTCACCATCTACGCCCTCATGGACGGCCCCTCGATCGCCGGCGCCTACCGCTTCCTGTGCACCAGGAACGAGAAGGTGCTGATGGACATCGACGCCGCGCTCTTCGCCAGGAGGGCGATCGAGCGCATGGGCGTGGCGCCGCTGACCAGCATGTACTGGTTCTCCGAGCACGACCGGCACCTGGCCCGCGACTGGCGCCCCGAGATCCATGACAGCGACGGCCTCGCCATGTGGACCGGCGCCGGCGAGCGCCTCTGGCGGCCGCTCAACAATCCCAAAGGCGTCGCGGTCAACAGCTTCTTCGATCAGTCGCCCAAGGGCTTCGGCCTGATCCAGCGCGACCGCAATTTCTACAATTACGAGGACGACGGCGTCTTCTACGAGCGCCGCCCCACGGTCTGGGTCGAGCCCAAGGGCGACTGGGGCAAGGGCTCCGTCCAGCTGGTCGAGATCCCGACCGACGACGAGATCCACGACAACATCGTCGCCTACTGGCTGCCCGAGGCAGCGGTCACCGCCGGCTCCGCCTGGGAGTTCGCCTACCGCCTGCACTGGGTCGACCAGGAGCCCTATCCGCCGTCCGCCGGCCGCGTGCTCGGCACCCGCCTCGGCCGCGGCGGCGTCGCCGGCCAGCCCCGGCCTGCCGGCGCCCGCAAGTTCGTCCTCGACTTCGCCGGCGGCCCCCTGGTCGACCTCAAGAAGGCGGACAAGGTCGAGCCCGTGGTCAGCACGTCGCGCGGCAAGATCGACTACGTCTACGCCCTCCAGATCGTCGGCACCACCAACTGGCGGGCGTTCTTCGACCTCTACGTCGAGGGGCCGGAGCCGGTGGATCTGAGGTGCTTCTTGAAGCTCGGCGACCAGACGCTGACGGAAACGTGGCTCTACCAGTATCTGCCGTTCGAGTATGGCTGAGGCAACGAGACTATTGCAGGATGCGCCTTGCCTGATCTGCCACCCATGAATCGCGTCGCTGCCCTAGAACGTGGGCGATGGTGTCCTCCAAACGAAGGTTAGATCCTGCGTCGGTATCGTGGGTGCGAAATGCGTAAAAAGCCGCCCCATGCCGCTCGCGCCCAGCACGATCAGCAGCGTGAAGTTGTCAAGAGCAGCCAAGAGGTGCCGAAAGCCCGGTACGATCTGCGGTGCAGGTTGCACCCAGAGATTG
>CADEGR010000213.1 GCA_902826935.1 uncultured Alphaproteobacteria bacterium | reverse complement strand
GAAGGCGTGATCACGGTCGAGGAGGCCAAGGGCCTGCAGACCGAGCTCGACGTGGTCGAGGGCATGCAGTTCGATCGCGGCTATCTCTCGCCCTACTTCATCACCAACAGCGAGAAGATGACCGTCGAGCTGGAGAGCCCCTACATCCTGCTCCACGAGAAGAAGCTGTCCGGCCTGCAGCCGCTGCTGCCGGTGCTGGAGCAGATCGTCCAGTCGGGCAAGCCGCTCCTGATCATCGCCGAGGACGTCGAGGGCGAGGCCTTGGCGACCCTGGTCGTCAACAAGCTGCGCGGCGGCCTCAAGGTCGCGGCCGTGAAGGCGCCGGGCTTCGGTGATCGCCGCAAGGCGATGCTCGAGGACATCGCGATCCTGTCCGGTGGCCAGGTGATCAGCGAGGACCTGGGCATCAAGCTCGAGCATGTCACCGTCGACATGCTGGGCCGCGCCAAGCGCGTCCTGATCTCCAAGGAGGAGACCACGATCGTCGACGGCGCCGGCGACAAGAAGTCGATCGAGGGCCGCTGCGGCCAGATCCGGGCGCAGATCGAGGACACCACCTCCGACTACGATCGCGAGAAGCTCCAGGAGCGCCTGGCGAAGCTCGCCGGCGGCGTGGCCGTGCTCAAGGTCGGCGGCGCCACCGAGGTCGAGGTGAAGGAGAAGAAGGACCGGGTCGACGACGCGCTGCATGCGACCCGCGCCGCGGTCGAGGAGGGCATTGTTCCGGGCGGCGGGGTCACCCTGCTGCGCGCGATCAAGGCGCTCGACCAGCTGAAGCCCGGCAATGACGAGCAGCGGGTCGGCGTCGACATCGTGCGCCGCGCTCTGATGTCGCCGGCCAAGCAGATCGTGGTCAACGCCGGTGGCGATGGCTCGATCGTGGTCGGCAAGCTGCTCGACAAGGACGACGTCAACTTCGGTTACGACGCCCAGAACGACAAGTATGTCGACATGATCAAGGCGGGCATCATCGACCCGACCAAGGTCGTCCGCACCGCGCTGCAGGATGCCGCGTCGGTCGCCGGCCTCCTGATCACCACCGAAGCCATGATCGCCGAGAAGCCGAAGCGCGAGAGCGCCGGCGGGCCTCCGGGCGGCGGCATGGGTGGCATGGGCGGCATGGGCGACATGGACTACTAGGTCCACCAGCCGACCAGCATCGAGATCGATCGGGGCCGCCTTCGGGCGGCCCCGATTGCGTTTGAGCGCTAGCGCTTGGTCTGGACCAGCACCATCCAGCTGACCCCGAACCGGTCGGCCAGCATGCCGAAGCGCTCGGCATAGAAGGTCTGGGTGAGCGGCATCTGCACCTCGCCGCCTTCGCTCAAGGCGGCGAAGGTCCGCTCGGCCTCGGCCGGGCTCGCGACCGGCAGCGACAAGGCAAAGCCCGCGAAATGCGGCGCCCCCGTGCACCGCCCATCCGAGGCCATGATCTCGCTGCCCGCGATCTGCAGGCTCATATGCATGATCTTGTCGCGGTTCTGGTCGGTGACCGCGCTTTGATCCGGACTCTCGCTGAAGCGCATTTGCATGAGCACTTCGGCGCCAAGCACCCGCTGATAGAACGCCGCCGCTTCCTCGCAGCGGCCATCGAAGTACAGATAGGGCTGGATCGCCATGGTGATCTCCCTGGCATTCTTTGGAGAGCGCGTTGGCTAGCTGGCTGGCGCAATCGGGCGTCGAGCGCAGCCCCGCGCGCTTTGGATAACCGGTGGCAGGGGACAATGTTCCCGCAGGTCAGGCGCTGCGGTCGCTGACCCCGGCGGCGGCAAAGGTCGCCATGCCGCCATGGCAGGCGAGCGCGGCGCGCAGCAGCGGCAAGGCGACCGCAGCGCCGCTCGCTTCGCCCAGGCGCATGCCCAGATCGAGCAGCGGCACCAGCTCCAGCTGGCCGAGCAGACGGCGATGGCCGGCCTCGGCCGAGGCGTGGGCGACCTGGCAGTGGGCCAAGGCATCCGGTCGCAGCCGGGCGAGCACCGCCGCGGCTGCGCAACAGACGAAGCCATCAAGCAGCACCGGGATGCGCCGCAGGCGCGCCGTCAGCAGGGCGCCGACCAATGCTGCCTGCTCCCGGCCGCCCATGCGCGCCAGGACGGCCCAAGGATCGGCCAGCGCCGGGCCATGCCGGGCCAGCGCCGTCTCGATCAGCGCCGCCTTGCGCCCCAGCGTCGCAGCATCGACGCCGGTGCCGGCGCCGACCCAGTCGGCCGCTGGGCCGCCGAACAGCCCGGCGCACAGGGCGGCCGCGACCGTGGTGTTGCCGATCCCCATCTCGCCCAGCAGCAGCAGATCGACGTCCGGCGGCACCGCCGCCATGCCGCGGCCCAACGCGGCCAAGCACTCGGCCTCGGTCATGGCCGGGCCGGTGGTGAAGTCCGCGGTCGGCTGCTCGAGGTCGAGCGCCTCGACCCGAAGCTCGGCGCCGGCTGCCCGGCAGAGCTGGTTGATCGCCGCCCCGCCGGCCGCGAAGTTCTGGACCATCTGCGCGGTCACCGCCGGCGGATAGGCCGACACGCCACGCGCCGCGATGCCGTGATTGCCGGCAAAGACCAGCGTCAGGCAGCGCTCCAGCCGCGGCCGCGCGCGGCCCTGCCAGCCGGCCAGCCAGATCGCCAGCGCCTCCAGCCGGCCGAGCGAGCCCGGCGGCTTGGTCAGCTGCTGCTGATGGGCCGCGGCGGCCGCGGCGGCTACGTGATCCGGTTCGGGCAGCTCGCGCAGCAGCGCATCCAGCTCGGCGAAGCTGCGCGGTGCGGTCATGCCTGGGCCGGCCCAGCCAAGGCGGCCGCCAGGCGCGCGCGGGCGTGATCGTCGCGCGGCAGGCCGATGCGCAGCCAATCCCGCCGCTCGGCGAACGGCCGGGTCAGGATCCGCGCCGCCGCCAGCTGCTCGAACCGCTGCCAGGCGTCGTCGCAGCGCACCAGCACGAACAGGCTGGTGCCGCCCACGATCTCCAGACCCGCATCCGTCAGCACTGGATGAAGCCTGGCCATGGCGCGGCCGAGCCGCGCCCGGAACAGATTGATCCAGTCGCGATCGGCCAAGGCCCGCAGGCCGAGATGGGCGGTCACCCCGGACACCGGCCAGGGGCCCAGGCTGGCCGCCAGGCGCGGGGCGAGGTCGCCTGGGCTGCACAAGGCGAAGCCCAGCCTGATGCCGGCCAGGCCGAAGAACTTGCCGAAGGAGCGCAGCACGCAGAGGCCCGGCTGATCCAGATACGGCGCCAGGCTGACCTCCGGCTGGAGATCGGCGAAGGCCTCGTCGACCACCAGAAGCCCGCCGGAAGCGCGCAATTCGGCGCTCGCCGCCAGCAGCGCGGCCGCCGGCCAGCTGCGGCCATCGGGATTGTTGGGATTGCCGAGGATCAGGACCCGGTGCTCGCCGCTGGCCTGGTCCGGCCGCTCCAGCATGGCGACCTGATGGCCAGCCCTGGCCCAGGCGCTGGCATGCTCGCCATAGGTCGGGCCGACGATCGCGCACGGACCGGGCGGGACCAGCTCGGGCAGCCGCTGGATCCCGGCCTGGCTGCCGGGCAGGGGCACGATCGAGGCCGCGTCATGGGCGTCGTAGGCAGCACCGGCGACGTCCGCCAGGGCCGCCATGGTCTCAGGCTCGGGCAGCCGCTGCCAGGCCTGGGGCGGGAAGGGCACCAGCTGATAGGGCCAGGGGCTGATCCCGGTCGACAGATCCAGCCACTCGCCGGGCTGACCGCCGAACCGGCGCGCCGCGGCGGCGAGACCACCGCCATGGTGGCCATGGCTGCCGGGCTCGGTCACGAGCTGGCGTCGCCCGGCGCCGGCTCGGCGATCCGTTGCTGGCTCGGCAGCGGCACCTGGCTATCGAGCAGTGCGCGAAAGCGCACGACCTCGCCGACCACCACGATCGCCGGCGGCTGCAGGGCCGCCTCGCGCACGGTCGCGGGCAGCGCCTCCAGCGTGGTCTCGTGCACGGTCTGGTCGGGCAGGCTGGCATTGCAGATGATCGCGGCCGGCTCGCTCAAGGCCCGGCCGGCCTCGATCAGGCGATCGACGATCCGCTCGATATGCTTGAGCGCCATGTACATCACGATCACCGGCGAGCCCTTGGCGACCGCCTGCCAGTCGATCGCGCTCGGCACCAGGCCGCTGGCGTCATGGCCGGTCAGGAAGGTGACCGCCTGGTTGGTGTCGCGATGGGTGAGCGGGATGCCGGCATAGGCCAGCCCGCCGAGGCCGGCCGAAATGCCGGGCACCACCCGGAACGGGGTGCCGGCCTCGACCAGGGCCAGCGCCTCCTCGCCGCCGCGGCCGAACAGGAACGGATCGCCGCCCTTGAGGCGCAGGACGCGCAGGCCCGAGCGGGCGAGCTCGATCATGCGCAGCGTGATGTCGCGCTGCTTGGGCGAGGGCTTGCCGCCGCGCTTGCCGGCATATTCGAAGCGGCAGCCGGGCCGCGCCAGGTCCAGGATCTCCTCGTTGACGAGGGCGTCGTAGATCGCGACGTCGGCCTGCGCCAGGGCGTTGACCGCATGCAGCGTGAGCAGGCCCGGATCGCCCGGGCCGGTGCCGACCAGCCAGACCCAGCCCGGCTCGAAGCTGGGCAAGCCGGCGCCTGCCACCTTGGCGCTCAGCGCCACCGGCTCGTCTCCGAAACGATCAGCTCCGCCATGTCCGCTACCGGTATCGATGGGTTGGGCCAGCACCCTTGCCCGGCCCTTGAAGGGCGCCGATTAAGGCATAGATCCGGGCGATTGCCAATCGGCCCAGGCGTGGCCCATAAGGCTGCCAGAACCCCTTGCCGCCCGCCCCCGACCGTACGCTTTTGGAGCTGCCATGACCACCGATCGCCTGACCGAACTGCTGGCGCGCCAGGACGTGCTGCTGGCCGATGGCGGCATGGGCACCGGCCTGTTCGCGCTCGGCCTCGCCAATGGCGCGCCGGGCGAGCTGTGGAATCTCGACCAGCCGGAGCGGGTGGCCACGGTCCATCGCGGCTTCGTCGAGGCCGGCTCCGACATCATCCTGACCAACAGCTTCGGCGGCAACCGCTACCGCCTCAACTTCCACGATTCCGGC
>CADEGR010000212.1 GCA_902826935.1 uncultured Alphaproteobacteria bacterium | reverse complement strand
GTCGGCGATTGCCCATGCGCTGGGCAGCAGAGCCTCAACCAACATGGCCGCAACCGAGATGGCCGCGATGCTGCCAGGCATCAGTGCCAGCCGTCCAGGTCGGCCGCGAACGTCTGTCAGCGCATGACTTTTGGTCGTTCGGCCGCTTTGCCCCGCCCCATGGCCTGCACTTGCCCCTTTTAGGCCGCTTGTCGAGCGCGATGCCTTGATCGCCCTGCTGGCGCTCGAGCCGACCTCGGACAAGGCTGCTCCTGGCGCCAAGGTTGCAAAGATCTCTGCCAAAGTGGCACCACCATACGCCAGCCGGCGTGGCTCCTTCCTGGCTCGGCGATGATCGGCGGCGGGCTCGGCCTCAGCAGATCGCCTCGCAGCGGACTGCAAATTCGATCAGCCATCGACCGTCGTGCAGCGCTCTCACCTCGGACAGCGGAACGCGGACAGCAGCGTGTAGCGCCTCGAGTCTATGGTCCAGACCTGACCTGACGCACAGCGCGCGGCTTGATTAACCCAATCTTCAGCCGATGCAGCGATCCTATCCCTGGTCCATGCGATCCTGGGAGTCCGCGCGCGAGCAAATTCTTGGTCGACGCGGCGGATCCCCAGGGTCGCATGGACCAGGAAGGCTGCTTCAGCTTCGGTCCAAGAGGTTAAGAAACAGTTCGCAGCACCAACGAGTAGGGCGGGCGGCAATCGCAGCGGCGGCGGGTGGGTTGGCAGGTTGTCCATCACCACGACGCGGCCGCGCCGCAGCGTCGAAGCCAGGCAGCGCCGGAGATGGGTGAGCAAGGTCGCCCCAGCCATCTATGGGACCATCGATCACACAGGGCGCATCGAGCCGATCGTTTCGAAGGGCGGCGATGCTGGTCAGCGCTTGCCATGGCTGCGGGGTTGTAGGCCCCCCGCAGCCTAGAAGGTGACCGTGCGGGACGGCGCTGACCAAGCGCTCACCGATCGGACAGCGGCCGCCTTGTGAGCTTGATAATGGCGCCAGTTGCGTCCGAACATGTCAGCCGATCCGGGTCGATCCAGGGCTGGACGCGCTGCCAGACTGCACGCCGCTTCTTGACGTCCCGGACGGCATTGGTCTGCCGCGTCAGCGACATTTTTTTCGGATGTGGTTCCGCCTGAGGAAGGTGCACAGGCAGCTCCTGCTGACCATGATGCGATCTGCCGACTGGCGCTCGCAGATCTGCCTAAGCGTGAGATCCGGTTCTTCGGCGAACAGCCGGGGGGAGCCGATCCTGGTGCTGCGCAAGCCTGGCCGGCGGATGACCGTGCATCGGCGTCGCCTCGACGCTGCCGGTCTCGCGCTTGCGCTGCACCCATTTGACCGCCGTCGATGCACCGACCTGAAGCCGCCGCGCCGCCGCTCGGGCTGAGCTGCCAGGCCGCATCGATCATGCGTTGGTGAAGATCCAATGAGTCAGCACGCGGCATGACACCTCCCGGCTTCGCTGCCGGGAGAGACTTACGGGAACCCCTGAACTTAGCATCCTCAACAGCAATCCTGATTCACTCCGTCGCGGCAAGAGTCCCGCCGGTCCGCTCACGCCGCTGGCGGGGCGGTGGTGCCGCGGATCACCAGCTCGGTCGGCAGCACGACCGATTGCGCCTTGGCGCGCTCGCCCAGGAGCAGCTCCGCCGCGATCCGGCCTTTCTCGACCAGCGGCTGCCGGATCGTGGTCAAAGGCGGCTGCTGCAGCCCGGCGAGCGGAATGTCGTCGAAGCCGACCACCGACAGATCGTCGGGCACGCGCAGGCCCAGCAGCCGGGCCTGGGCGATCGCGGCCAGAGCCAGGAGATCGCTCATCGCCAAGAGCGCGGTCGGGCGGTCTGGCCCGGTCAAGAGGCGCGCGGTCGCGGCCATGGCGGCTTCCGGGCGGTAGCAGAAGGACTCCTCGACCGGCACGCTCCCGAGATCGATCCCGGCGGCCGCCAGCGCCGCCTCGTAGCCCTCCAGCCGCAGCCGCGTGCCGAGATACATGATGTCCCGGCGGCGGGCCGCATCGAGCGGGCCGGCATAGTCGTCCGGCTGGGTCTCGAGCGCCAGGATCGCGAAGCGGCGATGGCCGAGGCGGAGCAGATGCTCGGCCGCCAGCCGGGCGCCGGCGCGCTCGGCAATGGTCACCGAGGGGGCGTCCACGACCGCGCTGTTGTCGATCGTGACCACCGGCAGGCCGCGTTCCAGGACGCTGTCGATCACCGCCCGCTCGGCCGCCAGGCAATGGATGATGAAGCCGTCGACGGCGGCCTGGGCGACGGCGCGCTGGGCGGCAGCCTGGTCGACCGCGGACAGCAGCAAGAGCGCCGCCTCGGCCGCGTCGCAGCCGGCCGCGATGCCCTGCAGCATGGCGCTCGCGGCCGGATCGCTGACCGCATGCACCAGCTCGTCCGGAAACACCACGCCAATCGCCCCGGCCCGCCCGGTGCGCAGCATGCGCGCCATCGGGTGCGGCCCCGGATAGCCCATCGCCTGGGCCACCGCCCGCACCTTGGCGCGCAGCTCGCCGGACAGCTGGTCCGGACGGTTGAACGCGTTCGAGGCGGTCGTGCGCGACACCCCGGCGGCGCGGGCGACATCGAGCAAGGTCGGCAGCGCTGGTTTCGCCATCCTCTCCATCCGTGGCCGGAATGGCTCGATCAAGGCAGTTTTCGCGCGCGGGCGCAAGTTTTCTCTTGATCGATCCAGATGGCCAACTACATGTCATCTGTATCGATCCAGATGCAGGAGTCTTGCGATGACCTTCCAACCCCAGACCAGCCTGATCGGCCGCTTGGCGGCGGTCATCGGCGGGTGGCGCAGCCGACGGGAGCAGCGCCAGCTGGCCGAGCTGTCGCCCCATCTGCTGCGTGATCTGGGTCTCGATCCGATGCAGGTGGCGTTCGAGCAGGGCCGCTTCCTGTGGCCGGCCGAGAGCGCCGAGCCGGCCGCACCTGCCGCTGCCCCGGCAGGGCCGTCCCGCTCGTTCGAGGCCGCCTTGCGCCGGGCCGGCCGGCTGCCGGCGGCGATCTTCCCGTGCCACGCCTAGGCCTGGCCGACCGCCTAGCGCCGATGCCAGCCGCTCCGACTGGCGCCGGCGCATCGGTGCCGCAATAATCAACCCCGACGTCGCTTTCCAAGGAGGCTCGTGCACGTCTCGGGCTAGCGTCCCCCGGCCCTCCGCGCTATCCAGGCGATAGCGCAAAATTACAATAAATGCCGGAGGAAATCGGGATGACGAAGCGCCTTCTGGCGGCAAGCTGTGCGGCCTGGCTGGCTGCGTCCGCGGCTGGCCTGGCGGCGGACCGGGTGCTGGTGTTCGGCGACAGCCTGGCCGATCCGGGCAACATTCCGCGCCTGACCGGCCTGCCCTTCCCGCCGCCGCCCTATGTCGACAACCACTTCAGCAACGGCCCGACCTTCGCCGAGCAGCTGCTGCCGGAGCTGGGCCTGCCGGCCGCCACCAGCACCAACTTCGCGGTCGGCGGGGCGCGCACCGGTACCGGCAACATCAACAACGCCGATGCGCCGTTCAGCACCTTCGGCATCGTCCTGCCCGGCATCCAGAGCCAGGTCGACCGGTTCCTCAACGCCGGCGGCCGGCTGCGCTCGGGCGATCTGGTGATCCTGCAGGGCGGCGCCAACGACGCCTTCGCCGCCGCCGCCACCGCCGGCAGCCTGCCGCCCGCGGCGGTGCCGGGCCTGGTCCAGGCGACCGGCCGCAGCACGGGCACCAATCTCGCCCGCCACGTCCTGCGCCTGCACGCGGCCGGCGGCGAGGACTTCGTCATCGCCAACCTGCCGGACCTGGGCAGCACGCCGTCCTTCACCGCCCAAGGGGCGTCGGGCATCGCGCTCGGCAACGGCCTGACGCTCGCCAGCAACATCGCGATCCGCCAGTCGGCGGTCCAGCTGCAGCAGCAGACCGGCGCCAACATCCTGGTGTTCGACGTCAACGGCGTGCTGCGCGACGCGCTCGCCAATCCCGGCCGCTATGGCCTGGCCAACACCACCACGCCCTGCATCGCGAGCGCCGCCTGCCTGGCCGCCGATACCGCCACCCAGAACCGCTTCCTGTTCTTCGACGGCGTCCATCCGACCACCGGCTTCCATGGCAAGGTCGCGACGCTGCTGGCGGAAACCATCCAGGCGCCGGCCACGGTGGCCGCCCAAGGCGATGTCAGCCTGCTCGCCAACCAGGACTTCCAGCGCCAGCTGATCGCCGCCTTCAATCCGGCCCAGGCGACCGCCTCGCAGAGCCTCGGCCGCGCCGGCACGAGCGCCGAAAGCACCGCCCAAGGCCGTCCCGGCAGCGTCTTCCTGGCGCTGGAGCGGACCGATGGCGACCGCGATGCCCGCGATGGCGCGCTCGGCTACGACTTCGCCAATACCGCGCTGACCGGCGGCGTGCGCTACCAGGTGGCACCGCTGGTCAGCCTCGGCGGCGCCATGGGCGGCAGCTTCGGCGAGACCGATACCGCCGGGCTCGATGCCTCCTTCAACCAGGCGCAGGTCCAGCTCGGGCTCAGCGCCACGCTCGGCACCGAGCCCTGGTACATCACCGGCCTGGTCAATGGCGGCTATGCCCGGATCGACGACATCGAGCGGCGCTCAGACGTGGCCGGCATTGCCGGCAGCGGCGACACCGACGGCTTCGTCTACGGCGCCGCCGTGGCCGCGGGCGTCCTCCTGCCGATCGGCGATCTGCGCGCCGGACCGATCGCCTCCCTGCGCTACGCCAAGTCGGACCTGGACGGCTATGCCGAGCGCGGCCAGAGCTTCTTTGCCCAGACCGTCAAGAATGACGGCGACGCCAGCTCGACCCTTGGCAGCGTCGGCCTGGCCGCCGAGCTCAATCTGGGCGGCGTTCGCCTGCATGCCTTGGCCGCCTTCGAGCACGAGTTCGAGGACGACGAGCGCACCATCGTCACGAGCATCCCGGGGGCTGCCGACACCACCTTGCGCACCGCGGTCGCGACCCAGGATCCGGACGCGCTCCGGCTGGGCGGCGATCTGGCGCTCAACCTGTTCCGCCAAGTCGAGCTGGGCGCCGGCTACGAGACCCTGGTCGGCTTCGCGGACGGCGTCGAGCATACCGTGTTCGGGCGCCTCACGGTCGGCTTCTAGGCTTGGCCCCGACCCCGGCGGAGGCGGTGTCGCGGCACCGCCTCCGCGCGCCCGGCGCGTTTTCACCG
>CADEGR010000211.1 GCA_902826935.1 uncultured Alphaproteobacteria bacterium | reverse complement strand
GCGGTCTTCTTGGCGACCGGCTTGGCCTTCGGAGCGGCCTTCTTCGCGACCGGCTTGGCCTTGGCAGGCGCGGCCTTCTTCGCGACCGGCTTGGCCTTCTTCGTCTTCGCCGCCGGCTTCACCGGGGTCGCCTTGGCAGCGACCGGCTGCTTGATCTGGACAGCCGAGCGTGGCTCCGCAGCGCCGTTCGCCTTCGGCTCGTGGTGGGTGACAGGCATCATCAACAACTCTCCAAAAGAGGACGTAGGCTTTGTCTTCCTTCCATAAAGAGTTGAAGATTTGGTTAATGGGTCCTCTTCGGCGGTGTCCCCCGACTGGCTGCCGACTGGTCAAAAACGAGCATCCGGCGCCCCACCTGGACCGCCAGCGCGCGCCCTGGCAGGCTGAAGACGATGCGCTGTAGCGAGCGCGCAAGCGGCAGGAGTCGATGGCATGACGCGGCACACGTTCTTTTGTCTGGACGGTCATACCTGCGGCAATCCGGTGCGCCTCGTCGCCGGTGGTGGCCCGTTGCTGCAAGGGGCGAGCATGAGCGAGCGCCGGCAGGATTTCATGCGGCGCTACGACTGGGTCCGCACTGCCTTGATGTTCGAGCCGCGCGGCCATGACGTGATGTCGGGCGCAATCCTCTATCCGCCCTGTCGTGCCGATTGCGATGTCGGCGTGCTTTATATCGAGGTCAGCGGCTGCCTGCCGATGTGCGGCCATGGCACGATCGGCACGGTGACCATGGCGCTCGAGCACGGCCTGGTCGAGCCAGGCGAGCCCGGCCGGCTGCGCCTGGACACGCCGGCCGGCGTCGTGGTCGCGGCCTATGAGGCGAAGGGCGATCTGATCGAGCAGGTCCGCCTGACCAATGTCGCCAGCTACCTTGCCGTGCCGGAGCTGCGGGTCGACTGTCCCGAGCTGGGCGAGCTGATGGTCGACATCGCCTATGGCGGCAATTTCTACGCCATCATCGATCCCCAACCGAACTATCGGGGCCTCGATGGCCTGGCCGCCGGCGACATCCAGCGGCTAAGCCCCGAGCTGCGGCGGCGGCTGAACGCGGCGATTGAGGTCATCCATCCCGAGGATCCGACCATCCGTGGCATCAGCCACATCCAATGGACCGGCCCAGCCCGCGACAAAATGGCGCATGGGCGCAATGCCGTGTTCTATGGCGAGAAGGCAATCGATCGCAGCCCCTGCGGCACCGGCACCTCGGCGCGCTTGGCCCAGCTCGCGGCGCGTGGCCGTCTGCAGCCAGGCGACAGCTTCGTGCATGAGAGCATCATCGGCAGCCTGTTCGAGGGGCGGATCGAGGCGGCGACCAGCCTGGGCGATTTGCCGGCGATTATCCCGAGCATCGCTGGCTGGGCGCGCCTGACCGGGCTGAACACGATCTTCGTCGATCCGCGCGACCCCTATGCCCATGGCTTCCAGGTCACCTAGTCCCGGACCCGCCTGGCTGCGGTGGCGCTGGGCGGCCGGCGCTGGCGGCCTAACTCTATTGCCGGTCGCGGCGACGCGTCGGGGAATGCGATGGGGGAGCGGGATGGCACGAGCTCATGCTACCTGGCTGGCGGGCCTGGTCATCCTGCTGCTGGCATTGCCGGACGGCCTGATCGCCGCGCCAAGCGGCGAGCCGGCGGCACCGTCGATCGATCTGGACCCGTTGCGTCGAGACCTGCCGCGCGCCGATCTCTACATGCAGGTGCCGGGCGGCGTGCTGGCGGTCGATGATCCCGCCGCCGCGGCCCCGACCATCGAGGAGCGCGCGGAAAAGCGCGACGGCGGTCTGATCATCGGCTACTGCCTGCGCTCCAGCTGCACGCGCGTGACCCACCTCGCGGTCCTGCAGGTCTGCGCCAATCGCGTGGGCGGCCGTGAGGGCGACAATCAGCTGATCCTGGGCATTGTCCGTCTGCCCTATGGCAAGACGCCCGGCTACCTGAAGTCCTTGCGCGGTCGTGACTACGCCGTGAATTACGCGGCCTTTGGCCCGTTCATCCAGAGCCTGATCGACCAGAGCAGCGGGCCAGTCGCGTCGGTCTATGGCCTGTCCGCCGCCGGGATGGGGCCGGTTGCGGCGCTGGAGTTCGCCGGCCTCGAGGTCAGGCCGCAGCAAAGCCGCGAGACCATCGCCTTTCAGCTGACCAGCCGGCGCAGCGCCACCTTCCAGGTCAACGTGCCGCGGTTCGAGGTCCGCCATCTGTGCGAGCAGCACGTCAGCTGACGGGGCTGCTCGCCAGAGGGTCATGCGGCAATTGGATCTAATCGACAAAGGCGGAGGAGGACTGAAAACCGTCATCAGGCCCGGCGAGCGCCGCGGGCGCGCCGAGGCCAGCTAGCAAGGCGAGGATGAGCAAGGTCCCGCGAGCGATCATGGCAGGGTCTCCGTGGGCAAGGGTCAGTCAACAAAGGCGGCCGATGATTGAAAGCCTTCATCGGGGCCGGCAAGGGCTGCGGGACCAGCGAAGGCGGCCAGCAACACGAGGATGAGCAGAGTCGTCCGAGCGATCATGGCAGGGTTTCCGTCGGCAAGCGTCAGTCGACAAAGGCGGCCGTCGATTGAAAGCCGTCATCGGGGCCGGCATGGGCTCCGGGGCCAGCGAAGCCGGCGAGCAGCACGAGGATGAGCAGAGTCGTCCGAGCGATCATGGCAGGGTCTCCGTGGACAAGGTTCAGTCGACAAAGGCGACCGACGACTGAAAGCCGTCATCCGGGCCGGCAAGCGCCGCGGGGACAGCAAAGCCGGCGATCAATGCGAGGATGAGGAAAGTCGTCCGGGTGATCATGGCAGGGTCTCCGTCGGCAACGGTTAGTCGAGAAAGGCGACCGTCGACTGAAAGCCGTCATCGGGGCCGGCGAGCGCCGCGGGGACCGCGAAGCCGGCGATCAACGCGAGGATGAGGAAAGTCGTCCGGAAGATCATGGCGGGGTCTCCGTCAGTGTTGGTTAGTCGAGAAAGGCGGCGGTCGATTGGAAGCCGTCATCGGGCCCAGCGAGCGCCGCGGGCGCAGCGCAGCCGGCGAGCAGAGCGGCGGTGATCAGCCAGCGAAGCAACATCGGCGTGGTCTCCAATCCAGAGCAAGTTCAACGGGCAACGCACCAAGCTACGGCACGCTCGCCCGAATGGATGCAACCAGGCGGGAGCCGCACCGTCCTGCCGTAAGCTTGACGACTTTTGTCCGCGCCTAGCAAGCGGCGATTGTGCTAGAACAGCCGACTTCGCGACCGGCAAACGCGTGGGAGGGACGTCATGGCAAGCGGGCAGCGGGTTGGCTTTGTCGGCCTCGGCGCCATGGGAGCCGGCATGGCGCGCAATCTGCTGCAGGCGGGCTTTGCGGTCACCGGCTTCGATCTCCAGCCGGCGGCGCGCGAACGGCTGGTGGCGGCCGGGGGACGGGCAGCGGGCACGCCCGCCGAGGCCGCGGACGGCGTCAACCTTTTGTTCATCATGGTGGTCAATGATCGCCAGGTCGAGGCGGTGCTGTTCGGGCCGGATGGAGCGGCACCGCGCCTTGCGCCCGGAGCGGTCGTGGTGGTCTCGGCGACCGTGCCGGCGAGCTACATCCAGGATCTGGGCGCGCGGCTGGCGGCCCAGGGGCTGGAACTGCTGGATGCTCCGGTCAGCGGCGGCGCGATCGGGGCGGAAGGCGGTACGCTCTCGATCATGGCGTCAGGCTCGGCGCGCGCCTTCGAGGTGGCGTTGCCGGCGCTGGAAGCCTGCGCCAAGAAGGTCCATTGCCTGGGCGATCGGCCCGGCATCGGCTCGACCATCAAGGCGGTCAATCAGCTCCTGGCCGGGGTCCAGCTGGTGACCGCGGCGGAGGGCATGGCGTTCGGGGTCGCCCAGGGCGCCGACCCAAAGGTGCTTTTTGAGGTGATCAAGGAGGCGGCCGGCGGCTCCTGGATGTTCGGTGACCGGGTGCCGCGCATGCTGGCGGGGGACTATGCGCCGCGGAGCGCGGTCGATATCTGGGTCAAGGATCTGGGGCTGGTGCTGGATACCGGCAAGGCGTTGCGGATGCCGCTGCCGATGGCGGCGGCGGCCTATCAGGTGGTGATGATGGCGGCCGCCCAGGGCCTTGGGCCGATCGACGATGCCGGCTTCGTCAAAGTCTATGAGGGCTTCACCGGCAAGCCGGTGAAGCCGGAAGGGGCGGAATCGTGAGCGACGTGGTGTGCGATCGGCGCAGGTCGGTCAGCTGGACCGGCCGATGATGGCCGAGGCAATGGCGCCGTTGGTGCCGGTCTTCGACGGCCACAATGACGTGCTGCTGCGGCTTTGGCGCGAGAAAGCAGGCCGAGCGCAGGCGTTCCTGACCCCGGACGAAGGCGGCCATCTCGATCTGCCGCGGGCAGCGGCCGGCGGCTTTGCCGGTGGCATGTTCGCCGCCTTCGTGCCTTCGAAGCCGCGGCGGCGCAAGCCCGGCCTGCCGAGCAACGGTGCTGCTTCCGGCTTTCCGGAGACGCCGCGGCTGAGCGACGCCCAGCAGGCGGTCTTGGCGATGGCAGCGATCCTGTTTCGGGTCGAGGCCGAAGCGGCTGGCCGGTTCCGGGTGGTGCGCGACGCCGCAGCCCTGCAGCACTGCATCGAGCAGGGCGTGCTGGCGGCGGTCCTGCACATCGAAGGCGCCGAGGCGATCGACCCGGAGCTTACGGCGCTTGAGGTTTTCTACCAGGCGGGTCTGCGCTCGCTCGGCCCGGTCTGGAGCCGGCCGAACAGCTTCGGCCATGGCGTGCCGTTCCGCTTCCCCAGCTCGCCGGACACCGGTCCCGGTCTGACCGAGCACGGCCGCGCCCTGGTCCGTGCCTGCAACCAGCTCGGCATCGTGATCGACCTGTCGCATATCACGGCCCAGGGCTTTTGGGACGTCGCCCGGCTGTCCCAGGCGCCGCTGGTGGCGACCCACTCCAACGCCCATGCAATCTGTCCGGTGTCGCGCAATCTGACCGACGCGCAGCTGCATGCGATCCGCGAGACCGACGGCATGGTCGGCCTCAATTTCGCAGTCTGCTTCCTGCGCGAGGACGGCGAGAACAGCGCCAACACGCCGCTGGCCACGATGGTCAGGCATCTCGATCATCTGATCGAGCAGGCGGGCGAGGACCGGGTGGGGCTGGGCTCCGACTTCGACGGCGCCACCGTGCCCCAGGAGATCGGCGACGTCGCCGGCTTGCCACGCCTGATCGAGGCGCTTCGGCAACACGGCTACGACCAGCCGCTGATCGAGAAGATCTGCTGGCGCAACTGGCTCCGGGTGCTGGCAAAGAC
>CADEGR010000210.1 GCA_902826935.1 uncultured Alphaproteobacteria bacterium | reverse complement strand
ACGCTCGGTTTGACGCTGGCTTATCTATCCTTGATCGTCCTGCTGCCGCTGGGCGCGCTCGTGGTCAAGTCCCTGGCGGCCGATGCCAAGGCCTGGCAGGCGCTGTTCTCGGGCCGGGTCCTGGCGGCGTTTCGGGTGACCTTCGGCACCGCCTTCGCGGCCGCCCTGGTCAATCTGGTGTTCGGCCTGCTGATCGCCTGGGTGATGGTGCGCTACCGCTTCCCCGGCAAGCGGATCGTCGATGCCATGATCGATCTGCCGTTCGCCCTGCCGACCGCCGTCGCCGGCATCGCGCTGGCCGCCCTCTACGCGCCCAATGGCTGGCTGGGCCAGCTGCTCGAGCCCTTGGGCCTGAAGGTCGCCTTCACGCCGCTCGGCATCACGGTCGCCTTGATCTTCATCGGCCTGCCGTTCGTGGTGCGCACCGTCGAGCCGGTCCTGCAGGACCTCGAGCCGGAGCTGGAGGAGGCCGCCGCGACCTTGGGCGCGCACCGGCTGCAGATCTTCGGCCGGGTCCTCCTGCCGTTGATCCTGCCGGCCCTGCTGACCGGCTTCGCGCTCGCCTTCGCCCGGGGCCTGGGCGAATATGGCTCGGTGATCTTCATCGCCGGCAACATGCCCAAGGTTTCGGAGGTGGTGCCGCTCCTGATCGTGATCCGGCTCGAGCAGTTCGACTATGCCGGCGCCACGGTGCTCGGCACCGCGATGCTGCTGGCCTCGTTCTTGCTGCTGCTGGTCATCAACCTGCTGCAGCGCTGGACGCGCGCCTGGTCGCGCTGACGGAGCCGCCCATGGCCACCCTCGCAAGCTTCGCGCCGGCCCGGCCGGCGACCACCGACCAGCCGCTGGTCCGCTGGCTCCTGATCGGCCTGGCGCTCGCCTTCCTGGGCCTGTTCCTGCTCCTGCCGCTGCTCGCGGTGTTCGTCGAGGCGTTGCGCGGCGGGGTCATGGCCTATCTGGCCGCAGTGGTCGAGCCGGACGCCCTGGCGGCGATGCGCCTGACCTTGCTGGTGGCCGGCATCGCGGTGCCGCTCAATCTGGCCTTCGGCCTGGTCGCAGCCTGGGCGATCGCCAAGTTCGAGTTCGCCGGCAAGAGCTTCCTGATCAGCCTGATCGACCTGCCGTTCTCGGTCTCGCCGGTGCTCTCGGGCCTGATCTACGTCCTCCTGTTCGGCGCCCATGGCCTGCTCGGGCCGTGGCTGGCCGCCCATGACATCAAGATCGTGTTCGCGGTGCCCGGGATCGTGCTGGCCACGATCTTCGTGACCTTCCCGTTCGTGGCGCGCGAGCTGATCCCCTTGATGCAGGAGCAGGGCACCGAGGAGGAGCAGGCGGCGCGCATGCTGGGTGCCTCCGGCTGGCAGATCTTCCGCCGGATCACCCTGCCGAACGTGAAATGGGGCCTGCTCTATGGCGTGCTGCTCTGCAATGCCCGGGCGATGGGCGAGTTCGGCGCGGTCTCGGTGGTGTCCGGCCATATCCGCGGCCTGACCAACACCATGCCGCTGCATGTCGAGATCCTCTACAATGAGTACAACTTCATCGCCGCCTTCGCCGTGGCGTCGCTCCTGAGCCTGCTGGCGCTGCTGACGCTGGTGCTCAAGGCCGCGCTGGAATGGCGGGCAGCGGGCGGGGAGCAGCGCCGATGAGCGTCGAGATCCGGGGCCTGACCAAGCGCTTTGGCAGCTACACCGCCCTGGGCGGGGTCGATCTCGCGGTCGAGGACGGCGCCTTCTATGCCCTGCTCGGGCCGTCCGGCTCGGGCAAGACCACGCTGCTGCGGATCATCGCCGGGCTGGATTTCCCGGATGCCGGCGTGGTCCGCTTCGCCGGCGAGGACGTCCAGGGCCGCGATGCGCGCGATCGCCAGGTCGGCTTCGTGTTCCAGCACTACGCCTTGTTCCGCCATCTCTCGGTGTTCGAGAACGTCGCCTTCGGCCTGCGGGTCCGGCCACGCGCCGCCCGGCCGCCGGCGGCCGAGATCAAGGCCCGGGTCGAGGAGCTGCTGGCGCTGGTCCAGCTGGAGAGCCTGGCCGGCCGCTATCCCGGCCAGCTCTCGGGCGGCCAGCGCCAGCGGGTGGCGCTCGCCCGGGCGCTCGCGATCGAGCCCCGGGTGCTGCTCCTGGACGAGCCGTTCGGCGCGCTCGACGCCAAGGTCAGGAAGGAGCTCCGGCGCTGGCTGCGCGCGTTGCACCAGCGGCTCGGCCTGACCAGCATGTTCGTGACCCACGACCAGGAGGAAGCCCTCGAGCTGGCCGATCAGGTGGTGGTCATGAACCAGGGCCGGATCGAGCAGATCGGCGCCCCGCGCGCGATCTACGAGCAGCCGGCGACGCCGTTCGTCTACGAGTTCCTGGGCGGCGCCAACCGCTTGCCCTGCCTGGTCCAGGGCGGCGTGATCGAGCTGTTCGGCACCCGGCTCGCCCGTCCGGCGCCCGCCGGCATCGAGGGCCCCGCCTTCCTGTTCGTCCGCCCCCAGGACCTGACCCTCGTGCCCGGCGGCGGCCAGGGCAGCCTCGCCGCCACGATCGAGAGCGTGGTCACCACCGGCCCCTCCTACCGCCTGGATCTCCGCCTGCCCGGCCTGGCCGTGCCGCTCGAGGCCGAGCTGCCCCAGGCCGAGTTCGACCGCCTCCAGCTGGCGCCGCGCACCCAGATTGCCCTGACGCCGCGCCGCTTCGGCCTGTTCGCCGCCGAGGACGCCCCAGCCGCGGCAGCCGCCGCTGCCGCCGAGCCGCCGCTTCGGCTGGTCGTGGGCGAGTAGCAGCCGGTCCTGGGCTAGGACCACAGATCCGCGACGCAGCGACCGTCGCGCGGCAGATCGGCAAAGCTGTCCAGACCGTCGAAGCGATCGAGCACGATCGCGCGCACCTGCTCGGGCTCGGCGAGCCTGAGGTTGACGGCGATCCGACGGCGGCCGTCAGCGCCGGGCGCGGTTGCCCGCCAATAGGCGACGCAGCCGCAATGCGGGCAGAAATGGAAGGCGAGGTTCGCATTGCCCCAGGCATAGGCCTGGGTCGGGCCCGACACCAGGATCCGCTCGTTCTCGAAGTCATAGGCCCAGAGCACGCCATAGCGGCGGCAGACGGTGCAGTTGCAGGTGGTGGCCGCCTCCGGCACGCTTGCGAAGCGCCACCGCACCGCGCCGCAATGGCAGGAGCCTTCGATCATGGCGGTCACCCTCCCGGCGTTGCGCTCGCATGGCTTGGTCGACGCGGCGTCATGATGAACCGGCCCGTCGCGCCCGACCAGCCCCGCCGCTCAGGGCCGGCTGGGCGCGGCCTAGCGGCTGAGCTTCGGCAACGTCGTGGCCGGTCCGGTGTTGCAGTCGTGAGGGGGATGGAGCTCCCCGATAACCGCCGCAAGGCTGATGACTCCTGCCAGGCGCTAGCCAGCGCGGCAGGGTCGTTGTTGCCCGCGTCCGGTCTGTGCCTGCGCTCGCAACCACAGACGGGATGTCCGCCATGGGCGCGCTGGTCGAATGGTTCGCCTTGACGAGCGGCTGGCTACGCGTTCCGGTCGCTCCTGGCAATGGTCGGACGGCTGCTCCCGGCCTCCATCTCGTCCGGGCGATCGTGGGGGCGCTGGCATGAAGGGCGTGATCATGACTTGGCAGGTTTGGGCGCTCCTGGCGGCCTGCTTCGCCGCCTTGACGGCGATCTTCGCCAAGGTCGGGGTCGAGCAGGTCGGTCCGGAGTTCGCAACCTTCATCCGCACGATCGTGATCCTGCTGGCGCTCGCCGCCCTTCTGACCGGCACGGGCGGCTGGCAGAGCCTGGGCACGATCTCGAGCAGGTCCGCCACGTTCCTGATCCTGTCGGGCCTGGCGACCGGGGCGTCATGGGTCTGCTATTTCCGCGCCTTGCAGATGGGCAATGCCGCGCAGGTGGCGCCGGTCGACAAGCTGAGCGTCGTCCTGGTCGCCCTGTTCGGGGTCGCATTCCTCGGCGAGCAGCTGGCGCTCGCCAACTGGCTTGGCGTCGGGCTGATCGCGATCGGGGCGGTGCTGGTGGCGCAGTAGCGCCGGCCTGCGCCGCAGCGGGGCCCGACCTAAAGCCGGACTTCGGCGGCGATTGCCATCCAGCGAGTCGCGCGATCAAGCAGGCACGTATGTCAACCGGACCACATCCTCACCGATCCGATCATGCGCCATGAGGCGGAGCGGCGGTCGGGGGCCGGCGAAATAGGGCTTGCCCTGGCCAAGCACGACGGGGTGCAGGTAGATCCGATACTCATCGATCAGGCCAAGCTCGGTGAGGCTTCGCGCCAGGTCGGGGCCAGCAACTTCGATCTCCCCGTGGCGCTCGGCCTTCAGCGCGCGGAGCGCGCCCGCGAGATCATCCTCGACCAGCCTGGCATTGGGGCCGACCGACCGCAACGAGCGTGAGACGACCCATTTCGGCTGGTTCCGCCACGCCGCCGCGAAGGCGTGCCGCTCCGCATCCCATTCAGGCCGGTCGTCGTCCCAATACCGCATGACCTCGTACATCTTGCGACCGTACACGCTGCCCGCCTGCTTTTGAGCTTCCTCGATGAAGTGGCGAAAGAGCGTGGCGCTTGGCGCAAATGCCATATGGTCGACATAGCCGTCCAGGGACTGGTTCATGCCGAACACGAGCTTGGCCATACCCGCTTCCTTTGCTACGGGGCACATTCGCCCGATTCTGATTGCGTTATGCAATCGGTCGCAAGGTAGAACGACTGATTTTGTATCGCAATTGGTTTTGGGGTGCGCCTGCACTGACATTGCACGTGGCACAATTGCTAGGGGCAGGCCACGCTATAGTCCGGTCATTTGACAGACGAGGTAGGGGCCGGGGTGCCGCAAACGGTTGAGCCGACTTTGGCCGTGACGAACGGGCCGCCGCAGATGGGCAGCATAGCCGCGATACTGCTTCTGGCGGTCATCTGGGGCCTTTCGATTCCCCTGACCAAACTCGGCCTTGAGACCCTTCCTCCGCTGACCCTGACCGCGCTGCGGTTCGCGGTGGCGGTGCCTCTGCTGTTCGCCTTCTCAATGCGCCAGCGCCTACCGATGCACGCGGTTCCGCGCGTTGCCCTGCTTGGAGTGATCGGCATCAGCGTCGGCCAAGTCGCCCAGACTTTTGGCATCGCAGGAACGTCCGCCTCGGTGGGGGCTATCCTGTCCGCCACGATTCCAGTGTTCGTCGTCGCCTTCGCCGCGCTCCGGCTACGGCAGAGGGTGTCGCCGCGGCAGATGATTGGGCTGCTGGCGGCGTTTGCCGGCATCGCGCTGGTGGCATCCTCGCCCAGCGCCGCCGCGCCGGCTCT
>CADEGR010000209.1:2723-5302 GCA_902826935.1 uncultured Alphaproteobacteria bacterium | reverse complement strand
TCACACGCTCTGCAGGATCCGGATGTAGTTGGCGCGCTCGAAGGCGGCAGGGTTGGCGACATGGGCCTGGCTCATGGTGCCGCGGATGGCGGCGACGCTGGGGTGGCCACGCTCGGCCAGCCAGCGGACCAGGCCGCGCAGCAGGTCGGCCATATGCTGCGGGCCGGCGCGCAGGAGGGCGGAGGTGGTCATGACCACATCGGCCCCGGCCAGGAGATATTTGATCACCTCGCTGGCATGCTCGACGCCCGAGGTCGCGGCCAGCGAGACGTCGAGCCGGCCGTGCAGCAAGGCGAGCCAGAGCAGCGGCAGGCGGATCTCGTTGGCCCGGCTCAGCTCCAGAGTGGGGGCGACGGTCAGGCTGTCGAGGGCGATATCGGGCTGATAGAAGCGGTTGAACAGGACCAGGCCGTCGGCGCCGGCCAGAGCGAGGCGCTTGGCCATGCTGCCGAACGCGCTGAAATAGGGGTTGAGCTTGATCGCGACCGGGATCCGGACCGCCAGCTTGACCGCGGCCAGGACATCCAGATAGCGCTGCTCGACCTCGGCGCCGGTGGTCTCCAGATCGGTTGGAATGTGGAAAACGTTGAGCTCGAGCGCGGCGGCGCCGGCCTCTTCGATCGCGCGGGCATAGTCGATCCAGCCGGCATTGGTGACGCCGTTCAGGCTGCCGATGATCGGCACGCTGACGGCCTCGGCGGCGCTCCGGATCAGATTCAGATAGGCGTCGCTGCCGACCGCGTACTCGGCCAGCGCCGGGAAGTAGCTCAAGGCCTCGGGGAAGCTCTCGGTGCCCTCGGCGGTAAGCTGCTCGACCACCGCCTGCTCCTGGCGGATCTGCTCCTCGAACAGCGAGAACAGCACGATCGCCGCGGCATTGCCGTCCTCCAGCCGGCGGATGCCATCGAGCGTGCGCGACAAGGGGCCGGCGGACGCGATCAGCGGATGCTTCAGCTCGAGGCCGAGATAGCGGGTGCGAAGGTCCATGGGCGTGGTCCGCTCCCTGCGGCTCAGTCCGCAGCCGCGGGCAGATGCTCGCCGCGCACGGCCATGACCTCGTAGAGGTCCCATTTCTGGCGCAGCGCCGCCTCGGCCTGGCGCATCAGGGCGGCCGCCTCGGCGGGATTGGTGCGCGCCAGGAGCCGGTAGCGCAGCTCGTTCATGGCGTAATCCTGGAAGGCGATGCGCGGCCTGAGGCTGTCCAGCACGAAGGGGTTCTCGTCGGACTTGCGGACTTCCGGGTTGTAGCGCAGCAGCGGCCAGTAGCCGGAATGGACCGCCAGGTTCTGCTGGGTCAGGCCCTTTTGCATGTCGATGCCATGGGCGATGCAGTGGCTGTAGGCGAGGATCAAGGACGGGCCGGGATAGGCCTCGGCCTCGCGCATCGCGAGCAGCGCCTGCTGGGGATTGGCGCCGAGCGCGATCCGGGCGACGTAGACATTGCCATAGGCGATCGCCTGCAGCGCCAGGTCCTTCTTGCCGACCCGCTTGCCGGCATTGGCGAACTTCGCGACCGCCGCCAGCGGCGTCGACTTGGACATCTGGCCGCCAGTGTTGGAATAGACCTCGGTGTCCAGCACCAGCACGTTGACGTCGCGGCCGGTCGCGAGCACGTGGTCGAGCCCGGCCGAGCCGATGTCATAGGCCCAGCCGTCGCCGCCGATCAGCCAGACGCTGCGCCGAACCAGATGGTCGAGCACCGAGCGCAGCCTGGCCGCGCGCTCATCCTCGACGCCCTCCAAGGCGGCGCGCAGCGCGTCAAGCCGGGCGCGCTGCGCCCTGAGCTGGCTCTCGGTGCGCTGGGGCGCGGTCAGGATCGCCTCGACCAGCTGGCCGTCGAGCTCGCCGGCCATGGCCTGGAGCAGGCTGCGCGCTTGGTCGCGGTGGTGGTCGGCAGCGAGGCGCAGGCCTAGGCCGAACTCGGCATTGTCCTCGAACAGCGAGTTCGACCAGGCAGGCCCGCGGCCTTCGGCGTTCTTGGTCCAGGGCGTGGTCGGCAGATTGCCGCCATAGATCGAGGAGCAGCCGGTGGCGTTGGCGACCACCAGACGATCGCCGAACAGCTGCGAGACCAGCTTGACGTAAGGCGTCTCGCCGCAGCCAGCGCAGGCGCCGGAGAACTCGAACAGAGGCTCCAGATATTGGGCGCCGCGCACGGTCGAGAAATCGACCCGCGAGCGGTCGTTGACCGGCAGGGTCTCGAAGAAGCGGACCTCGGCACGCTCGGCCGCGAGATCGGAGGGCTTCTCGGTCATGTTGATCGCCCGCCGGGCGGGCTGGCCCGGCACCCGCACCGGGCAGGCCTCGACGCATAAGGCGCAGCCGGTGCAGTCCTCGGCGTAGACCTGGAGGGTGTAGCGGGTCTCTGGAAAGCCGCGGGCGTCGATCGGGGCGGAGCGGAAGCTGGCCGGCGCCGCGGCGAGCGCTGCCTCGTGGTAGAACTTGGCGCGGATCACGCCATGCGGGCAGACCAGGCTGCAATTGCCGCATTGGATGCACAGATCCGACTGCCAGAAGGGGATCGCCTCGGCCAGGTTGCGCTTCTCGTAGGCGGCGGTGCCGGACGGGAAGGTGCCATC
>CADEGR010000209.1:0-2623 GCA_902826935.1 uncultured Alphaproteobacteria bacterium | reverse complement strand
CCGAAGCGCAGATGGGAGACCGTGCGCGAGCCGGACTTCTTGCTGTCGTAGACGAAGTAGCCCTGGGCATGGCAGGCCGGATCCTCGCCCAGGATCTTGATGGTGTTCTTGTTGGCGCCGACCGTGCCGTCGGCACCAAGGCCATAGAAGATCGCGCGGGTGACCTCGGCCGGCTCGATGTCGAAGCTGGGATCGTAGGCGAGGCTGGTATGGCCGACATCGTCGTGGATGCCGATGGTGAAGCGCGGCTTGGGCGCGGGCTTGGCCAGCTCGTCCAGCACCGCCTTGGCCATGGCCGGCGTGAACTCCTTGGAGGACAGGCCGTAGCGGCCGCCGATCACGCGCGGCATCGCGGCCATCGGCAGGGCGCCCTGCCCCGCCGCGTCGGCCAGCGCCGAGAGCACGTCCAGGAACAAGGGCTCGCCGAACGAGCCCGGCTCCTTGGTCCGGTCGAGGACCGCGATCGCCTTGGTCGTGGCCGGCAGGGCGGCCAGGAGATGGGCGGCGGAAAACGGCCGGTACAGGCGGACCATGACGACGCCGACCCGCTCGCCCTGGGCCGCCAGATGCTGCACGGTGGCGCGCGCGGTCTGCGCGCCCGAGCCCATCAGGACCACGACCCGCTCGGCCGCCTCGTGGCCGACATAGTCGAACAGGCCGTAATGGCGCCCGGTCAGGCCGGCGAACTCCGCCATGGCATGCTCGACCACGCCGGGCAGCGCCGCATAGAATGGGTTCACGGTCTCGCGCGCCTGGAAGTAGACGTCCGGATTCTGCGCGGTGCCACGGATCACCGGATGCTCGGGATTGAGCGCGCGCCGGCGATGGCCGAGGACCAGGCGCTCGTCGATCATGGCGCGCAGCTGGTCGTCCTCGAGCAGCGCGATCTTGTTGACCTCGTGCGAGGTCCGAAAGCCGTCGAAAAAATGCACGAAGGGCACCCGGCCGGCAAGCGTGGCCGCCTGGGCGATCAGGGCGAAATCATGCGCCTCCTGGACCGAGCTCGCGGAGAGCAGCGCGAAGCCGGTGGCGCGCACCGCCATCACGTCCTGGTGGTCGCCGAAGATCGAGAGCCCCTGGGCGGCGAGCGCACGCGCGGCGACATGGAAGACCGCGGGCGTCAGCTCGCCGGCGATCTTGTACATGTTGGGGATCATCAGGAGCAGGCCCTGGGAGGCCGTGAAGGTGGTGGTGAGGGCGCCGCCCTGGAGGGCGCCATGGGCGGCACCGGCAGCGCCGCCCTCGCTTTGCATCTCGATGACGTCGGGCACGCTGCCGAAGATGTTCGGCCGCCGCTCCGAGGCCCATTGATCGGCCAGCTCGGCCATGGTCGAGGACGGCGTGATCGGGTAGATCGCGCAGATCTCGTTCAGCCGATAGGCCACCCGGGCGCAGGCCTCGTTGCCGTCGAGCGTCGCCATGGCCGGGCCGCTGGCCGGGGCACGTGCGGGCGCCACAGCCGGCGCATCGATCAGCAGGCTGCTCATGGTGCCGCCTCCGGCACCATCTCGATGGCATGGCACGGGCATTGGTCGTAGCAGGCGGCGCAGCCGGTGCAGCGGTCATAGTCGAAGCGGTAGCGCTGGCCTGGCCCGAGCTTGATCACGGCATCCTCGGGGCAGGCGCCGTAGCAGCCGTCGCATTCGTAGCAATTGCCGCAGGACAGGCAGCGCTTGGCCTCGTAGCGCGCCTCCGCCTCGGCCAGGCCGCCGACCACCTCGACAAAGCCGCCGAGGCGCAGCGCCGGCGCCAGCTCGGGCTGACGCGGCGGCTGGATGTCGGTCTGGTACCAAACATGCAGCCGCTCGAAGCCGACCAGCGGGTGCTTGGGCCGGGTCTCGACGGCGCGGCCGCGCAGATAGGCGTCGATATGGCGGGCGGCCTTGCGGCCATGGCCGACCGCGACGGTCACCGTGCGCTCCGCGGGCACCATGTCGCCGCCGGCGAACAGGCCGGCCCGGCCGGTCATCAGGTCCGGCCCGACCTGGACCGTGCCGTCCTGGTTCAAAACGACCCCTGGCACGTCCTTGAGGAAGCCGGTGTCGGTGTCCTGGCCCAGCGCCATGATCAGATCGTCGGCCGCGAGCGTTTCCAGCTGGCCGGTCGGTTGCGGCCGGCCGTCGGGGCCGACGGTCATGACCTCGACCGTGAGCTGGCTCCGGTCGATCGACTTGATGGTTCGCAGCCAGTGGATCTTGACCCCTTCGGCCAGCGCCTCGTCGGCCTCGAACGCATGCGCCGGCATATGCTCGCGATCGCGCCGGTAGATGATCAGCGCCTCTTCGGCGCCCATGCGCCGGGCCACCCGGGCGGCGTCCATCGCGGTGTTGCCGCCGCCATAGATCGCGACCCGCCGGCCGAGCTTAGGCGCGACGCCGCGCTCGACGTCGCGCAGGAAGCCGACCGCGTCGAGCATCCGGCCGGCATCGCGGGCCGGGATGTCGGTGCGCTTCGAGAGGTGGGCGCCGATCGCGAGGAAGGCCGCATCGAAGCCGCCGGCCTGCAGCTCGGCCTCGACGTCCAGAACCTTGTGGTCGAGCGTGATGGTCACGCCGAACTGGCGGATGCGCTCGATCTCGGCCTCCAGGATGTCGCGCGGCATGCGATAGGCCGGGATGCCGAA
>CADEGR010000208.1 GCA_902826935.1 uncultured Alphaproteobacteria bacterium | reverse complement strand
CGCGGGGGCCAGACGCTGCCGCACGGCGCGCAAGGTCACGGGGCGAGCAACCACATCAGGGCATGGGGGGTGGCGCCGGGCTGCTCGGCAATCACCAGGTGCCCGCCGCCGGGCAAGGTGACGCGCGGGGCACCGGCGATAGCGGCCGCCAGCTCGGCGGCGGCCCGAGCCGGCGCCATGCGATCCTGGGCCCCCGCCAGCACCAGGGTCGGGCAGCGGATTGCCGCGGCCGCGGCCGGTCCGTCCTGGTAGGCGGCGCAGGCGGCGAGATCGGCCGCGAGCGCGCCGGCGGGCGCGCGCGCCAGGAGCTGCAGGGTCTGGCCAAGCAGCCAGCCGCCGGGTGCTGGATTGCCGCCCGGCTGGCCGGCCGGGCCGAGCGCCCAGCTGGCGATCAGCTGCTCGGCCCGGGCCCGCTCGGTCGACGCTGCCGCCAGCAAGGCGGGATGCACCGGCATGCGCAGGGCCGTTCCCAGCAGGGCCAAGGCAGCGACCCGCACCGGCTGGCGCGCGGCGGCCTCGAGCGCCACCAGGGCGCCCATGGAATGGCCGATCAGGCTGACCCGCTCGATCGCCAGCGCCTCGAGCAAGCGGCCGACCCAGTCGGCCAGGTCGGCGATCGCCCCGAGCGGCGGACCGGCGCTGGCGCCATGGCCAGGCAGGTCAATGGCCAGGGCGTTCCAGCCGGCATGGGCGAAATGCCGGGCCGGCAGCGCCCAGACGCTGTGATCCATGCCGGCGCCGTGCAGCCACAAGAGCGTCGGGAGGCCGGGCTCGACCCTGCGGCCGCTGCTCGCGAGCGCCACCGTCTGACCAGCCACGGACACGGTCAGCATGGGCTGCGCTCAGCCAGCCTGCGAGCGCTGCAGCGCCCGCGCCAGATCGGCGATGATGTCGGCCGGATCCTCGAGCCCGACCGACAGCCGGATCATGTCGGCGCCGACCCCGGCTGCCGCCAGATGGGCCTCGTCGACCTGCAGATGGGTGGTCGAGGCGGGGTGGATCACCAGGGTCTTGGCATCGCCGACATTGGCCAGATGGGAGGCGAGCCGGCAGGCTTCGATGAACCGCCGGCCAGCCGCCCGGCCACCCTGCACGCCAAACGACACGATCGCCCCCTGGCCGCGCGGCAGGAGACGCTGGGCCAAGGCATGGTCGGGATGGCTGGCCAGGGCCGGATGGCGGACATAGGTCACTGCGGCGTGGCCGGTCAGGAAATCCAGGACCGCGGCGGTGTTCTCGACATGGCGCGCCATGCGCAGCGGCAGGGTCTCGACGCCCTGCAGCAGATAGAAGGCGTTCTGCGGGCTCATGCAGGCGCCGAAATCGCGCAGGCCCTCGGTCCGCGCCCGCATCTGGAAGGCCGCCGGGCCAAAGGTCTCGGCATAGTCGAGGCCGTGATAGCCGGCATAGGGCTCGGTCAGCGTCGGGAACTTGCCAGCTGCCTGCCAGTCGAAATGGCCGCCATCGACTAGGATGCCGCCCAGCGCCACGCCGTGGCCGCCCAGCCACTTCGTCGCGGAATGCATGACCAGCGCCGCCCCCAGCGCCAGCGGCTGGCAGAGATAGGGCGTGGCGAAGGTATTGTCGATCAGGAGCGGCAGACCAGCCTGCCGGCCGACCTCGGCCAAAGCCGGAATATCGGCCATCTCCAAGCCGGGATTGCCTAGGGTCTCGGCGAACAGGAGCCGCGTCTCAGGCCGGATCGCCGCGGCGAAGGCGCCCGGATCGCGCGGCTCGACGAAGGTCGTGGTGATGCCGAAGCGCGGCAAGGTGAGCTGCAGCAGATTGATGCTGCCACCATAGAGCGAGCGCGCCGCCACGATATGGCCGCCTGCGCCCATCAAGGTCGCGATCGCCAGATGCAGGGCCGCCTGGCCGCTCGCCGTCGCGACCGCGCCGACCCCGCCCTCCAGCGCCGCGATCCGCTCCTCGAGCACCGCCACCGTCGGGTTGGAGAGGCGCGAATACAGATGCCCCGCCCGTTCCAGGTTGAACAGCCCGGCCGCGTGGTCGGTGTCCTGGAACACGTAGGACGTGGTCTGATAGATCGGCACCGCCCGCGCCCCGGTCGTCGGATCCGGCTGCTGGCCGGCATGGAGCGCGAGGGTCGCGAATTTGAGGAAGTCCGGATCGGCCATCGGTCCCGCCTGTGCCTGCTGCTGGCGGCGCATTCTAGGCGGAGCGGCTAGGCTTGTGATAGCCCGCCGGCCTTAACCAGGCCTTAATCGGCACATGCGATCCTGGTGCCAGGTCGCAAGGAGCAAGATGCCATGAGCCTCGGTCACAGCGCCGCCCTGTCCGCCAGCCACCGCCCCGCCGAGGATGACCGCTGGCCCCTGCCCCAGGCCGCCCTGTTCATGCTCGGCAGCTCTCTGGCGCTGTGGTTCCTGATCATCAAGAGCCTGCTTTGGCTGATCGGCTAGCCGGGCCTCCAGGCCCTGATCGGCACCGGCCATCGACCACATCCCCGCACGGGCGCGGCCGCCCCGGCAGCTGCCGCCGGACATGTGACCCGCCGCCCAGGAGCGGCTCAGAGCCCCACGCTCGCTCCGCAAATGCACTTGCGGCAGAGCGACGACTGGTGCCGTGATTGGCGCCCGTTTTGCGTCGCCCAATGCTGGCACACTCACTGCTGCAGCCGGGAAGCGTTGAAGCGCAGCGGCATGAGCCATCACCGCCATCAAGCCGTGCAGGATCTGTCGATCCGCGACCACCAGCGCTTCGTCGAGGCAGGCATCGAGTTGCCGGCAGGCCGCGTCCGCGACGCCTACGACAATGCCTTCGATGAGAGAGGAAGGCCTCGACAAGACGGGTGATCCGCCGCCACCAGCAATATCCCGCACGCCGAAGCCGAAACGGCTACCAAGCTTCACTGGGAAACGCCGCCTTGCAGCATAGGACAATTCCCGGCGCGGGTCCCGTCGAAGGCAAGGATGGTTCAGCATCGATGCTCATTCCGCGCGTGCGACCATGGCAATCGCGGCGAGGAAGTTCGTTGCGAGCTGGCCATAGCGTGTGGCGCTGCGGCGGAAGTTCTTGAGGCGGCCAAACATCCGCTCGCTCAGATTGCGCTCGCGATCGACGCTGCCGTGAACCGGGAGCGGCGTCTTGCGGGACGCGGTGCTGGGGATGACGGCCGAGGTGCCGCGCTCTGCCAGCATCCTGCGCCCGTGATTGGCATCGCAGCCCCGATCGGCGATCAGCCGGATGCCGGATGGCCAGGCTTCGATCAGCGGGGCTGCGATCGAGAGGTCGGCGATGGTCCCGGGCGTCCGGGCAAGGGCCATGGGGCAGCCGCAACGATCGGTCAGGACGCGGATCTCGGTCGTCCGGCCGCTATGCTGCCGCCCGATAGGCTAAGCTTGCGCCGCCCTTCTAGACCGCTTGCCGAGCGGTGCGCCTGGAGCGCCGTATGGTCGAGAGGTCATCTGGCAGATCGGCTCGCGCCAGCAGGGTCGCGACGATCGTCTGCCCAAGCCGCTTCGGGAGCTGCCCCGTCTTCTGGTCCAATTGTCATGCGACGTTGCGGGCTGGTTGCAGTTGGGCCGCGAACTGGCTTGGCGGCTAGGTGCCCGAGATTTAAATGCGGCCGGTGGTCATTGGAGTCGCGCCGCCACGCTTCGATGCGCTGCCGCGCATCGACCATCGACCGGAACCAGTGCGCGTTCAGATGGGGTAGTCGGGACTTGGGCTGCGACCAGGCCCATGCATGCTCTCCCGATCGGAAGCCATTGGACGGGAGGTTTCGATGAGCAAGCTGTACATCGGCTTGGACGTATCGCTGGAGATGACCAGCATCTGTGTGGTTGACGAGGACGGGCGGGTCAGACTCGAAGCGCGGGCGCTGTCCGATCCGGCCGGCATCGCCCAGGTTCTGGCCAATCTGGATGGCGTCATCGAGCGGGTCGGTCTCGAGGCTGGCCCCTTGTCCCAGTGGTTGTTCTTTGGCCTCGTTGCGGCCGGCCATCCGGCGATCTGCATCGAGACCCCCACGCCAAGGCGGCGATCGGCGCGATGACTGCCAACAAGAACGATCGCAATGATGCTCGCGCCATCGCCCAGGTGGTTCGCTCGGGCTGGTTCAAGGAAATCCACGTCAAGTCGCCGGCCAGCCAAGAGCTGCGCACCTTGCAGGTGACCCGCGAGTTCCTGGTCAACAAGCTGCGCGATCACGAGAATGAGATCAGGGGCAGTTTGCGGCCGCATGGGCTCAAGGTCGGCCGGGTCAGTGCCAGCAGCTTTGACGTCCGGGTGCGCGAGCTGTGCGCCGACCGTCCACGGCTCGAGTTCTACATGGCCGCCTTGCTGCGTACGCGCGACGTGCTGCGCCGTGAGCTCGCGCTGCTGCACCAGGAGGTCCTTGCCGTGGTCCAAAATGACGAGCTCTGTCGCAGGTTCATGACGATCCCAGGGGTTGGCCCGGTGACGGCCTTGGCCTTCAAGACCACCATCGACCGGCCGGGGCGGTTCCGCCGCTCGTCGGATGTCGGTGCGCATCTCGGGCTGACACCCAGACAATATCAATCCGGCGAGATCGATCGGCGCGGCCGCATCACCCGCTGCGGCGATGGCTTCACCCGCGGTGCGCTGTTCACCGCGGCACATGTGATGCTGACCCGCTCGCAGCAATGGACGGCGCTCAAGGCTTGGGGCGTGCGGCTGGCCAAGCGCAGCTCGCTGAAGAAGGCCAAGGTCGCCGTGGCTCGAAAGCTCGCGGTGATCATGCATCGCATGTGGCAGGACAACAGCCACTTCCGCTGGACAGCCGAGGCCTGATCAAGACAACCAGGATTTCGGTCGGAACGGCGCTCGCCAATCCGATTGATCCGAGGTCCCTGGATGGGACGGGGATGAGGCGAAGGCCGCACGAGTGTATGGAGCCGTTCTTGCCGGCATCTGCGAGCCCGACGTTTAGCGTGGTCCGCCTCACCTTCGACATCCATCATGCGGCAGCATTTGGCTGACCACGGACAGAAGCCTGACCCCAACAGTGCCCACGGATCACAGAACATGCTTGACGCCCAAGTCCCGACTACAGAAGGCATTCTTATCGCAGTCGGCTATTGAAGGCCTCGACCAACGCGTTGCCGCCGGGCCTGCCGGTCTGGAGAAGTCGATCTCGACCTTGTTGAGATAGGCCCACTGGTCGAGCATGCGGCCGGCAAAGTCTGGGCCAATGTCGACCCGAACGCTGCGCGGCGCACCTCTGAGCCTGACCAGCCGATTGAGCTCGTCGCGGACCACCACCTGCGCCGGCAATTCACGCTGGCGGCAGCTCGCCCGACCGGCACGCGCCGCCGCACCGCCGCCGCGATCGCCACGCGTCCAAAGCAGCGGCCGATCGAGACGATCGCCAGCCGCTCGCTGAGCGTTGC
>CADEGR010000207.1 GCA_902826935.1 uncultured Alphaproteobacteria bacterium | reverse complement strand
TGATCAAGGCCGAGCCTGACCTGACGCTGGTCTGGCGACGAGCCACCGGCGTCTCCTGAAACTCGGGCTGCGGTCAGAAACACGTTGGCTCCGGCAGCGTTGGCAGCGCTGCATGGACCCGGCCTGGTTCGTCTTTCTCGATGCGAACCGCAACCGTCACCAACACCGCCCGCGCCATGGCCGTTGCCCGTCAACTGTGCGGCTGGTCGCTGCCGTGCCGCACGGGCTCCTCGGCGGGTGCGGCAACGCCGCAGGCCACTGCAAGGTCGATGGCGTCCGCCAGGCGATCCGCGAAAAGGGCGCCTCGATCGCCGATTGGCCGCCCTGCAGCCCGGCTCAATCGTCGTCGACCTGCAGCTGGGGCGGCGGGGCGTGGTGCTTGAGGGCGCTGCCGCGGCCGGACAGGCTGGGGTTGGTCATGAAATAGGCGTGCGCGCTGAACGCCTCGCCGTCGGCCGCGATCCGCTGGTAGCTGCCGTCCGGCTGCAGCTCCCAGCTGTTGGTCTGGTCCTTGAGATTGGCGATCATGATCTGGTCCAGGACCTGGCGATGCACGGTCGGATTGTCGATCGGCACCAGGGTCTCGACCCGCCAGTCGAAATTGCGCGACATCCAATCGGCCGAGGAGATGAACACCTTGGCGTCGCGCGACGGCAGGCCGTGGCCGGCGCCGAAGCAGACGATCCGGCTGTGCTCGAGGAACCGGCCGACGATGCTCTTGACCCAGATCCGCTCGGACAGGCCCGGCAGCTGCGGCCTGAGGCAGCACATGCCGCGCACCACCAGCTCGATCTCGACGCCGGCCTGGGAGGCGCGGTAGAGGGCGTCGATGATCTCCTCGTCGACCAGCGAGTTGAGCTTGGCCCAGATCGCCGCCGGCCGGCCTGCCTTGGCGTGCTCGCCCTCCTCGCGGATCAGGTCCAGGAGCTGCTGGCGCAGGCTGATCGGCGCCAGGCCGAGGCGCTCCAGCCGGTCGGGCGGGGCAAAGCCGGTCATGTAGTTGAAGCTGCGCGCGGCATCCCGGCACAAGGCGGGCGCGCAGGTGAAGAACGACAGGTCGGTGTACACCTTGGCGGTGACCGGATGGTAGTTGCCAGTGCCGAAATGGACGTAGGAGCGCAACCCGTCGCTCTCGCGCCGGACCACCAGCGAGATCTTGGCGTGGGTCTTGAGGTCGAAGAAGCCGTAGACCACCTGGACCCCCGCCCGCTCCAGATCGCGCGCCCAGCGCAGATTGGCCTCCTCGTCGAAGCGCGCCTTGATCTCGACCAGGGCGGTCACCGACTTGCCGGATTCGGCAGCGTGGCACAAAGCCTGGACGATCGGCGAGTTGTTGCTGGTCCGGTAGAGGGTCTGCTTGATCGCCACGACATCGTCGTCATGCGCCGCCTGGCGCAGGAACTGCACGACCACGTCGAAGCTCTCGTAGGGATGGTGAACGACGATGTCCTTGGACCGGATCGCGGCGAAGCAGTCCCCGCCGAAATCGCGGATCCGCTCGGGGAAGCGGGCGCTGTAGGGCGGGAACAGGAGGTCCGGCCGCTGGTCGGTGATCAGGCCGGCGACATCGGCGAGCCCGATCAGGCCGCGCATCCGGAACACGTTCTCCGGCGCCACCGGCAGATGGCGGATCAGGAACGACTTCAGGTCGTCGGTCATCCGGCCGTCGATGCCAAGCCGCACCACCGAGCCGCGGCGGCGGCGCTTGATGGCGCTCTCGAACAGCCGGACCAGGTCCTCCGCCTCCTCGTCGATCTCGAGGTCGCTGTCGCGGATCACCCGGAAGGTGCCGTGCGCCGCCACCTCGAAGCCCGGAAACAGCCGGCCGACGAAGGTCAAGATGACCTGCTCGATCGCGATCGCGCGCTGGCTGGCGCCGGGCAGGCGGACGAACCGATTGAGGCGGCCCGGCACCGGCACCAGCGCATGCAGCCGCTTGTCATCGCGCGGCCGCCACAGCTCGAACACCATCGAGAGGCCGAGATTTGGAATGAACGGGAACGGATTGGGCGGCTCGACCGCGATCGGCGACAGGATCGGAAACAGATGCTCCATGAAGTGGCGATCGAGCCAGCGGCGCTCGTCGCTGCTGAGCTCGGCGGCATCGAGCACGGCCAGGCCGGCGGCGCGCAGCTCGCCGCGCAGGATCTGCCAGCATTGCTGCTGCCGCTCGATCAGCTTGGTCACCCGCTGCAGGATCAGGCGCAGCTGCTCGGCGGGGCTCAGCCCATCCGGGCTGAAGGCCTGGACCCCGGCCCAGACCTGGCCGAGCAGGCCGGCGATCCGGACCATGGTGAACTCGTCCAGGATGCTGGCCGAGATCGCCAGGAAGCGGACCCGCTCGAGCAGCGGATAGCGGCTGTTATGGGCCTCGTCGAAAACCCGCTCGTTGAAGGCGAGCCAGGACAGCTCGCGATTGAAGAAGCGGGCCGGCGAGGTCAGATCGATCGGCGGCGGCTCGCGCCGGCGGGGCGCCTTGGCCAAAGCCTTCGCCGGCAGCTTGGCGGGCCGGTCGATGGGCTCGGGCGCGAGATCGGCTGACACGCGGTTCCTCATGGCTGCTCGCAGCCCTATTAGGGCATCATGTCGCTAACAAAGGGTCAAGAGCTACCGGGTCACACAACCATGCCTCGTACCCTGATGCTGCTCCGCCATGCCAAATCCAGCTGGCAGGAGCCGGCGCTGCCCGATTTCGAGCGGCCGCTGGCACCGCGTGGCCGCGCCGCCGCCCAGGCGATGGGCCAGGTCCTGGCCGAGCGCAGCTGGCAGCCGGATCTGGTGCTGTGCTCGCCGGCCGCGCGCACCCGCGAAACCTGGGCCTTGCTGGCGCCGGCGCTGGGCACCGTCCCGCCCTGCCGGCAGCTGCCGAGCCTCTATCTGGCGACCCCGGCCCAGCTCTGGCGGGTCCTGCGGCGGGCGCCGGACGAGGTCGAGCGGCTCTTGGTGATCGGCCACAATCCGGGGCTGGAGGAGTTCGCGGCCGCGCTGATCGGCAGCGGCGATGCTGCTTTGCGCAAGCGGCTGGCGCGCAAGTTTCCGACCGCGGCGCTGGCCGTGCTGACCCTGGCCGACGCGACCTGGGCGGCCGCGACCCCCGGCAGCGGCTGCCTGAGCGCGTTCCTGCGGCCGAAGGACCTGCCCAGCCGCAAGCGCAAGACATGACGCCAGGCGGTCAGCCGGCCTGACAAAGAAACCCCGCCAGGACCATGCGCATGGCGGGGTTTCGGGAGGCGCACCGTGGCCTCGGCCCGACCGTCCGGCCGGGCGTCACCTGGTTGGGGTATCGCAATCCGATTGTCGGACCGTCATGCCTGGTCGGGTGGAGTCATGTCTCGGACATCCTCCTGGCCGCAGTTCCAGCGATCAGCGTCTGCCTGGCCCGCTTGCTTGTCAAGCGGCATGCTCGGGGGCCAGCCGGGCGTGGATCAGCGGCACCGGTGCGGGTGCATGGTCACCCAAGCGGAAGGCAGCACGGACGCTGGCGGCCGCCGCGGCCGCGTCCTGGTCGCTCCGGCCATGCACGACCGCGAGCGGCCGGTCCGGCCCGACCGCGGCGCCGATCCCAGCGATGTCGGCGAGCCCGACCGCATGGTCGATCGGATCCTGGGGTGCGGTGCGGCCGCCGCCCAGCGCCACGATCGCGAGGCCAAGCGCGCGCGCATCGATCGCCTGCACGATGGCGCCGGCCGGCACGGTGACCGGCAGCCGCACCGGCGCCTGCGGCAGATGCCGCGCCGGCCGCTCCAGCAGATCCGCCGGGCCACCCAGTGCGCGCGCCATCTTGGCAAAGCGCTCGGCTGCGGCCCCGCTCGCGAGCGCCGTCTCGAGCCGGGCGCGCGCCGCCGGCAGGGCCTCGGCCAGGCCGCCCATCACCAGGAGCTCGGCGGCCAGCGCCATGGTGACCTCGGCCAGCCGCGGCTCGCGCGCGGCGCCGGTCAGGAAGGCGACCGCCTCAGCGACCTCGAGCGCATTGCCGGCGGTCCAGCCCAGGCACTGGCCCATCTCGGTCAGGAGCGCCCGGCAAGGCAGTCCGGCCCCGGCCGCAACCGCGATCAGCTCGCCGGCGAGCGCTTCGGCCGCGGCCGCCGAGGGCAGGAAGGCGCCGGAGCCGAGCTTGACGTCCATCACCAGGCCGGCCAGCCCGGCCGCCAGCTTCTTGGCCAGGATCGAGGCGACGATCAGCGGCATCGATTCGACCGTCGCGGTCACGTCGCGGATCGCATAGAGCCGGCGGTCGGCCGGCGCCAGCTCGTCGCTCTGGCCGACGATGGCGCAGCCGGCGACCGTGACCGCATGGCGGAGCGCCGCCAGGTCGGGCGCCGTCCGATAGCCCGGGATGCTGTCCAGCTTGTCGAGCGTGCCGCCGGTATGGCCGAGGCCGCGGCCGGAGATCATCGGCACGTAGCCGCCGCAGGCCGCGACCAGCGGCGCCAGGATCAGGCTGACCTTGTCGCCGAGGCCGCCGGTCGAGTGCTTGTCGAGCACCGGCCCCGGCAGATCCGGCCAGGCGAGGCGCTGGCCGGAGCGGGTCATGGCGCGGGTCAGCGCCACGGTCTCGGCCCGGTCCATGCCACGCAGGCACACGGCCATGGCGAAGGCGCCGATCTGGGCGTCGCCGATGGCGCCCGAGGTCAGGCCGGCGATGAAGGCCTCGATCTCGGCCGCGTTCAACAGCCCGCCATCGCGTTTCTTGCGGATGATCTCCTGAGGCAGCATGGTGGCGCTCCAACGGCCCGGTCCCGGCGCCGGCCAGCATAGCAACCGGCCGCCGGCGCGCCAGAGCGCCGGTGCCTGGCGAAGGATCGCGGCTGGATGATCGACCTCGTGCTGCAGGCCGCCGCCACCTTGCTGGTGGTGATCGACCCGGTCGGCATGCTGCCCTTGTTCCTCGGCCTGACGGTCGGCTTCGATCCGGCCGATCGCCGGCGGATGGCGCTGAAGGGCACCGCGATCGCGGCCCTGGTCCTGCTCGCTTTCGCGCTTCTGGGCGATCCGCTGTTGAGCCTGCTCGGCATCGGCCTGCCGGCCTTTCGGATCGCCGGCGGCCTGATGCTGCTCTCGATCGCGACCGAGATGGTGTTCGAGCGGCGCAACGACCGGCGCGGCCGCTCGGCCAAGGAGATGGCCGCCGAGGGCAAGCCGGTGGTCGACGACATCTCGGTCTTCCCGCTGGCGATCCCGCTCTTGTCCGGACCGGGCGCGATCACCTCGGTCCTGCTGCTGATGGGCAGCCATCAAGGCGAGCCGCTGGCCCAGGCCGCGATCATCGGCGTCCTGATCCTGGTCATGGCGCTATGCGCCGTCGTGTTCCTGCTGGCCCAACCGCTCGAGCGCCTGCTCGGCGCCACGCTGACCGCCGTGATCTCCCGCCTGCTCGGCATCCTCCTGGCCGCGCTCGCCGTGCAATACGT
>CADEGR010000206.1 GCA_902826935.1 uncultured Alphaproteobacteria bacterium | reverse complement strand
CATCTTGCAGCGGCCGCTGGGGCCACGGTTCAGGGCAGCTTAGAAGTGCGGCGCGGGGCCGGCAATCCGGCCGGTGCTGCTGGCCTGCGCTCAGGCGGGCACAGGTGGGGCAGCACCGTCGCGGAAGGGCAGGAGGGCGCGCTGGGCCTCGATCTGCTGGGCGATCTCCTGGCGCTCCACGTCGAGGAAGTCGGCGACCGCGCGGCGCAGGCCGGGATGGCGCAGCCAGTGGGCGCTGTAGGTCGGCACCGGCGCGTAGCCGCGCTGCAATTTATGCTGGCCCTGCGCGCCCGCCTCGACCCGGGCGAGGCCGCGGCTGATCGCGAAGTCGATCGCCTGGTAGTAGCAGGCCTCGAAATGCAGGAACTCGTAATCCTGCTTGCAGCCCCAGATCCGGCCATAGAGCGTGTCGTGGCCCAGGAGGTTGAGGGCGCCGCCGACATAGCGGCCGCGGTCCCTCGCCATGATCAGGACCACCTGGTCGGCCATCAGCATGCCCAGGCGCTGGAAGAAGCGCTTGGTCAGGTAGGCGTTGCCCCAGCGCTTGTCGACGGTCGCCAGGTAGAACGGATAGAACCGGTCCCAGATGTCGGGCGTGAGGTCCGGCCCGGTCAGCGCCACCAGCTCCAGCCCCTGCTCGGCGACCCGCTGGCGCTCCTTCTTGATGGTCTTGCGCCGGCTGCTCTTCATGGTGCCGAGGAAGTCCTCGAAGCTGCCATAGCCCTGGTTCTGCCAGTGATATTGCAGGCCGGTGCGCAACAGGCAGCCGGCCTCGCCGAGCGCTTGCCACTCATCCGCGCGGCAAAAGGTGATGTGCAGCGAGGAGGCCATCTCCAGCTGCTCGGCGGCGCTCACCAGAGCGGTGGCCAGGGCGTCCTGGCTGCAGGCCGAGCCCGGCCGGCAGAGCAGGCGCGGGCCCGGCACCGGCGTGAACGGCACCGCGACCTGCAATTTCGGGTAGTAGCGCCCGCCGGCCCGCTCGAAGGCGTCGGCCCAGCCCCAGTCGAACACATATTCGCCATAGGAATGGCTCTTCAGGTACATCGGCGCCGCGCCGACCAGCTGGCCCGCCTGCTCAACCGCGAGATGCAAGGGCTGCCAGCCGGTGTCGGCCGCGACCGACCCGCTGTCCTCGAGCGCGGCCAGGAAGGCGTGGCGCAGGAACGGCTGGTGCTCGCCGATGCAGGCGTCCCACTGCTCGGCCGGCAGCGCGCCGATGCCGTGCAGCAGCCGCGCCTCCATGACCGGCGCGACCTCAGGCAAGCTCGAACATCGCCTCGATCTCGACCGCGGCCCCGAGCGGCAGGCTGACCACGCCGACCGCGAAGCGGGCATGCTTGCCGGCTTCCGCCATGACCTGGCCGACCAAATCGGAGGCGCCGTTCAGGACCTGGGCATGCTCGGTGAACTCCGGCGTGCAGGCGACGAAGCCGCCCAGGCGCACGCAGCGGGCGAGGCGGGTGAGATCGTCCAGGCAGGCGGCGCGCGCCTGGGCCAGAATGTTGAGGGCGCAAAGCCGCGCTGCCTCCTGGCCCTGGGCCAGCGAGACCTCGGCGCCGAGCCGGCCGGTCACCGCGACCTTGCCGTCAACCAGCGGCAGCTGGCCGGCGATCACCAGCAGCTTGCCGACGGCCACATGCGGCACGTAGCTGCCCACCGCGGCGGGCGGGCGGGGCAGGCTCAATCCCAAGGCTGCCAGACGCTGCTCGAGGGCGCTGGTCAAGGGCGGACTCCCTGGCTGATGGGGCAAGGTCCAACGATATCGCGGCCGGGTCTGGCTCGCTAGGGGCCAAGGGGCGGCCTTTTGGTTGCGCCGCAGCATCGGCCGGCGCGAATCCGGCCCGCCGGGCGCAAGCCTCGATTGCGCAGGCCGCGCGAGGTTCGCTACGCTTTGGCGCAACAGCTGGAGGGCACCGAACGTGAGCACGCCCAAGCAGCAGGGCTTTGCGATGCCGCCGGAATGGGCGCCGCATGCGCGCTGCTGGATGGCTTGGCCGTGCCGTCCCGAGGTCTGGGGCGAGCATATGGACCAGGCCCGCACGGCCTATGCCGAGGTGGCGCAGGCGATCGCGGCCTACGAGCCGGTCACCATGATCGCCAAGCGCGAGCTGATCGCGGAGGCCTCGCTGCATTGCGGCAAGGGCATCGCGATCCTGCCGCTCGAGCATGATGACAGCTGGGCCCGCGACACCCTGCCGACCTTCCTGCTCGACCGGCAGGGCCAGCTGGCCGGGATCGACTGGCGGTACGACGGCTATGGCGGCCGCTCGACCGTGTTCGCCAAGGACGCGAGGCTGACGGCGACGCTCTGCGAGCGCCTGGGCGTGCCGCGCCACGCCGCGCCGATGGTCCTGGAGGGCGGCGCGCTGCATGTCGACGGCGAGGGCACGGCCTTGGTCTGCCGGCAGTCGGTGCTCGATCCGATGCGCAATCCGCAGCTGGATCAGCCGGCGGCCGAGCGCATCTTGTGCGATTATCTGGGGGTCGAGACCGTGATCTGGCTGGAGCAGGGCCTGATCGACGACGAAACCCAAGGTCACATCGACAATCTGGCCTGCTTCGCCCGGCCCGGCGTGGTCATCGCCCTGGCCGGCGCCGAGGACGGTGATCCGGACCAGCCGATCCTGGCCGACAACCTCGCCCGGCTGCAGAGCGCCAAGGATGCCAGGGGCCGCCCGCTGGAGGTCATCGAGATCCGCCCGCCGGCCGCCCGCCTGGGCGCCGACGGCCGCCGCCTGACCGCGTCCTACATCAATTTCTACCTGGCGAACGGCGCGGTCGTCATGCCGATGTTCGAGGATCCGATGGATCAGCCGGCCTTCAAGGCCTTGGCGGCGGCCTTCCCGGAGCGCAAGGTGCATCAGATCCATGCCCTGGATCTGGTGCGGGGCGGCGGCGGGATCCACTGCATCACCCAGCAGCAGCCAGCGCCGCCCGACCCGGCGCCATGAGCGGCTCTCGCGCAATTGCTTGTGGCGAGATTGGTCCTAGGTTGATACGCATTCGCGACAAATGTGATCGGCCGGGCTTGCAGTTCGTGTAACGATGGGTTGCGATCTGGCTTTCTGGAGATGCCGGCATGATGGCCGACCTTGGCAAGGTGGCATGCGTTCTCGGCCTGGCGTTGCTGCCAGTGACCGCTGCCACCGCGCAGGCGGCGGCGCTCGAGCCGCATCGCGCGGCCTATCGCCTGATCCTGGATCGCGGCCATCGGGTCGATGGCCTGATCGACGTCCAGGGCGGCCTGGTGATCGAATGGCAAAAGGCCTGCGATGGCTGGCTGTCGCGCCAGCGCCTGGGTTTCGTCGCCAACACCGACGGCGGCACCAATTTCAGCCATGACGTCCGGTTCAGCAGCTGGGAGTCCCTGGATGGCCAGCAGATGCGCTACAACGTGCGCAGCTACGAAGGCGAGAAGCTGCTCGAGGAATATCGCGGCGAGGCCGAGCTGAACCAGGGCGGCGGCGGGGTCGCCAGCTTCTCGGCCCCGACCGAGCAGCGGATCGACCTGCCGCCGGGCACGGTGTTCCCGACCGAGCATATGCGCCGGATTCTGGTCGAGGCCAGCCAGGGCCAGCACATGGTCAGCCACGAGGTGTTCGATGGCTGGGGCTTCGATGCCCTGACCCAGGTGACCTCGGTGATCGGCGCGCAGCGCGTGCCGGCCAAGGTCGAGACCACCGGCAAGCCCGAGGACAAGGGCTGGCCAGTCAGCATGGCCTATTACAATATCCAGGCGAATGCCGACCTGCCGGAGTTCGAAGCGCAGTTCGTGCTGACCGAGCAGGGCGTCCTGCAGGGGCTGGTGCTGGATTACGGCGACTTTCGCCTGAAGGCGATGCTCGAGAAGCTGGAGCTGCTCAACCCGCCGGCCTGCTGAGCCCGGCCGCCTTGGCCTGATCGCGGCCCAGCCAGGCCGCCCCACGCACGCCCGAGGAATCGCCGTGCATCGGCGGCACCAGGCGGGTCCGGACCACGTCGCTGAAGACATAGCGCGGCCACAGGCGCGGCAGCGCCTCGTAGAGCCGCGCCATCTGCGACAGGCCGCCGCCCAGCACGACGACTTCCGGATCGAGCAGGTTGATCACGGTCGCGAGGCCGCGGGCGAGGCGGTCCTCATAGCGGCGCAAGACGGCCTCGGCGCTCTCGTCGCCGTCGGCCGCCGCGGCCAGCAAGGCGGGCGGGTCGCGCTCCAGGCCGGTCATGCGCAGGCCGTCGGCGGCCAGGCCCGGGCCGCAGAGCCAGGTCTCGATGCAGCCATGCAGGCCGCAATAGCAGGCCGGCCCTGGCCGCTCGTCGTCGGCCGGCCAGGGCAGGGGATTATGGCCCCATTCGCCGGCGATCGCGTTGGGCCCGGCGAGCGGCCGGCCGTCGATCACGATGCCGCCGCCGACGCCGGTGCCGATGATCACGCCGAACGCCGAGCGAGCACCCGCGGCGGCGCCGTCGGTCGCCTCGGACAGGGTCAGGCAGTCGGCATCGTTGGCGATCGCGATCGGCCGGTCCAGCGTCTCGGCCAGCAGCCGGTCGAGCGGATGGCCGTTCAGCCAGGTCGAGTTCGAGTTCTTGAGCAGGCCGGTCGCCGGCGAGATCGCGCCGGGCGTGCCGAAGCCGACCGTGCCGGTGGCGCCAAGCTCGGCTTCGGCCTCGGCGACCAGCTGCTTGATCGCGGCCAGGGTCGCGGCGACGCTGCCGCGCGGGCTCGGCTGGCGCCGGCGCAGGAGCACGGCGCCGGAGGGATCGAGCGCGATGATCTCGATCTTGGTGCCGCCGAGGTCGATGCCGAGCGCCAGGGTCATGCCCGGACCATAGCCTGGCCGGGCGCGCTGGCCAACTCTCCCAGTGCCGGGCAAAGCTCGCGCAGGACCAGGCGCTTATAGGCCGCGACCAAGGCGTCGCCCTCGGGCCTGGGCACCGAGATCGCGAGGCGCATGGTCGCCTCGCCCAGCTGCATGACCAGGAAGGCGGTGGTCGCCAGCTCGGCCGGATCGGCGTCCGGCTGGAGGCGCGCCAGGACCGCCGCCAGCAGCCGGCCATTGGCCCGGCTGTCGGCCAGCTCGAGCGCGCGCAGGCCGGGATCGGCCTGGGTCCCGGACCAGATGTCGCGCATCACCGGCTCGGCCAGGAACAGGCCGTAATAGATGTCGACCAGGCCGCCGAAGGCCGTGGCCAGCGCGACCGGATCCTGGACCGGCGCCAGTGCGGCGGCGATGCAGGCCTGGCCTTGCGCCTGGTAGCGCTCGGCCAGGCTGCGCAGGATCGCGGCCTTGTCGGGGAAGTACTGATAGAGCGAGCCGATCGAGATGCCAGCAGCGGCGGCGAGCTCGCTCATGCGCAGGGCGTCGCTGCCGCGGGCGGCGATCAGCGTCTTGGCGACCTCGAGGATCCGCTCGACCCGCGCCCGCCCGCGCGG
>CADEGR010000205.1:2398-5553 GCA_902826935.1 uncultured Alphaproteobacteria bacterium | reverse complement strand
CCGGCTGATCGCGGTGAACAGGCCGAGCGCGCCGCCGCCGGCGGCGAGGAACAGAGCGCGATAGGCGCTCGCGACCTGATCGAGGTCCTCCTTGCGGATGTCCGTCACCACCACGACCCGGGTCTGGCGCCCATAGTCGAAGGGCGAGGGCACCTGCGCCCAGGTCGCGGGCCGTACGAGATGACGCGTGCCCGTGCGCTGCTCCGCGGCCGCCCAGTCGGCATCGGCATCGCCGGTGCCGTCGGTCAGAGTCGCCGAGGTGACGACGGCGCCATGGGACGGGGTCAGCACGGCGGCGGCGAAGGGGCGGGTTGGGTCGATCCAGTGGCGGAACATGCCGACGTCCTGGTCGTGGCCGTCCAGGCGCTCGACCGCGAGCCAGTCGACATGCTCCGGCGGCGTCTCGCGCGGCAGGCCGCGCAGCATCGACTGCCAGGCCTTCACCTCGTGATCGGTCCGTCGCGTCAGCCCGCGGATTGCCGCCTCGATCCGGATGCGGGTCGCCGTGTCCAGCTCCTCCGCGTTGTCGTCGCGGATCCTGGCGAGGCGGCGGGTCAGGGTCTGGAGCGGCTGGGAGAGGCGGCCGAGCGCCGCCTCCAGCCGCTCCGCCGCCTCGATCAGCCCGTCGACCGGCGGGCGCGCGTCGGTCTCCAGGCTGTAGGGATTGTCGCGATCCTTGGCGCGCGCATAGACCTGCTGGCGCACCAGGGCGAGGAACGCCTCGGCCGGCCCCTTCGGCTGGCCGGCGGCGATCCGCCCGGTCCACCCCTCGCCGGTGAGCGCCGCCGCCGCCGTCAGCACGTCCTGGAGCGCGATCTCCGCGGTCTCGTCGCCGGCGATCAGCTCGTCGACCCGGCGCTTCAGCCCGCGCGCGCGGCCGCGCCCGGTCTCGGCCCCGAGCAGCCAGCGGCGCAGCTCCGCGGTCTCGTAGCCCGAGAGGTGCGCGGCGAAGGCGCCATCGGCCGCCTCGAAGACGTGATGGCCCTCGTCGAACACGATCCGGGTCGGAAGCTGCGTGTCGTCGACGCCGCCGAGGGCCGCCTGGATCATCACCAGGGCGTGGTTGGCGATCACGATCTCGGCCCGGCGCGCGCGGCGCACGCTCTTCTCGATGAAGCACTTGTGGTAGTGCGCGCAGGCCGAATAGACGCATTCCCCGCGCCGGTCCGCGAGGCCGAGGGTGCGGCCGCGGCCGACGATCTGGGCGAGCCAGGACGGAAAGTCGCCGCCGACCATGTCGCCGTCGCGCGAAGCGCCGGCCCAGCGCGCCATCAGGCCAAGCGCGATCGCATCGGCCGGGCGGCCGCGCGCGCCGGCGACCGCCTCCTCGAAGTTCAGCAGGCAGAGATAGTTCTCGCGCCCCTTGCGCACGACGACCCGGCGCGCCTTGGCGACCGGGTCCGGATGCAGCCGGTCGAGCTCGTCGTCGATCTGGCGCTGGAGGTTGCGGGTATATGTGGAGACCCAGACCGCGCCGACGTTCTTCTCGGCCCAGACCGAGGCGGTCCGGCCCGGCCGGAGCGCCTGCTCCAGCGCTGCCGAATCGGTCATGTCGATCAGCTCGACCGTCAGGCCCTGGGCGCTAGCCGGGCCGCTCAGCCAGCTGCGGATGCCGTAATACATGACCGTCGGCGCCAGTACGTGGCTGCCGGGCGGCAGCGCCTGGAACACCGCGAGCGCTGCCGCCATGCCGGAGGCGAAGGTCAGCGCCGCCGCTCCGCCTTCCAGCGCCGCCAGCAGCGCCTCGGGCGGCTCGAAGGTCGGGTTGTCGTCGCGCGCATAGCTGCGCCCGCCGGGATAGCTGTTGTCGGCGGCGCGCCGGTAGGTGGTCGCCAGATGGATCGCCGGCACCAGCCCGTCGCCGACCGCATCGAGGGCGCCCAGCGCCTGCGCCGCCAGCGTGTCCGGCCGCCACCTTTGGCTCTCGTCCATGCCGGCCTCAGTTCGCCATCAGGACCGGCAGCTCGGCCTTGGCCAGGATATGGCTGGTGGCGCCGCCGAAGATCATCTGGCGCAGCCGGCTTTGGGTATAGGCGCCCTTGACCACCAGATCGGCGCCCTGGGCAGCGCTCTCCTCGAGCATCGCCGCGCCGACATTGCGCCCATGCGCCTGGACATGGCGCCAGCGCGCCGGCAGGCCGTTGCGGATCAGGTTGCGGGCGACCTCGCGCCCCGACGGCCCCGGCACCATCGCCTCCTCGACGCTGACCACCACGACCTCCTCCGCCTGGGCCAGGAACGGCATCGCGAAGGCCAGCGTGCGCGCGGTCTCGGTGCTGCCGTTCCAGGCGACCGCGACCCTTTGGCCGAGCGTTGCCGGCGCCATGGGCGGCGCGATCAGGAGCGGCCGGCCGCTCTCGAACAGCGCCTCCTCGAGCAGCACCATGCTGGGCGCGATCGCCCCGCTCTGCGGCCGCCCGACCACGATCAGATCGAACGCCCGGCCGCGCGAGGCGAGGCTCACCTGCTCCATCGCCGGCGGCTCGTACCAGCTCGCGGTCGGCTGGTCGACCGCCATGCCGATCTCGGTCTCCTCGATGCCATGGCTGCGGAGGAAGGCCGCAAAACGCTCGCGCAGCCGGACGCTGGCGAGCTCGGCGCCGCGCTCCAGGCTGGCCATGACATCGGCCGTGGCCAAGCCGCCCTCAGGACTGAGCGGCAGGATCGAGGGCGTCGAGGGCGGCACCCGCATGCCCTCGAGATGGGCGGCAAAGCGCTGCGCCGCGAGCAGCGCCACCCGCAGCATCGAGTCGAGCCCGTCGCTGTCCTCGATATGGACCAGGATCGTGCGCATCTGCCCCTCCTCGCCACCAGCGCGCGCATGGACCGGCGCCGGCCGTCCGACCTAAGCCTGGCCCAAGCTACTGTGATCCCAAGCGATCCGCCAGCGATTGCAGCGCCACGACAGAGCGCAAGTCGGCGCGAATACCTGCCATGTTTGGCTAGCGGCCTGATCGTGCTGGCGCGAAGCGGGAGAGTGTCATGATCGACCCCGGCAGAAGCCGTCTCGTCGCCAAATGCTGCTGCGGTGCGCTCATTGCGTGGCTAGGCTGGCCCCTGACTCCCGAGGCGGCGGCGCAGTCCGAGGCCTACTGGGAGATGCAGGCTATCGTGAGGAAATTCGCCGGCCCACAGTCCAAAGCGGAACCCCGTCT
>CADEGR010000205.1:0-2298 GCA_902826935.1 uncultured Alphaproteobacteria bacterium | reverse complement strand
TGATTTGTGAGGACGGCTTGGCGGTAGAACCGGTTCAGTAGCGGTCATGTCCATGGTCCGCCCGTGTCGACGGGCGGCTCCGTCCCTACCGGTCCTGGCCGGCGCGACCTTTTCGCCGGTCTCACTTTGGACCTGCTGCCCTCGACCTGAGCCTGGACCATCGCCTACGCATGCCTGCCCGCCGGCGCCGCCGCAGCCCTGCGCAAGGTCTTTGCCCGGCTGTCTCTGCGACGCCCGCAAGTTTTCTGACATCCCAATGCCGGCTTGCTCAGCCGTAGAGCGCTGGCCGGGCCATGGCGGTGATGCCTGTGGGCTGGCCGCTTGCGAGCGAGTGGCGGGCGGCTTCGGCGATGGCGAGGGAGATGTAGCCGTCCCAGGCGCTGGGGCCGTGGGCCTGGCCGGCGCGCAGGCTGCGGATCCAGTCCTGCAGCTCTAGGACATAGGCCTGCTCGAACCGGACCAGCCAGTCGGGGGGCACGGCCTGGCCCTGCTGGCCGGCGCTGCGCAGCCAGGGCTCCGGCTGGGGGCCGGTGCTGGCCATGCCGTGCTCGCAGGTCAGCGCCACCTCGACCTCGTAGCCATAGCCGGACGCCGCGTTGACCTCGACGCTGCCGAGCGCGCCGCCGGCGAAGCGCAGCTGGACCAGGAGCAGCCGGCAGCTGTCCGGCTGGTCCGGCCGTGCGGGCACATGCTGCGCCTGCACGCTCGCCACCTCGTCGGCCATCAGCCAGCGGGCGGAGTGGAAATCGTGCACGGCGGAATTAATGATCACGTCGGCGGCGCTGCGCGGGTGGCCAGTCGCGAGGTTGGTGTGCAGGCCGCGGAACAGGAGCGGCCGGCCGAGCCGGCCTTCGGTCAGCGCTGCTTGCAAGGCCCGATGGGCCGGATCGTAGACCCGCATGAAGCCGAGCTGGATCAGCCGGCGGCCCAGCTCGGCCTCGGCCCGGACCACGCGCTCGGCATCGGCCAGGCTGGTGGCGAGCGGCTTCTCGCACAGGACCGGCTTGCCGGCGGCGAGGCAGGCCAGCGCCAGCTCGGCATGGGTCGGATCGGGCGACGCGATCACGACCGCGTCGACCTCGGGATCGCGGATCAGCGCCTGGCCGTCGGCGCAGGTCCGCGCCCCGCCGCAGGCAGCCGCGGTGGCGTCGGCGCGCGCCTGATCGAGGTCCATGATCAGGCTGACCTGGGCGCCCGGGACGTGGGTGGTGAGATTGCGCGCATGGCGGCCGCCCATGCCGCCGGCGCCGATCACGCCGATCCGCAGCGCGCTGCCCATCGGTCGCTCCTGCCCCGCCGGCTCAGCCATGGCGCGCCTCGATCAGACGCGCGGCGATCACGGTGTTGCGCAGCAGGCAGGCGACCGTCATCGGGCCGACCCCGCCCGGCACCGGCGTGATGGCGCCCGCGACCTCGGCCGCGGCGGCAAAGGCGACGTCGCCGACCAGGCGACCCTTGCCGTCGGGCGTGGCGATCCGGTTGATGCCGACATCAATCACCACGGCACCCGGCGCGATCCAGTCGCCCTGGATCATCTCCGGCCGGCCGACCGCGGCCACCAGGATCTCGGCCTGGCGGCAGACCGCCGGCAGATCGCGGGTCCGGGAATGGGCGATGGTCACGGTGCAGTCGGCCGCCAGGAGCAAGGCGGCCATCGGCTTGCCGACGATGTTGGAGCGGCCGACCACGACCGCGCGCCGGCCGGCCAGATCGTCGCCCAGCTGGCGGCGCAGCAGGACCATGCTGCCATAGGGCGTGCAGGGGACCAGCAGATCGTCGCCGATGGCGCCCTTGGCCGAGAACAGCCGGCCGACATTGACCGGGTGGAAGCCATCGACATCCTTGGCCGGGTCGAGCGCCAGCAGGACCGCGGCCTCGTCGATCTGCGGCGGCAAGGGCAGCTGAACCAGGATGCCGTGGACCGCCGGATCACGGTTCAGGCGCGCGATCTCGGCGAGTAGGGCGGCCTGGCTGGTGTCGGCCGGCAGGCGCAGGATGTCGCCGGCGATGCCGATCTCGGCGGCCATCCGCTCCTTGGTCCGGACATAGGCCTGGCTGGCCGGGTGGTCGCCGACCAGGATCACGATCAGCCCGGGCGGCCGGCCGTGGGCGGCCTGCAGCGCTTGCACCTTCGCCTTGAGCTCGTCGCGCAGCGCCGTCGCCGCCGCCTTGCCGTCGATGATCGTGGCCGTCATGCCGGTCGCCCCCCGTTGGTTCAGCCCCCGCTCAAGCCTGCGCGATTTTGCGCAAGCGATCCAGCCATTTCGGCCCGCCGCCGGCGATGGGCCCGGGCCTGTG
>CADEGR010000204.1 GCA_902826935.1 uncultured Alphaproteobacteria bacterium | reverse complement strand
CGGGCGAGCAGGGTCTTGCCGGTGCCGGGCGGGCCGACCAGGAGCACGCCCTTCGGGATCCGCCCGCCGACCTGCTGGAACTTCTGCGGATGCTTCAGGAACTCGACGACCTCCTGCAGCTCCTCCTTGGCCTCGTCGATGCCGGCCACGTCGTTGAAGGTGACCCGGCCATGCTTCTCGGTCAAAAGCCGCGCGCGCGACTTGCCGAAGCCCATGGCCTTGCCGCCGCCCGACTGCATCTGGCGCATGAAGAAGATCCAGACGCCGATCAGGAGCAGCATCGGGAACCAGGACAAGAGCACGTTCAGGATCGACGGCATGCTCTCGTCGTCCGGCGCTGCCGTGATCCGCACGCCGCGGTCGTTCAGCCGGCTGACCAGGCCAGGATCCTCGGGCGCGTAGGTGCTGAACGAGCGGCCATCGGCAAAGTGGCCGTTGATCGTGTTGCCCTGGATCGTGACGTCGTGCACCCGGCCGTTGTCGACCTCGCCCAGAAAATCCGAGAAGGCGAGGCTGGACTGGTGGCCACGGCCCGACGGATTCTGAAACAGATTGAACAGGGCGATCAGCAGCAAGCCGATGATGACCCAGAGTGCCAGATTCTTCGTGAAATTGTTCACCGGAGCTGCCTCTTCACCTGGCCATCCCCCTTGTGCATGGTCATCTGGCCCAAGCCTGCCGCCCGGGAGCTTCTACAAGATGTACCATCCTGACGTTTAACATAGGCTAACAAGACCCGAGCGCAACGGTCTGCGCCACCGATTGCATGGCCCGACTACCCCAGTGCGCGCAAAATGCAGCAGGGGCTAACGGTACTTCAGGTTGAAATCGCACAGCAAGGTTAAGGTCCGATGAAGCGCTCGGCCAATGCGGCACCTGCAGCAGCCGATCGCCCGACCAGACCGCCGGCAGGCTCGGCAGGACCGGGCCGGGCAAGGTGGCGGGGCCGGCCAGCTCGCGCCAGCGCCGGCGGCCGGCCTCGCCGAGCGCCCCGATCGCCAGGCCGCCAGCGGCAGGTTCGGCCAGCCGCAAGGCAAAGCGCCCATCCCAGCCGCACCAGCGGCCCGGCAGCAGCGGCCGCGGGCCCGCGACCGCCGCCGGCTCGCGACAGACCAGCCAGCGGCCGCGCCAGGGCAGCAGCCAGCAGCCGGCCAGGGTCCGGATGCCGGCTGCCGGACTGGTCGGGTCGGCCGCGCGCAGCGCCGCCAAGAGCCGCGCCAGCCGGCTGCCGCGCGGTGGCAAACTGTGGCCGCCCAGCATCATCAAGAGCCGCGCCAGCGCCGGGCCGACCAGGGTTGAAGCACCTGTGGCGAACGCCGGCAGCGGCAGCGTGGCATAGCCGGCCGGCCGCAGATGCACATGCTGCGCCAGCCAGGCAGCGACCGCCTGCTCCTGCTCGGCCCGCTCGGCGCCGGCCGCCCGCGCGATCGCCAGCGCCGCCTCGGGTGCTGCGGCTTCCTGGCGCAGGCGGCCGCGGGCAAAACGCAGGCTCTGATTGCTCGGATCCTCGAGCCAGGGCTGGCCGCTGCGGCGCAAGGTCGCCGCGAGCCGCGCCCTGGGCACCGCCAGGAGCGGCCGCAGCAGGCGCAGCTGTGCGGTCTCCCGGATCGGCGCCATTGCGGCCAGACCCGCTTTGCCGCTCTGGCGCGCCTGGCGCAGCCGAACGGTCTCGGCCTGATCCTCCTGCTGATGGGCGAGCAGCAGATGCAGGCTGCCGGCAGCCACGCAGGCGGCGGTCAGGAGCTCGTAGCGGGCGGCGCGGGCGGCGGCCTGCAGGCCGCTGGTCGGCTTGACGCCGGTCCAGGTCAGGATCTGGTGGGCGATGCCGCGCTGGCCGAGCCAGCCCGCCACGGTACGCGCCTCCTCGGCCGAGCCGGGCCGCAGCCCATGGTCGACGATCAAGCCCAAAACGGTCCCGCCCAGCGCGCGCGCCCAGCGCGCCGCCAGCAGGCACAAGGCCAGGCTGTCCGGCCCGCCGGACACCGCGACCGCGAGCAGCGGCGCCGGCTCGAACGGGCCGAGCTGGGCCATCAGCTGCCTGAATTCACCATCATCCAACGGTGCCGCCGGACTGGCGGCAGCTGCCGCGGACGCGCAAGCAGGAGCCAGCGCTAGCCCTGGCATCCGGCGCGCTCGCGTTCGCGCGCCACGGCCTGCTCGATATGGGTCGGGACGTCCGGGAAGGCCTGGCGCAGCTGGCTGTAGGACACGCAAGCCTTGTCGTCCTCGCCCAGGGCGGTCAGCGACATGCCGAGCTTCAGGAGATTGTCGGGCGCCTTGCCGGCGGCCTTGCCGTAGGTCTGGTAGTTGCGGGCGAAGGCGGCCGCGGCGGCGGCGTAGTTCTTGCGGACATAATAGCTCTCGCCCAGCCAGTAGGCGGCGTTCGAGGCGAGCGGATCGTCGGGGTGCAGCTCCAGGAACAGCTTCAGGCCGCTTTCGGCGCCGGCATAGTCGCCGGCCTGCAGCAGCTGGACCGCGGCGTCATATTGCTGCTTGGCGCTGAGCGTGCTCCGGTCGGGCACCTTGATCGCATTCAGATCGGGCCGCGGCAGGCCGGTCAGAGCGCTTTGCGGCACCCGGCCGAGCGTGCCCTCCGGCGCCGCGTCCTCGGGCGGACCAGCCAGCGATTGCAAGGCATCGGCCGCACGGCTCTGCTCGTCGGGCGGGGCGTCGTCGGCAGGCAGCGCGCCGGCGGTCGCCTGGTCCGGCGCGGGCCCCGCCTCGTTGGCCGCCTGCCCCTTGCCGACCTCGAGCGCGCGCAGCCGCTGGTCCAGATCGGCGATCAGCTGGTCGATCCGGCCGTCCACCTGGCGCTGGCCGTATTCCAGCTGCTCGAGCCGGCCGGTCAGCTGGCGCAGCTCCTCCTCGAGCTGGCCGAGCCGCACCTCGTACTGGGCAAAGCGGGCATTGTCGCCGGGCGGGGCCAGCTGGATCGGCACCACCGCGCTTGGCAGCCCTTGATCGACCTGGTCCAGGCGCCACGGGCCGGCCTGGGCCGGCACCGGCGGCCAGGCGGCCGCGCCGAGCAGTCCACCGGCCAGGCTGAGGAGCACGGCGAGGGTGGCGGGTCGTTGCGGCTGCATGGCATTGGCCTCTGGCGGCTAGTTCACCGTGGTCACCACGGTCACGGCACGCCGATTGTTGGACCAGGCGGTCTCGTCATTGCCGGGATCGGCCGGCCGTTCCTCGCCGTAGGAGATAGTGAGGATCCGCTCGGGCGCAATGTTCAACGCGACCAGATAGTTCTTGACCGCGGTCGCGCGCCGGTCGCCGAGCGCCAGATTGTACTCGCGCGTGCCACGCTCGTCGGTGTGGCCCTCGACCGTGATCACGATGCTGCCGAACTGCTTGAGCCAGGCGCCCTGGCGGTCCAGGGTCTCGGTCGCGACCGGGCTCAAGACGGTGCTGTCGTAGTCGAAGAACACCCGGTCGCCGACGGTCAGCTCCAGGTCTTCCTGGGTGCCAGGCGCCGGCTGGCCGCCGTTCAGGTCGGCGCTGCCGATCGTGCCATCGGGGCTGATCGGGCCGGGCGGGCCGCCCAGCTGGCCGCTGCCATCGCTGTACAAGCTCTCGTCGGGGGTCGAGGAGCAGGCCGCCAGCAGCAGCAGAGCAGCGCCGCAACACAGCAAACGCAACCGCATCGAGAACTCCCTCAGCTACCAGCCAACCGCCCGCGTGAGCGGCACCGAGAGAGACACCGGCGGCACCCTCGCTGGCGGCGAGATACGCCCCACGCCGCGCCAAAGTCAAGTTCGAGTTGTGGACGCATGCCACGGGATAAGCTCATGGTATCACGGCCGCAACGGCGACCAGTCCGGATCCGAGGCATCCAAGGGGGTCGGCAGCTCCTGGACCTGGCCGCCGGCGATGTCGACGGTGTACAGCCGGATGTGGTTGTCCCGGTAGTCCTTGCGGGTGAACAGGATGACCCGGCCATTGGGCGCGAAGGTCGGCGCCTCGTCGAGCTGGCTCTCGGTCAGGAGGCGCTCGTCGCTGCCGTCGGTCTTCATGACGCCGATATGGAACACGCCGCCGGTGATCTTGGTGAACGCGATCAGATCGCCGCGCGGCGACCAGGTCGGGCTGCCGTAATTGCCGCCATTGAAGCTGATCCGCTGCACGTCGCCGCCATCGGGCCGCATGGTGTAGAGCTGCGGGCTGCCGGCGCGGTCGGAATTGAACACCAGCCGCTCGCCATCGGGCGCGAACGCGGCCGAGGTGTCGATCGCCGGGTGATCGGTCAGGCGCCGCTTGCGGCCGCTGTCGAGGTCCAGGAGGTAGACGTCGGAATTGCCGTTTTCGGCCTGCGACATCGCCAGCCAGCGGCCATCCGGCGAGAATCGCGGCGCGAAGGTCATGCCGCCGAAATCGCCCAGCCGCGCCTCCCGCCCGGTCAGAAGATCGTACTTGTAGACCTGCGGCACCGGCTGGCGGAACACCATGAAGCCCAGGCTGTTGCCGTCCGGGTGGAAGCGCGGGGTGAGCACCAGGTCGCCGCCATCGGTCAGGAACTCGTGATTGGCGCCGTCCTGGTCCATGATCGCCAGGCGCTTGACCCGGTCGGTGGTCGGCCCGGTCTCGGCGACGTAGACGATCCGCGAATCGAAATAGCCCTTCTCGCCAGTCAGCCGGGCATAGATCGTATCGGCGATCTTGTGGGCGATCCGGCGCCATTGGTCGGGCGTGCCGCTCAGGCGCTGGCCGCGCATCTGATTGCCGGCGAACACGTCCCACAGGCGGAACTCGACCGCGAGCTCGGTGCCGCCCTCGCCGCCGGTGATCACGCCGGTGACCAGCGCCTCGGCATTGATCTGGCGCCAGTCGGCGAAGCGCGGCAGGTCGATCAGCTCGGCCGGCGACTGGATGAAGGCGCGCCGATCGAGCGGCCGGAACAGGCCGGAGCGGGCCAGATCGGCGGTCACCACGTCGGCGAGGTCGCGCCCGAACTTCTGCTCGGCGGGCGTCTGACCGTGGAACTCGGTGATCGCGATCGGCACCGGCTCGACCACGCCTTCGGTGATGTCCAGCTCGACCACCGCGCCCGCCGCCCGCGGCAGCACCAGGCAGGCGGCCAGCCAGGCCAGCGCCGGCAGCCAGCGGGCGCGGGGCGATCTCGGCAGCGTCATCAACCGTTGATCGCGTCGGCGGGGCGGAAGTTCAGGATCATGTCGCTCCACAGCGCCTCTTTTCCGGATGGTAGGTTCAGCGGGCTGCAACGTTCTACTGCGCGTCGGGCGCTATCCGCCACCACCTCGTAGCGCGGATCGCTCTCGCTGCCGGAATCGACCACGGTCACGCGCTGCACCGTGCGGTCCGGGCGCACCTGGATGCGCAGTTTCACCACCATCGTGTCGATCCCGTCAATCCCGGCGGGCAAGGTCCAGCAGCCGCCGATCTGACGCTGCAGCGAGGCCAGCTCGCTGCTGGTGATCGGCGCCGGCTGGGTGGATTCGCTGCGGCTCTTGGCGTCGCCCTTGCCCTGGATCGCGCGGCCCTTGCCGGTCTGCTCCTGATCGCTCTGCACCTTGCGATCGAGCTGCTCGACGCTCTGCAGCGCCGATCTCAGCCACGCGGACCTAAGCGGTGCCAAACTCG
>CADEGR010000203.1 GCA_902826935.1 uncultured Alphaproteobacteria bacterium | reverse complement strand
GCCTCGATCGCGGTGCTGCGCGAGATCGGGGTCGATACCGGCGGCTCGAACGTCCAGTTCGCGATCAATCCGGACGACGGCCGCATGGTCATCATCGAGATGAACCCGCGGGTTTCCCGCTCCTCGGCGCTGGCCTCCAAGGCGACCGGCTTCCCGATCGCCAAGGTCGCGGCCAGGCTCGCGGTCGGCTACACGCTGGACGAGATCACCAACGACATCACCGGCTGCACGCCGGCCGCGTTCGAGCCGACCATCGATTACGTGGTCACCAAGATCCCGCGTTTCACCTTCGAGAAGTTTCCCGAGACCGAGCAGATCCTGACCACTTCGATGAAGTCGGTCGGCGAGGTCATGGCGATCGGGCGGACGTTCGCGGAGTCGCTGCAAAAGGCGCTGCGCTCGCTGGAGACCGGGCTCGAGGGCCTGGACGACATCCTGATCGAGGGCGCGGGCGACGCCACCCGGCCGCGCGATGCCGTGATCGCGGCGCTCGGGCGGCCCAGCCCTGACCGGCTGCGCCTGATCGCCCAGGCCTTCCGCCTCGGCCTCACCATCGAGCAGATCCAGCCGATCTGCCGCTACGACCGCTGGTTCCTGCGCCAGATCGAGGCGCTGGTCCAAGCCGAGGCGGAGCTGCGCGCCAATGGCCTGCCGGAGCAGGCCGACGCCCTGGCAGCGCTCAAAGCCATGGGCTTTTCCGATGCGAGGCTCGCCCGCCTGACCGGCCGGCGCGAGAGCGACATCGCCAATCTGCGCCAGGGGATGGGCGTGCACCCGGTGTTCAAGCGGGTCGACACCTGCGCTGCCGAATTCGCCGCCCGCACGCCTTATCTTTACAGCTGCTACGAGACCGGAGCGGCAGGCCAGCCGGCCGAGTGCGAGGCTTGGCCGAGCGAGCGGCGCAAGGTCATGATCCTGGGCGGCGGCCCCAACCGGATCGGCCAAGGCATCGAGTTCGATTGCTGCTGCGTGCATGCTTTGATGGGTCTGGCCGAGGCCGGCTACGAGACCATCATGGTCAACTGCAATCCGGAGACGGTGTCGACCGACTACGACAGCTCCGATCGCCTGTATTTTGAGCCGCTGACCGCCGAGGACGTCCTGGAAATCATCCGGGTCGAGCGTACGCGCGGCACGCTGCACGGCGTGATCGTGCAGCTGGGCGGGCAGACGCCGCTCAAGCTGGCGGGGGCGCTCGAGGCCGCTGGCGTGCCGATTCTGGGCACCTCGCCGGATGCGATCGACCTCGCCGAGGACCGGCAGCGTTTCCAGCAGCTGCTTCGCCAGCTGGGCCTGCGGCAGCCGCCGAACGACCTTTGCACGAGCCCGACCGATGCGGCGGCCAAAGTCGATGCAATCGGCTTTCCGGTGGTCATCCGGCCGTCCTACGTGCTGGGCGGGCGAGCGATGCGGATCGTGCACAACCATGCCGAGCTCAAGCAGTTCGTGGCCGCAGCTTCCGAATATGCCGAGCTCGGCCCGATTCTCATCGATGGCTATCTGCAAAATGCGATCGAGGTCGATGTCGACGTGCTGGCGGACGATCAGACGGTGTTCGTCGCCGGCATCATGGAGCATATCGAGGAGGCCGGCGTGCATTCTGGCGACAGCGCCTGCTCGCTGCCGCCCTATTCGTTGACGTTGGCCATGGTGGCCGAAGTGCGCCGCCAGGCCGAGGCGCTGGCGCAGGCGCTCGAGGTGCGTGGCCTGATGAACGTGCAGATGGCGATCCAAGGCGAGGAGGTGTTCATCCTCGAGGTCAACCCGCGCGCCTCGCGCACCGTGCCCTTCGTGGCCAAGGCGATCGGCCGTCCGATCGCCAAGATCGCAGCCCGGGTCATGGCTGGCGAAAGCCTGGCCTCGTTCGGGCTGCACGAGCGCAAGCTGAACCATGTCGCGGTCAAGGAGGCGGTCTTCCCGTTCGCCCGCTTCCCGGGCGTCGACCTGCTGCTCGGTCCGGAAATGAAGTCGACCGGCGAGGTGATGGGCCTGGATCGCGATTTCGGCGCCGCCTTCGCCAAGGCCCAGCTGGCCGCGGGCTCGCAGCTGCCGGAGCAGGGCACGGTGTTCATCTCGGTGCGCGACAGCGACAAGCCGGCGATGATCGAGCTGGGGGCGACGCTGCTGGAGCACGGCTATCGGCTGATCGCCTCGCGCGGCACCGCGGCCGCGTTCCGCGCGGCCGGGCTGAAGGTCGCGGAGGTCAACAAGGTCTACGAGGGGCGGCCGCATGTGGTCGACTTGATCAAGGACGGCAAGGTCGCGCTGGTGCTGAACACCACGGAAGGCCAGGCAGCGATCCAGGACAGCTACACCTTGCGCCGCGCTGCCCTGCAATATCGCGTGCCCTACTGCACCACGGTGGCCGGCGCGCGGGCCGTGGTGCTGGCGATGACCACGCGCCCGACGCGCGAGCTTGCAGTCGCTCCCCTGCAATCGTATTATTGACCCCTCGTTAGGCAATCACTACGTCGAAGCATGGTGCTCTACGTGGCGCCATCCTTCTTTTTTTGTGACGGTCATCCATGAGTGACAGGATTCCGATGACCTCGGGCGGCTATAGTCGTCTCGAGGAAGAGCTCAAGCGCTTGAGGCATGATGAGCGCCCGGCCGTGATCAAGGCGATCGCGGCGGCTCGCGAGCACGGCGATCTCTCGGAGAACGCCGAGTACCATGCCGCGCGCGAGCGGCAGAGCTTCATCGAGGGCCGGGTGCTTGAGCTGGAAGACAAGCTCGCCCGTGCCGAGATCATCGACATTTCACAGCAGACCGGCAGCACCGTGAAGTTCGGCGCCCAGGTCAAGCTGGTCGATGAGGAGACCGAGGAGGAAGTGGTCTACCAGATCGTCGGCCCGGACGAGGCCGAGATCCAGCAAGGCCTCCTGTCGGTGACCGCCCCGCTCGGCCGCGCCCTGATCGGCCGCGAGGCCGGCGACACCGTCGAGGTGTCGACCCCGCGCGGCACCCGCTACTTCGAGCTTCTGGGCGTCACCTACCCCGGCAAGATCGTCACCCAGTAGGCGGCCCGCAGCCTCCGGCTCCCGCCCATGGAGCCTCCGCGCAGCTGGGTCCTGGCCGACGATCGTCCTGGCAATGTCAATCAGGCGCTGGGCGTCGCTGAGGCGCTCGGCTGGCCGTTCACGGTCAAGCAGATCCGCTATGGCCGCGTCGCCCATCTGCCGAACTGGCTGCTGGCTGCCAGCACCCACGGCATGATGGCGACCGCCCGCCTGGAGCTGACGCCGCCCTGGCCCGAGCTGGTCATCGCCGCCGGCCGGCGGACCGCGCCGATCGCGCGCTGGGTGAAGCGGCAGCAGCCGAGCGCCTTCCTGGCCCAGATCATGTGGCCCGGCAGCGCCCGCGACTTCGACCTGATCGCCGTGCCGGAGCATGATCGCGCCAAGCTCGGCCCGGAGGTCTTGCCCACGATCGGCGCGCCCCACCGCCTGACTCCGGCGGTGCTGCAGGGCGCCCTGCCGGCAATCACTGCGCTGGTTGCCGATCTGCCGCGGCCGCGGATCGCCTGCCTGGTTGGCGGCAGCAGCCGGCGCATCCCGTGCACGCCGGAGGACGCCCGAAGGCTGGGCGCCGCCGCGAGCGCGCTCGCTGCCGAGCAAGGCGGCAGCCTGTTGGTCACCACCAGCCGCCGCACCGGCCTCGCCTGCGAGGACGCGCTGGCCGGAGCGCTCACCGCACCCCATCGCCTGCATCGCTGGAGCGCCGACGGCACCAATCCCTATATCGGCTTCATGGCGGCCGCCAATGCGGTCATCGTGACCAGCGACAGCGCCTCGATGGCGACCGAGGCGGCCGCGACCGGCAAGCCGGTCTTCCTGTTCACCCTGGCCGCCGGCACGCGGCCGAAGCTCGACCGCCTGCATCGGCGCCTGAGCGAGCTTGGCTATCTGCGGCCGCTCGGCAGCGCCTGGTTCGAGGTCGACGCCCCGCCGCTCAACTCCGCGGCTGCCATCGCCGCCGAGATCCGCAACCGGCTTGCGCGGCGTAACGGCGCAAGCCCGGCCGGCAGCCTGGCGACGGATTGCTGCGCTTCCTAACTATTCCCTCTAGGATGGCCGTCATCGACGGCAAGAGGATTTGGATCGGCCATGGCTTCGACCCGACATAGCAAGCTGTTGATCATCGGCTCCGGACCGGCCGGCTACACGGCCGCGATCTATGCAGCCCGCGCCAATTTGGCACCTGTCGTGTTCCAGGGCCTGCAGACCGGTGGCCAGCTCTCGATCACCACGGACGTCGAGAATTATCCGGGCTTCGCCGACGTCATCCAGGGGCCTTGGCTGATGGAGCAGATGGCGGCGCAGGCGGCCCATTGCGGCGCCGAGCTGATCGCCGACAGCATCGTCGAGCTCGATCTGCAGGCGCGACCATTCCGGGCGGTTGCGGATTCAGGCGAGGTCCATCTCGCTGACACGGTGATCCTGGCGACCGGCGCTCAGGCACGCTGGCTGGGTCTGCCCAGCGAGCAGCACTTCTCAGGCTTCGGCGTTTCGGCTTGCGCCACCTGCGACGGCTTCTTCTATCGCGGCAAGACGGTCGCCGTGGTCGGCGGCGGCAATACCGCGGTCGAGGAGGCGCTCTACCTGGCCAACCTCGCCCGCAGGGTGATCCTGATTCATCGCCGCGACAGCCTGCGCGCCGAAAAGGTGCTGCAGACTCGCCTCTTGCGCCACCCCAACATCGAGGTGCGCTGGCATAGCGCGGTCGATGAGATCCTGGGCACCACGCAGCCACGTGGCGTCACCGGCCTGCGCCTGCGCAACACGCTGAATGGCAGCCTGAGCGAGCTCGCGGTCGATGGCGTGTTCATCGCGATCGGCCACGATCCGGCGACCAGCCTGGTGCGCGGCCAGCTCGAGATCGATGGCGATGGCTATGTCCTGACCGAGCCCGGCAGCACGGTCACCAGCGTGCCGGGCGTGTTCGCCGCCGGCGATGTCCAGGACAAGATCTTCCGCCAGGCGGTGACCGCCGCCGGCTCCGGCTGCATGGCGGCGCTGGAGGCGGAGAAGTATCTGGCAGCGCTCGAAGAGGTCGATCAGCCGGCGCGCATGGCGGTCGGCGGCTAGGCCGGCCGGCATGCTCGACTGGGACCGGATCCGGATCTTCCACGGCGTCGCCGAAGCCGGCAGCTTCACCCGCGCCGCCGAATCCTTGAACCTCAGCCAGTCGGCGATCAGCCGGCAGATCGGGGCGCTCGAGGACGAGCTGGGCACGCCATTGTTCCACCGCCATGCCCGCGGGCTCGTGCTGACCGAGCAGGGCGAGATGTTGCTGGAGAGTGCCCGAGAGATCGCCAGCAAGCTCGCCGGCACGGAAAGGATGCTGAGCGAGACAAAGGCCGAGCCCTCAGGCCATTTGCGCATCAACGCGACCCAGGGCTTCGGCTCGTTCTGGCTGACCAGCCATCTGAAGGAGTTTCTGGACCACTACCCGGATATCTCGCTCTCGCTCCTGGTGCTCGATGTCGAGCTGGATCTCAGCATGCGCGCCGCCGACGTGGCGATCCGCTTGACCCCGCCCCGGCAGAGCGACCTGATCCAGAAGCGGCTGAAGACCGCCCATACCCATCTTTATGCCTCGCCCGAGTATCTGGCCGACG
>CADEGR010000202.1 GCA_902826935.1 uncultured Alphaproteobacteria bacterium | reverse complement strand
GCTGCAAACTGCTCCAGATCTCAGCTGCTTGCGCCTGTTCGGGCGCAGACCTTATCTGGCAAACCGCGCGCAGCCTGATTAACTCGATCTTCAGCTCATCCAGCGATCCTGCCCCTGGTCCATGCGATCCTGGGAGTCCGCGCGTCGAGTGGTCGACGTGTCCATGGGGCGGATTCCCAGGGTCGCATGGACCAGGCAGGCCGGGTCAGCTTCGGCGCAAGACGTTAAGGATTGGTTCGCAACGCCGAAGAGCACGGTGGCGGCAATGGCAGCAGCGGCGGATGGGCTGGCCAGCCGTAGCTCCTGCAGCTCGTCGCGCGTGGCGCCGATGGGGCTTCGGCCCTAGGCCGGCAGCGGCAGATCCTGGGCTTCGAGGGCCTCGGCCTGGCGGGCGGCCAGCTGCTGCTCGTCGAAGCCTTCGATCAGCTCCATGAACAGCTGGTGCCAGTTGACCTCGGCCTGCAGATGCATGAACACCGAGCCCAGGCCGATCGCGGCCCGGTCCATCAGCACGAACTCGCGGGGCGGCGTGACTCCGCCCAAGGCGCGCAGCCGGCCGTGGACGTTCTCGGCGACCTCGCGGCCATAGGTGCCGGAATTGGTTTCCTCGATCAGGCGTGGGCGGTCTTCCATCAAGGGCGCGTAGACGAACGCTGCCCACAGGTTCAGCGTCTCGATCACCTCCTTGCTGAGATCCTGGAAGCCCCAGGTCTCGTACGCCTGGACGGCGAGCGCCTGATCGCCCTTGGCGAGCGCGTGGTAGAGGTCGATCACGCCCTTGACCAGGCGCGGCGGGAACACGCGGATGCAGCCGAAATCGAGCAGGTTGACGCTCATGTCCGGCCGCGCGGTGTAGTTGCCGAGATGCGGATCGCCGTGGATCACGCCGTAGTCGTAGAACGGCACGTACCAGGCGCGGAACATGTTGTGGGCGAGCGCGTTGCGCTGCTCGAGCGGGGCGTCCTTGAAGTTGGTCAGGCGCTGGCCATCCAGCCAGCTCATGGTCAAGAGGCGCCGGGTCGACAAGTCCGGCAGCACGTCCGGCACATGGACCGCCGCCTCGTTGCGCAGCATGTGGCGATAGAGCGCCATGTGGCGCGCCTCGCGCCGGTAGTCCAGCTCCTCGCGCAGGCGCTCGGCCAGCTCCTCGTAGATCCGGGACGGGTCGATCGAGCGGTCGTAGCGGCGATAGAGGCCGAAGATCAGCCGCAGCTGGCCAAGATCGGCCTCGACCGCGCTCTCGATGCCCGGATATTGCAGCTTGCAGGCCAGCGCCCTGCCGTCCTGCGCGGTCGCCCGGTGGACCTGGCCGAGCGAGGCGGCGGCCGAGGCGTCGAGCGCGAACTCCTGGAACCGGCCTTGCCAGCTCGGACCAAGCTCGGCCGCCATGCGCCGGCGCACGAAGGGCCGGCCCATGGCCGGCGCCTCCGACTGCAGCTGGGCGAGCTCGGCAGCATATTCCTTCGGCAAGGCATCGGGGATCGTGGCGAGCAGCTGGGCAACCTTCATCAAGGGGCCCTTCAGCCCGCCCAAGGCGCGCTTCAGCTCCTCGGCATGCTGCGCCTTGTCGATCCGGATGCCGAACAGCTGCTGGCCGGCGATCCGTGCTGCCAGGCCGCCCATGGTGCCGGACACCTGGGCGTAGCGCATGACCCGGCCGGACAGGCTGTTCTCGTCGCGATCGCCGCCGAACTCTTCGCTCATGCGGGGCCCGGCAGCTCGTGCTCGAGCTGATCGATCAGCCCGGCGACCATCGAGAGGCCTTGGTCCCAGAACGCCGGGTCGGAGGCGTTCAGCCCGAACGGCTGCAGCAGCTCCTGGTGGCGCAGGGTGCCGCCGGCGCGCAGCATCGCCAAATAGCGGTCCTGGAAGCCGTCGGGCTGCGCCTGGAAGGCGGCATAGAGCGAGTTCACCAGGCAGTCGCCGAAGGCATAGGCGTAGACGTAGAACGGCACGTGGATGAAGTGCGGGATGTAGCTCCAGAAATTGCGATAGGTCGGATCGAACTCGAAGGCCGGGCCCAGGCTCTCGGTCTGGACCTCGAGCCAGATGTCGCCGATCTCGTCCGGCGTCAGCTCGGACTGCTTGCGGGCGTCGTGGACCCGGCGCTCGAAGGTGACGAAGGCGATCTGGCGGACCACGGTGTTGAGCGCGTCCTCGATCTTGCCGGCGAGCAGGATCCGCCGCTGCGCAGGATTGGTCTCGGCGGCCAGCAGAGCCCGGAAGGTCAGCTGCTCGCCGAACACCGAGGCGGTCTCGGCGAGCGTCAGGGGCGTGCCGGACATCAGAGCGCCCTGCTCGGCCGCCAGCACCTGATGCACGCCATGGCCCAGCTCGTGGGCGAGCGTCATGACATCGCGCGGCCGGCCCTGGTAGTTCATCAGCACATAAGGGTGCACGCTCGGCACGGTCGGATGGCAAAAGGCGCCGGAATCCTTGCCGGGCCGGAGCTGGGCGTCGATCCAGCGGCGCTCGAAGAACTGCTCCAGGATCTGGGCAAGCTTGGGCGAGAAGCCGCGATAGGCGTCGAGCACGATGACCTTGGCATCCGGCCAGCCGATCCGCCGCTCGCTGTCCTCGGGCAAGGGCGCGTTGCGGTCCCAAAAGGCCAGCTTGTCGAGGCCGAGCCAGCGCGCCTTCATCTGATAGTAGCGGTGCGACAGCTTGGGATAGGCTTTGCGGGTGGCGTCGATCAGGGCGTCGACCACCTCGTCCTCGACCTGGTTGGCGAGGTTGCGGCCGGAGATCGGGCGGGCGAAATGGCGCCAGTCGTCCTCGATCTGCTTGTCCTTGGCCAGCGTGTTGGTGATCAGGGCGAACAGCGGCAGATTGCGCTCCAGCACCTGGCCGATCGAGCGGCCGGCGGCCTCGCGCTTGGCCCGGTCCTGGACCGAGAGCAGATCGAAGATCTCGGCGCTGGTCAGCTCCTTGCCGTGCAGCGGAAAGCGCAGCCGCGCCATGGTCTCGTCGAACAGCCGGTTCCAGGCGCCGCGGCCGGTGATCGATTTCTCGTGCAGCACGCGCTCGATCTCGTCGTCCAGCTGATGCGGCCGGAAGCTGCGGACATCGCGCAGCCAGGGCTCGTAATGGGCGAGCGCCGGCGCCGCCAGCTTGGCGGCCAGCGCCGCGTCCTCGATCCGGTTGAGCTCGAGCGTCACGAACAGCAGGCGGGTGTTGATCTGGTTGACCCGCTCGCGGATGCCCTGGAAGAAGCGGCCGATCTTGGCATCATCGGCCCGGCCGGCATGCAGCAGCGAGCCGTAGCTCAAGAGGCGGCCCAAGACCTCGTCCAGCTGCTCGTAGCGCCTGATCACCTCGGCCAGCGCGTCGCCATCGAGGTCGGCGAGCTTGCCCTTGGCGGTCCGCTCCAGGGCCTCGGCCTCGGCCGCCGCCGCCTTGAGATCGCGCTCGATCTCGGGCGCGTCCATGCCGCCATACAAATCCGAAAGATCCCAGCTCGGCAGATCGCCGGTTGCGGCGGCCGTGGCGGGCTTGGCGGTCTTTTCGGCTAGCGGCATCGGCATCCTCCGGTTGGACTTCTGGTCATATAAGAACGGTTGCTGGCCAATCCAGGCATTTCGCATTATGTGTTCGCAGGTGGGATCAACCCCGCGTCCATGCAGGGAGCAGCGTCTTGCCGGCAGCCGCCGGCCGGCGCCAGCGCTTGGGAGGCCGCATGGCCCCGCCGGATTTCGGCCGCAATCTCTATGACATGTTCACGCGCATGGCGGAGCGGCGCGGCGAGCGGCCATTCTTGTGGAGCAAGCGCAGCAACGGCTACGAGCCGTGGTCCTGGCAGCGGGTCGCGACCGAGGCGCGCCAGCTGGCCCGGACGCTGCGCGCGCGCGGCCTGGCCAAGGGCGATCGCGTCCTGCTGGTCGCCGAGAACCGGCCGGAATGGGCGATCGCCGATCTGGCGGTCCTGGCGGCCGGCGGCATCACCGTGCCGGCCTACACCACCAACACCGTCGAGGATCACGCCTACCTGCTGGCCAACAGCGGTGCCCGGATGCTGGTGGTCTCGAACGACAAGCTGGCCCGCCAGGCGCTGCCGGCCGCGGCCCGCGCAGCCTCGGTCGACCTGGTGGTCAGCATGGAGCCGCTCACCCTCGCCAGCCAGACCAACCATCCGGTGCTCGACTGGCAGGCGGCCCTCGCCCAGGGCGCCGATCTGCCCGACCCCGCGGAGCCGCCGGAGGCCGCCCTGCAACGCGGCGACACCGCCTGCCTGATCTACACCTCCGGCACCGGCGGCCAGCCGAAGGGCGTGATGCTCAGCCACGGCAACATCATGGCCGATGTCGCCGGCGCCTATGGCGTGCTGGAGCTGCTCGGGCTCTCCGACGACGAGGCGTTCCTGTCGTTCCTGCCCCTGTCGCACGCCTACGAGCATACCGCCGGCCTGTACTTCCCGATCGCGCTCGGCGCCCAGATCTATTACGCCGAGGGCATCGAGAGCATGAGCACCAATCTGGCCGAGGCGCGGCCGACGATCATGACCTGCGTGCCGCGGCTCTACGAGGTCATGCGCCAGCGCATTCTGAACGCCATGCAGCGCGAGCACGGCCTGAAGCCGAAGCTGTTCATGAAGGCGGTCGAGCTCGGCACCAAGGCCTACGAGCAGCCGGGCTCGCTCAGCCTGGTCGAGCGCTGTGTCAACCGGGCCCTCGATCCCCTGGTGCGCAGCAAGGTCAAGGCGCGCTTCGGCGGCCGGATGAAGGCGCTGGTCTCGGGCGGCGCCCCGCTCAACTATGATGTCGGGCTGTTCTTCACCGCCCTCGGCCTGCCGGTGTTCCAGGGCTACGGCCAGACCGAATGCTCGCCGGTGATCAGCGTCAACATCCCGGGCGCGGTGCGGCTGCGCACGGTCGGGCCGCCCCTGCACGGCATCGAGGTCAAGATCGCCGAGGACGGCGAGATCCTGGTGCGCGGCGAGCCGGTCATGCAGGGCTACTGGCAGGATCCGGCCGGCACCGCCTTGGCGCTGCGCGATGGCTGGCTGCATACCGGCGACATCGGCCGCCTGGACGAGGCCGGCTATATCGAGATCACCGACCGCAAGCGCGACATCATCGTCAATTCCGGCGGCGACAACATCGCGCCGCAGAAGGTCGAGGGCGTCCTGGCGCTGGAGCCCGAGATCGGCCAGGTGATCGTCTATGGCGACCGCCAGCCGCATCTGGTGGCGCTGATCGTGCCGGACCAGGACTTCGTCAAGCAGTATGCCCGCAGCCAGGGGGGCAGCGCCGAGCTCGCGCGCCTGGCCGAGCAGCCGGCCTTCCAGGAGGCGATCGGCGAGGCGATCAAGCGCGCCAACCGCCAGCTCTCGGTGATCGAGCGGGTCCGCCGCTTCCGGATCATGCCGGAGCCGTTCAGCGTCGAGAACGGCCTGCTGACGCCGACCATGAAGCTCAAGCGCCAGGCGATCTACCGCATCCATGGCGAGCTGTTCAGCGGCCTCTACCAAGCGCGCTCGGTCGACAGCCAGGCCAGCTCAACCTAGCGGCCAGGCGGTCGGCGGCGGGCTTTCTGACGCCCACCATGAAGCGCAAGCGCCAGTCGATCTACGGACCCATGACGAGCTGATCAGCGGCCTCCATCAGGCGCGCGATCGACGGTCAGGCCAGCTCGGCCTAGCGGCCACGCGGTCGGCGGCAGGGCCTT
>CADEGR010000201.1 GCA_902826935.1 uncultured Alphaproteobacteria bacterium | reverse complement strand
GCATGGTCCTGCATCAGGGCAAGATCGCCGAGATGAAGACCGGCGAAGGCAAGACCCTGGTCGCGACCTTGCCGGTCTATCTGAACGCGCTCTCCGGCAAGGGCGTGCACGTCGTCACCGTCAATGACTATCTGGCCCGGCGCGACTCCGCCTGGATGGGCCAGATCTACCAGTTCCTGGGCCTCTCGGTCGGCTGCATCGTGCCGGGCCTGGTCGAGCCGGAGCGCAAGCAGGCCTACGCCGCGGACATCACCTACGCCACCAACAACGAGCTGGGCTTCGACTATCTGCGCGACAACATGAAGTTCTCCCAGGACCTCATGGTGCAGCGCGGCTTCAACTACGCGATCGTCGACGAGGTCGACAGCATCCTGGTCGACGAGGCGCGCACGCCCTTGATCATCTCCGGGCCGGCCGAGGACAGCTCCGAGCTGTACCGCGCGATCGACGCCTATATTCCCGGCCTCTCGGCCGAGGACTTCGAGAAGGACGAGAAGCAGCGCGCGGTCAGCCTGTCCGAGAGCGGCGGCGAGAAGATGCAGGCCTGGCTCGCCGAGAGCGGCCTCTTGAAGCATGCCGAGCTGTACGACATCACCAATGTCACGCTGGTGCACCACATCAATCAGGCGCTCCGTGCGCACAAGCTGTTCACGCGCGACGTCGACTATCTGGTCAAGAACGACAAGGTCATCATCGTCGACGAGTTCACCGGGCGCATGATGGAGGGCCGGCGCTACTCCGATGGCTTGCACCAGGCGCTGGAAGCCAAGGAGAAGGTGACGATCCAGCCGGAGAACCAGACGCTGGCGTCGATCACCTTCCAGAACTATTTCCGCCTCTACCCCAAGCTCGCCGGCATGACCGGCACGGCCGCGACCGAGGCGGCCGAATTCGGCGAGATCTATGGCCTCGAGGTGGTCGAGATGCCGACCCATCGGCCGATGGTCCGCGCCGATCACGACGACGAGGTGTACCGCTCCGCCAACGAGAAAGACCGGGCGATCGTCGCCTCGATCAAGGATTCCCATGAGCGCGGCCAGCCGGTCTTGGTCGGCACGGTCAGCATCGAGAAGTCGGAATCGCTCTCGGGTCTGCTCAAGCAGTCCAAGATCCCGCACCACGTCCTGAACGCTCGCTACCACGAGCAGGAAGCCTTCATCGTGGCCCAGGCCGGCCGCCTCGGCGCGGTCACGATCGCGACCAACATGGCCGGCCGCGGCACCGACATCCAGCTCGGCGGCAATGCCGAGATGCGCAAGCAGCAGGAGCTGCATGACGTCCTGGATGCCGACGAGCGGGCTGCGCGTGCGGCGGCGATCGATGTCGAGGTCGAGCGCGATAAGGCGGCCGTGCTGGCCGCGGGCGGCCTCTACGTGCTCGGCACCGAGCGCCATGAATCCCGCCGGATCGACAACCAGCTGCGCGGCCGCTCCGGCCGGCAGGGCGATCCCGGCCGCTCCAAGTTCTTCCTGTCGCTCGAAGATGACCTGATGCGCATCTTCGGCTCCGAGCGCATGGACAGCATGCTGAAGCGCCTCGGTCTGCAGGAAGACGAGGCGATCATCCATCCCTGGATCAACAAGGCGCTGGAGAAGGCGCAGCAGAAGGTCGAGGCGCGCAACTTCGAGATTCGCAAGAATCTCCTGAAGTACGACGACGTCATGAACGACCAGCGCAAGGTCATCTACGAGCAGCGCCACGAGCTGATCGAGGTCCAGGACGTCAGCGAGACCGTGCGCGACATGCGCCATCAGGTGATCGACGATCTGGTCGCGAAGTCGATCCCGGAGAAGGTCTACGCCGAGGAATGGGACATCGCGACCCTGACCAAGGAGGCGAACCGTCTCCTGGCGCTCGATCTGCCGGTCGCGGATTGGGCCAAGGAGGAGGGCATCGCCGAGGAGCAGATCCGGGCGCGGCTGTTCGAGGCCTCGGATCGCAAGATGGCCCAGAAGGTCGCGACCTACGGTGCCGATCTGGTCCACATGGCCGAGAAGAGCCTGCTCCTGCAGATCCTCGACCATCTCTGGAAGGAGCATCTGCTCCACCTCGACCATCTGCGCCAGGGCATCCATCTGCGCGGCTACGGCCAGCGCGATCCGCTCAACGAATACAAGCGCGAGGCGTTCTCGCTGTTCGAGGACATGCTGGTCAATCTGCGCCAGACGGTGACCCAGGTGCTGAGCCATCTGGAGATCCGCAACGAGGCGCAGACGGATCAGGCGAGCGTGCTCGAAGACGCCGAGGAGCCGCTGGCGGCGACCGGCACCGACGGGCCGCGTCCGGCCGCCCGGCGGGCGGCGCCGCCGCCGCGTCCAGGTCCGGCGGCGAGCGTGGCGGCGGTCGCCCAGCCGAGCGGCGGCAAGGTGCCGCGCAACGCCGCCTGTCCCTGCGGCTCCGGCAAGAAGTTCAAGCATTGCCACGGCAAGATCTAGCGGCCAGGCCGCCCCTTGCCGTCGGCCGCCGGCACATCGGTCCGGCGGTCTCTCCGGTTGGTCACCATGAACTGGGCCGGGACGCGCTCCCGGCCTGATCCGGCATGCCATAGGCTCAGGCGTCTTGCGGCCGGCTTGCGCCCGCGCTCGGGCTGGCGGCTGCTGGCGCTGGCGCTGTCGGTTCTGACGATCGGCTGGCTCGGCGCCCGGCCGGCGCTGACCCAGCCGGCAACTGCCAGCCGAATCGCCATGATCGAGCTGGCAGGCGCCATCGGCCCCGCCAATAGCGGCTACATCCAGCGCAGCTTCGCCCAGGCCCGGCAGGAATCGGCCGACCTGATCGTGCTCCGGATCGACACGCCGGGCGGGCTGGTCGATCCGATGCGCAAGATCATCCAGGAGATCCTGGCCTCGCCGATCCCGGTGGTCGGCTTCGTGGCACCCGGCGGCGCCCATGCCGCGAGCGCTGGCACCTACATCCTCTATGCCTGCCACCTCGCCGCCATGGCGCCCGGCACCAATCTCGGTGCTGCCACCCCGGTCGAGGTCGACCTGAGCGGCACGCCGACCACGGGCACGCCGGATCTCAAGGCCAAGACGATCAACGATGCGGTCGCCTATATCCGGAGCCTGGCCGAGCTGCGCGGCCGCAATCCGGCCTGGGCCGAGCGGGCGGTGCGCGAGGCGGCGACGCTGACCGCCGGCGAGGCGCTGCAGCGCCAGGTGATCGATTTGATCGCCAACGACGTGCCCCAGCTCCTGGCCAAGCTGGACGGCCGCGCGGTCCAGGCCGGCGGCCTCGACCACGTGCTGCGCCTGGCCGATCGCGAGCTGATCGAGCTCGGGCCCGGCTGGCGCACCCAGCTGCTGTCGCTGCTGACCAGCCCGACCGTCGCCTACATCCTCCTGCTCACCGGCATCTTCGGCATCCTGATCGAGATCCTGACGCCGGGCGTGGTGGCGCCGGGCGTGCTGGGCGCGATCGCGCTGATGGTGGCGCTCTACGCCTTCCAGATCATCCCGGTGAACTTCGCCGGCCTCGGCCTGATCCTGCTCGGCGTCGGCCTGATGGTCATGGAGATGCTGGTGCCCGGCATCGGCGTGTTCGGCCTGGGCGGCATCGTCAGCTTCGTGATCGGCTCGGTCATGCTGATGGATACCGGCGTGCCCGGCTTCGACGTGCCGATGGAGATCATCGGCGGCGTGGCCCTCGTGGCCTCCGGCCTGCTGATGAAGCTGATGATGATGATGCGGCGGGTCCGGCTGCGGCCGGCGACCACCGGGGCCGAGGGCATGATCGGCAATTTCGGCCAGGTGGTCCAATGGTCCGGCCAGCGCGGCCGGATCCGCCTGCGCGGCACGACCTGGACGGCGCACGGCCCAGCGGACATGCTGCCCGGCGACCGCGTGCGCGTGGTCCAGGTCTCCGGGCTCACCTGCGAGGTCGAGCCCGCACCAGAGGAGCGTTGAAGTCGATGGATACCATCTTCCAGATCAGCATCTGGGCCTTGCCGATCCTGATCGTCGCCGCCCTGATCATCGGGCCGTCGCTGAAGATCATCAACCAGTACCAGCGCGCGGTCGTGTACCTGCTCGGCAATTTCTGGAAGGTGAAGGGGCCGGGCCCGCGCCTGATCGTGCCGATCATCCAGACCTACCGGATCGTCGAGGTCCGCACCGTCACGTTGGACGTGCCGCCCCAGGACGTGATCACCAAGGACAACGTGTCCTGCAACGTGAATGCGGTCGTGTACTACCGGATCCACGACCCCGACCGGGCGATCAACCAGGTCAGCGACTACGAGCTTGCGACCCGCGAGCTCGCCCAGACCCGGCTGCGCTCGATCCTGGGCGAGCACAGCCTGGACGAGATCCTCCAGCAGCGCCAGAAGATCAGCAACGATCTGCAGATGGCGATCGACGAATTGACCGAGGAATGGGGCATCAAGGTCGAGAATGTCGAGATCAAGGACATCGACATCGACGCCAGCATGCGCCGGATCATGGCCCGGCGCGCCGAGGCCCAGCGCGATCGCGACGCCAAGATCATCGAGGCGGACGGCGAGCGGCGCTCGGCCGAGAACCTGATCGAGGCGGCGCGCATCCTCTCGGCCCATCCCGAGGCGATGCAGCTGCGCTATCTGGCGACCCTCAACAACATCGCCAATGACCGCAGCTCGACCATCGTGTTCCCGATGCCGACCAGCCTGATGGACTTCCTGACCGGCGCCTTGCACCGCCCCAACGGCTCGGCCGAGCCGGCGAGCACGCCCACCGATCGCCTGAACAGCTAGCGCGCCCGCCCGCCGCGGTCAGCCCCCAGCTGACCACTAGCGCATCGACCCAGGCACATCGATCCGATGTGTCTGGCGACGTTGATGCATCACCAACAACCTAATGCCGCGACCCGTGACTCGAGCGAATGCGCCGCTGCACCAGCTTGCGGGATTGCCAGACGGTCAGCCTCGGTTGATCACGAGCTGGCGCATTTGCAGGCGGTCAGCCTCGGCTGGCCACTAGCCCTCATGTTTGCCGGGCGCGGTCAGCCTTGGCTGGCCGCTAGCCCTCATATTTGAAGGAGACCTTCACCTTGGCCCGATAGGCGCGGATCTTGCCCTCCTCGAGCACCAGATCCTGCTCGACCACCTCCGCGACCCTGAGATCGCGCAAGCTCTGACCGGCGCGCTCGACCGCCGCGACCGCGGCGCGTTCCCAGGATTCGGTGCTGGTGCCGACCAGCTCGATCACCTTGTAGACGCTTTCGGCCATGGTTCCCTCCGGGTTGGACATTCGGGAGGCAGGCTTGGCGCGCATCGCCGTCCACGCGATGCGCTTCGGGACGAGCCTTCGAGGCTACACCCGATCCCGGCGAGCGACAACCAGACCGCGCCGCCGCCCGGCCGCGTCCCGATCCGCTGCAGTTGCTGTCGTTGACTTGGCGGGCGCCGGGCTTGACTTAGTTCGCCGCTGGCGGCTGACCGGCTGACCGGCTGACCGGCTGACCGGCCAGCCGCGCACCCCGCGCCGCTTGATTAACCCTATCTTCAGCCAATCCGGCGATCTTGCCCCCTGGTCCATGCGACCCTGGGAGTCCGCGCGCCAATCGGTCGACCTGTTGACGGGGCGGACTCCCAGGGTCGCATGGACCAGGACCGCAGCGCCAGCTTAGGCCCGGGGCGTTAAGAAACGGTTGGCAAGGGCGACGAGTATGGCAGCTGCGATCGCAGCGC